>CBFGJN010000099.1:0-2807 GCA_965649115.1 Caldifarciminota bacterium | reverse complement strand
TTTGGGTTTTTTGATATAAGGGTTTCTAAACGTCTCAAAAACTCTTTATAATCACTACCGTACATTTTTGTGATCTGTTTTTAATAAAGAAATTTTGCTGATTAACAAGTTTAAAATTTTAAAGCTTGTTTTTATCAGACTTATCACTTTACTTGCTATTAGCTCCTGCTTATCATTATAAGCTTTTAATCATCTCTGAAAATTATTATAACATCAATAATTTTGAAGTTATTTATAAAGGAAGAATTTATTTTTTTAGAAATGATGTTAATTCATTTTCACCAACTCAATTGTCTTCAAGATTTTATTATAACTATAAAATCAAAAATATAAACATTTTCGTTGAGCATTTTTGCGAAAATACAATTAACTACAAACCTTATGATATTAAAAGATATGATATTTTTGGGATAAAATACAAGAATTTTGGTCTTGGATGGACATTCAATAAAAGATATGTAGATTATGAGTATTGGATTATTTTTAATTTTTACTATTTTTTGTTTAAAGGTGAAATTTATTTTGGAATTAGTGAGAATTTGAAAAAATTTTATCCATTCTTTTCAATATGGCTTTTGAATATGTCAGGTTTTGAAACATTTTACAACCCAAATAGTGCAGACACATTAAACTTAAAAGAAATTCCTTCTGAAAATCCTTTAAAATTATTTTTATTTGGTTTAGGTTTAGGTTTAAAACCAATAATGGCAAATTTTGAAATTAATAAATTTGTGCCAATAAATGACTACATCTATAATTTCAATTACAAGTACCAAGTTGATTTTACCTTAAAAGAAAAACTTTTTATATCTTCTTATTTAAATGCGAATTCAATAACGCAATTAATTTATCCAAAATGGCTAATTTTGGGTTTAAAAGTTTTATATAAAGGTTTTGGTTTAGGAATTAGTGAATTATGGACAACTAATGTTTCTGATAGTGATTTGTTTTTTAGAAGGGAGGAAATGTTTTTAAATTTCAATCAAAAAATTAAATTTTTATCTTTTGATTTCAAATATAGATTTAAAAAAATAGATAGCTTAAAAACATTTTACTTGAATTTTTCATTTGATTTTGAAAAGTCCTTCTTTTTTGTAAATTTAAACTACGAGATTTTTAATAGAGATTTTGATGGTTATTTCGGTTTTAAATTTAAAAATTTTAGGATTTATTATCTTAAAAGAATTAGAAATTTGGGTAGTTTTGATTATTTTTCAGATAATAATGATTTATTTGGAGCTAAAATTTATTTACTTTCTCCATTATCTCCCATAGGCAAAAATTGAAGTATTTATATTGCTGTGTCTAATAATCAAGCCTTTGGCTTGTACCTTTGCCTCCCTTATTTTGCTATAGGTGGCTACGCCGCCTTAGCCGAAATATGGGCATTATATCAGGGTATGTGGAAAGCAAGAAATAATCTATAACTTAAAATTCATTTATTGAACTTTGGATTAAATGCTCTATAAATTTGTTCAAGGAACATAATTCTAATTAAGTTATGGTTGAATGTCATTCTTGACAAACTTATTTTTTTAAATTTTTTTATTTCTTCACAAACACCAAAAGGACCCCCGATAATAAAATCAATACCAAAATTAGCATTATTTAATAAAAATTTTGAAAATTCTTCTGTGGAAAGTAATTCTCCCTCAACATCTAACAAAATTGGTTTATATTTAATAGCTTTTAAAATTTTTTCACATTCTTCCTTATAGCTTTTTGCTTTTATTTCAATCATTTCAATTTTTGTCCATTTTCTAATAAGCATCAAATAATAATTTTGTAAAATTTCTAATTCTTTTGGTTCAGTTTTACCAGGACATATTATCCTTATCACTTGACTAATTCTTTAAATTCCTCTTCATTTCTTATATTATCAAAATCTTTATCGTCCATAGCTAAAAACTTAAAATCTGGATTTAATTCAATTGCCTTTTTTAGATTATTTATGGCATTCAATTTATCATTTAATAAACTATAAGCACAAGCTTTATTATAATAAGCTGTGAAGTCATTAGGGTCTATTTCTAAAATTTCATCTAAGGTTTTTATTGCTTCTTGATATCTTTTTAAATCAATTAAGCAAAGTACTTTTTCGTGGAGGGCAGGGATTCTTTTTGGTCTAATGGATAATGCCTTCTCTAATAATTCCAAAGCTTCTTGAAATTTTTTCATTCTTCTTAATATACTTGCTTTATTAGTTAAAGCAAATATATTATCACTTTCAAGTTCAATAGCCTTATCTTCACACTCAATAGCTTCCTTATAAAATCCTAAATCCGTTAAGATATTTGCTTTATTATCCCATAGAAATGAAAGGTTTGGATTTAACTCAATAGCTTTTTCAATAAATTCAAGTGCTTGATTATATCTTTTAAGTTCTTTTAAAATAAGTGCTTTTAAGTTATAAGCTCTTGGATAATTTGGATTTAATTCAATAGTTTTTTCAGCATAAATAAGCGAAGTTGTCCAATCTTTTCTAAAATAGTACCTAACACCAAGAATAAAGTAATCATAAACATCAAGTTGATAATTATAATCTATTAGAACCTTATTTAGTAGCTGTACGAACTTGTTTAAGTCTTCCATATCATAGCTTGATAAATAGGGCTTTGAAAGTAAGTCATTTTTTAGTTTAAGGAAGTTTTCCATAATTTTAAATTTTAAAGCATAATTTTTGATTGGGGGAATTTAAAAACAACTGCTTTGTCCAGTAATTATTGTTAAGCGATTGATAATCAATAATTTATAAAATTTTTAAGGAAATTGTTGATTTATTGGGGGGATTATTAGGGGGGCTCTGC
>CBFGJN010000098.1:0-2863 GCA_965649115.1 Caldifarciminota bacterium | reverse complement strand
TGCGAATATCAAGCAAATAGCGGAAAAATTTGATAGAATAACTGTATTCAGATATATCCCAAAAAACATAAAAAACGGTTATCTTATTTCTTTTTTATCCCAACCTTTTTGCAGATTTTTATGGGAAGTCTTACAACCTTAACTTTTGTAAGGAGTTTATTAAGGGGGGCTATCGTTCCCTTGCCAAGAAGCAGGCACTTATAAGCCGAAAGCTTATTTAGTTAGGTTGGGTAGGAAAATATAGAAAAGTAAAGAATTTTAAAATTTTTGAACAAGGCATAAAAACTTTGCTTATAAATAATTTATGAAAATTTTGCTGAAATTATTGTTTTAATGGGGGGGATTTAAGGAGGCGTAGCTCACCATAGCCTGAAAATGGGTATTTATAAGCCAAAGGCTTATATTTAGGGTGGGCGGGGAAAAATATAGAAAAATATATATTTTCAGAATTATTAGACACAGCATAAAAACTTCAACTTTAAAATTTAAAAACTATGGAAAATTACAAGTTTTTAAAAATTTTTAAAGAAAATGATGTTTTATATGTAGGATTGAATAGACCTGAAAGCAAAAATGCTTTTAATGAATTTTTGATAGAAGAATTAACAAATGCTTTTAGTAATTTACCAGAAGACATTATTTGTATTGTTCTTTATGGAGAAGGAGATAGTTTTTGTGCTGGAGCTGACTTGGATTGGATGAAGAGAATGGGAGAAAGTTCATTTGAAGAAAATAGAAAATCGGCTTATTTAATGTGGAAAATGTACGAAACAATTGAAAATTGTCCTTATGTCCTAATTTCAAAAGTTCAAGGATACGTTCTTGGAGGTGGGATGGGTTTAATTAGTTGTAGTGATATTGTTATAAGCGATATTAATGCTAAATTTGGTTGGACAGAGGTTAGGCTTGGTCTTGTTCCAGCAGTTGTTTCAACATTCTCAATAAGAAAAGTTAATGATAGTTTTGCAAGGAGATATTTTTTAACAGGTGAGATATTTGATGCTATAACCGCTCAAAAAATTGGACTTGTTCATGAAGTCTTAAATTCAAATGAAATTGAAAATAAAACAAAAGAAATTATTGAAACTTTAAGAAAAAATGGAAAAAATGGCATGAAACTAACAAAACAACTACTATTAAAATTAAGACAAAGAACAGAAAAAGAAATAATAGAATTTTGTATTGACACAATTGCAAAAGCAAGAAGTGAAAAAGAAGCCCTTGAAAGAATAAATAAATTTTTAAAGAAATGACAGAGGATAAAAAATATATAAAACTTTGTTTTAAACTAGCAAAAATTTCAAGAGGTTATGTATCACCAAATCCATTAGTTGGTGCTGTAATTGTTAAAAAAAATAGAATAATAGGTATAGGATATTTTAGAAGATATGGAGATAAACACGCTGAAATAAGAGCAATTGAAGATGCAGGAGATGATGTAAAAGATAGCACATTATATGTAAATCTTGAACCTCATTCTTATTATTCAAATAATCCACCTTGCACAGATGCCATTATAAAATCAGGAATAAAAAGAGTTGTTATTTCAAATATAGACCCAAATCCAAAAGTAAATGGAAATGGAGTCAAAATTTTAAAAGAAAATAAAATAGATGTAGAAGTTGGAGTTTTAGAAGATGAAGGAGAAAAATTAAATGAATTTTATTTTCATTATGTAAGAACAGGAAAACCATTTGTAATTTTAAAATTTGCACAAACACTTGATGGATTTATAGCAGATTTAAACTATAATTCAAAATGGATAAGTTCAGAAAGTTCAAGAAAATTTGTTCAAAAGTTAAGAAGTTATGTTGATGCTATTGCCGTTGGCTCAAATACAATCCTAAAAGATAATCCTTATTTAAGTGTTAGAGATTTTTACAAACCAAAGCAGCCATTAAAGGTTATATTTGACGAAGAACTTGAAACGATAAAATATATTGAAAAATTAAATGTTTTTAGAGAGGGGAAGGTTTTAATTTTTACAAAATCAGATAAAAATTATTATTTTGAAAATGTTGAGATTATTAAAATAAATTCTATTGAAGAAGCATTAATTGAACTTGGGAAAAGAAAAATTATTAGTCTTCTTGTAGAAGGAGGGAGCCAATTACTTTCAAGTTTTTTTGAAAATCAGCTATTTAATAAAATTTATACATTTATAAGTCCAAAAGTTTTTGGGAAAGGATTAAATCCATTTGAAAATATGCAAGGTTCTTTTGAAGAGAAAATATACTTATATAAAATAAAAAAAATTGAAAATGACATTTTGGCGATTTATTATAAGAAATACTAACAACAAGGGAAATTATAATTTTTTAAATTCATTTTTTGATGCCAATTATGAAAAACTTCAATAAAATCAGGATAAATATCCAAAGAAAAAATACCAAGTGGATTCTCAAGACCAAAATAATCAAGAAACGCTAATATCAAGAGAATTTCTTGATAATACTCATATTCTTCAACGATAGGCATTTTAAACCTAATGTAAAGAAATTGTTTGAGATAATCTAACATTTTTAAAATTTTAATGTATCAATTTATTGTTTTGTCTAGTAATTCTGAAATATAGATTATTTCTTATTTTGCCCACCCACCCTGTAATTAAGCCTTCGGCTTACAAATTCCCATTTTTCGGCTATGGGGGGCGGAGCCCCCCATTAAAACCCCCCTAAAAATCAATAATTTTCTTGAAAATTTTATAAGTAATTGATTATCAGACATTTAGCAATAATTACTAGACAAAGCATAGATTTTTGCTGTGTCCAATAATTCTGGAATTATTTATTTTTCAAAAGGCTTCGCCTTTAAAATACCCATATTTCGGCTTTGGGGGGCAGAGCCCCCCTAATAATCCCCC
>CBFGJN010000097.1:0-2926 GCA_965649115.1 Caldifarciminota bacterium | reverse complement strand
CTTATTCAAGAACTTTAAGTTTTAATGTTGGAGAAAAAAGTATTCCTAAAAAACCATTTGGTTGTCCTCAAAAAGGAGATTTAAATAATGATTGTAAAGTAAATTTAGTTGATTTTTCAATTGCTGCTTATTGGTATAAAAAGAAATTAAGTCCAAAATTTGCTGAAATTGAAAAACAAAAATTAAATGGCGATGGTAAAGTAGATTTAATAGACTTTTCAATTATGGCTTATTATTATTCAGGATAAAATGGCAAAAATTTATTTTGGCGAAGCAAATCTTATAAAAAATAAAATTGTTATCCCCATTTATGTAGATACTGAAGGAGAGTTAGTAAATGCTTTTGAAGTTAAAATAAAGTTTTCAGATAATTTAATTTTTCGTGATTTTCAGGAAGCTGGTTCAATTATCAATTTTTGGGTTGAAAAACCTATTATAACTCAGATCACTACTGACGAAAATAATGTTCGCATCAGTTCGCGAGAAAGTTCGCAAGGGTTCGCGACTTCCTATAATTTCCTTCAATTTTCTGGTGTGAGTATTGGCGGTTACGTGGGCAGAAAGGGGCTTTTAACAAATTTGATTTTTGAAACTAAAGGAGAAAATGCTTTAATAGAAATTTTACCTTCATCTAAAGTTTTGTTAAATGATGGTTTTGGCACAGAAACAAAATTAAAAGGAGAAAGCAAATTTTTAGAAATTAAAAAATTAACCCAGGATGTTCGCACCAGTTCGCGAGAAGGTTTGCAAGAGTTCGCGACCAAACAGGAATTTATTGAAGACAAATTTCCTCCAGAAAGTTTCCAAATCTATTTATCCAAAAATAAAGAAATTTTTGAAAATAAATATTTTATTATTTTTAATACTACAGACAAACAGTCTGGAATTGCTTATTATGAAGTTGCTGAAAAACAAGGTTTCAAGAAACCCGATTTAAAAGATTTAAATTTTGAGAAAGCAGAATCACCTTATATTTTAAAGGATCAAACCTTGAGAAGTTATATTTTTGTTAAAGCTGTTGACAAAGCGGGCAATGAAAGAATTAAATATTTAAAACCAAGATCAATTTATTTAATGGCAGATGAAATATTTTTTATAATTATTTTTTCGCTTGTTTTTATTTTTTTAATAAGATTATTGATTAAAAAATTTAAAACTAAAATGTTATAATTAAAATATGCGTAAAGAATTTAAAAAGAAAATATTAAATTATACTGTTATTTTAGAACCGGCTGAAGAGGGCGGTTATATTGTTTATATTCCATCGTTGCCAGGTTGTGTTACTCAGGGAGAAACAGTTGAAGAAGCTTTAGAGATGGCTAAAGATGCTATTTATGGTTATTTAGAGACTTTAAAAGAGATTGGCGAAGAGATACCAATAGAAAAAGAAAAATTTATTGTTTCAAAAATTGAGTTGAAGATTTAATGAGATTGCCATCTTTAAGATCTAAAGATGTAATAAAAGTATTAAAAAAGCTTGGCTATATTGAAAAAAGACAGACAGGCAGTCATAAAATATTTTTAAATCCTTTAAAGAAAAAAATAATTACGGTACCAATTCATAATAAGGATCTTAAAGTGGGTTTGATAAGAGCGATTATTCGCGAGTTAGAAATTACAAAGAATGAATTTTTAAAATTATTGAAAAAATAAATGTTATAATCTTTTTCTTGATAAAATTAATTTATAAAGAATGGAAATTAAAAATTGGGACAAAATAAAATTTTTAAGCTTTATTCTTTTATTTTTAATTATTCCTAAATTTTCTTTTTCGGCTACTTTATATCTTCAACCTTCAAGTAAAAATTTAAATGTTGGTGATAATTTAACAATCACTGTTTATGTTGATGCTTCTGATCAAGCAATAAATGCCGCTTCAGGAAGGATTAGCTGGAATAGTAGTATTTTAAGATATGTTAGTCATTCAAAGTCTGGATCAATTTTTAATTTTTGGGTGAGAGAACCAACTATGGAAGGAAATGAATTTGTTTTTGAAGGCGTTGTATTTAATCCTGGTTTTCAGGGAAAGACTGGAAAAATTTTAACAATAAATTTCAAAGCTGTTAAACCTGGAGAAGCAAAAATAGATTTTATTTCAGGAATGGTTTTAGCTAATGATGGTTATGGTACAAATATCTTAAAAGCAATGATTGGTGGAAGTTATAGAGTTGTTGAATTAGAACAAAAAGAAGAAATTATTGTTAGTTCAAATTATCCACCTTCAAAACCAATCATAACTTCTCCTACTCACCCAGATCCTAATAAATGGTATAACAATAATAATCCTGTTTTTGAGTGGAAAGTACCATCGAATGTTAGTTTAGTAAGAATAGGTTATGGAGAGAAATCAAACATAAATCCAACGCTTAAATATTCACCGCCTATATCTAAAAAAGAATTAGAAAATGTTCCTGATGGAACTTATTATTTTGCTGTCCAATTTGAAAATGAATTTGGAAGAAGTGAAATTGCTAGATTTAGATTTAATATTGATACTCAACCACCAGAAATAACCGAATTTTCTCTTATTCCTAAAGATAATGGTCTTTATTTAAAAATTGTTGCTACTGATAGTTTATCTGGTTTAGATAAAGCTGAAATTTATGTCGATGATTCTCTATATTCAAGAGAAGATTTTATTGATAGTGTAGTTACTAAATTAATAAGTGCTTTGGAAGGAAGTAAAAAAATAAAGGTTGTGATTAAAGATATGGCAAATAATGAAGTTTTTAGAGAAGAGGTTGTTAATTTTAAACCTATAGAAAGACCAATAATTATTGCAAGAGAAAAACCAGAAAGCAGTTGGATTATTTTGTTTAGTTTGATAATTTTTGTTATTTTGATTATTATCATTGTTTTAATTTTAAGAATTGAAAAAGCTCATAGACATATTCAAGAAATTCGATGGTTAGAGTTTAAAGAAAAA
>CBFGJN010000096.1:0-2965 GCA_965649115.1 Caldifarciminota bacterium | reverse complement strand
CCCATATTTCGGCTTTGGGGGGCGAAGCCCCCCTAATAATCCCCCCAATAAATCAACAATTTCCTTAAAAATTTTATAAATTATTGATTATCAATCGCTTAACAATAATTATTGGACAAAGCAATTTTTTGTTGGTGTGTCTAGTAATTCTGAAATTATTTATTTTTCTATATTTTCCCCACTCACCCTATATTTAAGCCTTTGGCTTATAAATACCCGTTTAAATCTATGATTTCCTCAAAGCTTTTATAAGTTATTGATAACCAAGGATTTAACAATAATTATTGGACAAAGCAATTTTTTGTTGTTTTGTCTAAGAATTCTGAAATATAGATTATTTCTTATTTTGCCCGCCCACCCTGAAAATAAGGCTTCGCCTTATAAATACCCATTTTTCGGCATTGGAAGGCTTTGCTCCCCGTTAAACCCCTCGTAAAATCAATAATTTCAAAAAAATTTCATAAACTACTGATAATCAATTTAATAGAAAAAGCAATTTTTTGCTGCCTTAAATAAGCCTTTGGCTTATAAAAACTCCAATTTTTGCCTTGGAAATTTCGCACCCTACAAAATCCCCAATAGAATTTATTATTTTTAAACACCAGTTGCCTTATCCCAAATAACAAGTTGTAGTCTTGGAGAAAAATTAAATTGATATTTTTTACATAGTTCAACAATAATAGGACTTAATTTTAAAAATTCATCTCTATTTTTTGATTGAGGCATCAGATATACAAG
Organism: Caldifarciminota bacterium; assembly: GCA_965649115.1. GTDB lineage: Bacteria > Hydrothermota > Hydrothermia > LBFQ01 > DSFT01 > DSFT01. Next base: position 2,227 of record CBFGJN010000096.1, on the reverse strand, counting down.
ATGATTTGGAATTTTAAATGGTTTAACAAAATCTTCAATTATTTCAATAATATCCTCTTTATTTTCAACAACAAATTTAAAAATAGCTCTATTACTATTAACAAAAAATTCTAGTGCAGATTTATTTATTCTTTTTTCTCTTTTAACAAGAGAATTTTTTAGTTTTGGAGATGTATTAAAGAAAACTTTTTGACAATAGCTTATAAGTCCATAAGGAACTCTTGTTGCTGATGTTTCAATTTCAATTAAAGCAAAATTATTTATAACCTCATTAACAAGCTCATTTATAAAATCGTTGTAAATTAAAGGTTCTCCTCCTGTTATTACTAAATGGATATTTTTGTTAGCTTTACTCCTTATTAAATTTATTAAATTTTCTTTATCATAAGGTTTTCCTTTCATCCATACCTCTTTCGTATCACACCAAACACAACCAACATCACAACCAGCAAATCTTAAAAATAAAGCAGGAACGCCTACAAACTTACCTTCCCCCTGTATTGAGTAGAAAATTTCAGCTATTGGTACCATTAAAATTTCCTTGAATAATAATCAGCAATTCTTGTAGGTTCAGGCAATTTATAATTCTTTAGGGTTTTTAAAACAATAGATAATGAGCTATCAAGGTCAATAAGATGTCCTGGTGAAACAAAAATAACATCACTATTATTCTTGCTTCTCAGTGCATAAGCTACGGGCCTATTATTAAAATAAACGATTTCTTTACATCCTTTAATTTTACAGGGTTCTTTATACTTCCCTACTAATAGACTCTTAGCTACACCAATTGTTGGTTTATCTAATATAACACCTAAATGACTTGCTATACCAAGACCCCTTGGATGACTTATTCCATGACCATCAACCATTATTAAGTCTGGTTTTATTTTTAAAGTTTCATAAACATTAATTAAGTTTGGAACTTCTCTAAAAGCTAAAAATCCAGGAATGTATGGAAAATTAACACTTGATGTTATATTTTTTATTTCAACTACTGATAAAGTTTTAAAATCCAAAATAACGAACACGGAATTTATTAATTCGCCTCTAAATGCCGAATCACAACCCGCTATATATTTTATCTCAATATCTAAGGGTTTAATAATTACTTTTTTGCTAAGTTCAATTTGTTTTTGTTTCAAAAGTTCAATATCAATCTCCATGAAGACTTATAACTTGTCCATTTATCATATATGCTTCATCTGAACATAAGTAAGCCAAAAACTTTCCAATATCATTTTCATTTATTTTTTGTCCAACAGGTGGAAGTAAAACTTCATTTATTCTTATATTGTAATTTTTAAGTTCCTCATATAGGACTTTTGTAAGCATAATTTCACCTGCTCCTGCTATTGATATAATTCCAGCTTCTTTAAGTGGAATTTGCGCATGAAATCCACCAACAAGCGTATAAACACCACTATTAACTTCAACCATATATTTTAAGAATGTTTTTGCACAAATAAAATGTGTTGTAAGCCTTTGAAACATTACTTCTTCATAAGTTTTTAAATCTAAATCTATGATTTTTTTTCCAGACCACCAACTTCCAATTGAAGCAACAACAACATCAATTTTATTAAATTTTTCTAAAATATAATTTTTTATTTTTTCAGCCCCTTCTTCTGAACCTATATTTTCACAAATTAGAAATAATTTTTCACTATTAAAAATTCTTTCCAAATTTTCTAATTTTTCCCTAAATCTTGAAGAAACAATAACATACGCTCCCTCATTCAAAAACTCATTGACAATACCTTTTCCAACTCTTCCTGTTCCACCAGCTATATAACAAACTTTATTTTTTAATTTCATAATTCTAAAATTTTAAAGGAAAATAAATATGCCTTGTCCAATAATTCTAAAAATATGTATTTTCCCCACCCACCCTACGAAATAAGCCTTCGGCTTAAACTTCGCCCCCCGCTAAACCACCTGTAAAATCTATAATTTTGGAATTAAGGAACAAAAACTTTAAATAAATTATGTTTTGTCTTTATGAAATAAACACCCTTTTTCAAATTCACATTTTTAATCAACCTTCCATTTAAATCATAAACATAACTTGGAATTTCATTATCACAAATAGCCATTCTATTCTTAACGACACAAGTTTTCGTTTTATATGTTATTTCATTTAAACCAACAATTGAATTGTTAATTGGCAATGCGATAGCAGATGGATAGAGATAACCAGTCCATATAGTATTTAAAGCAACTAATTTAT
>CBFGJN010000095.1:0-3024 GCA_965649115.1 Caldifarciminota bacterium | reverse complement strand
TTTCAGCTTTATCTAGACCTGAAAGCGTATCAGTAGCAACAACTTTTAAAGAAAGAGCGTTTTCCTTAGGAATAAGAGAAAATTCAGTAATCTCTGGTTGTTGAGTATCGATATTAAATCTAAATCTGGCAATTTCGCTTCTTCCCAATTCATTTTCAAACTGGATAGCAAAATAATAAGTTCCATCAGGAATATTTTCTAATTTTTTCCTAGAAATAGGCGGTGAATATTCAATATAAGGAATTAAATCTGAATTTTTACCATAAGCAGTTCTTACTAAATCAACATTTGAAGGAACCTTCCACTCAAAAACAGGATTATTATTGTTGTACCATTTATTAGGATCTGGGTGAGTATGAGAGATTATTACTGGTTTTGAAGGTAAATTAGTTGGTAAAGGTTTTTCTTCTTTAATAATAATTTCTTCTCTTTGTTGAGCTTGAGTAATTTTATAACCACCACCGATCATTGCTTTTAAAATATTTGTTCCATAACCATCATTAGCTAAAACCATTCCTGAAATAAAATCTATTTTTGTTTCACCTTGTTTGACTGCTTTAAAATTTATTGTCAAAATTTTTCCAGCTTTTCCTTGAAAACCAGGATTAAAAACAACTCCTTCAAAAACAAATTCATTTCCTTCTATAGCTGGTTCTCTTACCCAAAAATTAAAAATTGAACCAGACTTTGAATGACTAACATATTTTAAAATACTATTATCCCAAGTAATTCTACCTGAAGCAGCATTTATTGCTTGCTCAGAAGTATCAACATAAACTGTAACTATCAAATTATCACCAACATTTAAATTTTTGCTTGAAGGTTGAAGATATAAAGTAGCCGAAAGAGAAAATTTAGGGATAATTAAAAATAAAAGAATAAAGCTTAAAAACTTTATTTTGCCCAAATTTTTAATCTCCATTTTTTATAAATTAATTTTATCAAGAAAAAGATTATTATTCCGAAAATTAAAATATTAAAAATCTCATCAAAACTTAATAATTTCTTTGGTTTTAAATATTCAATTCTTTCATTACCAACTTTATCAACAGCCTTAACAAAAATATAACTTCTCAAGGTTTGATCCTTTAAAATATAAGGTGATTCTGCTTTCTCAAAATTTAAATCTTTTAAATTGGGTTTTATAAAACTTTGTTTTTCAGCAACTTCATAATAAGCAATACCAGACTGTTTGTCTGTAGTATTAAAAATAACAAAATATTTATTTTCAAACATTTCTTTATTTTTGGATAAATAGATTTGAAAACTTTCTGGAGGGAATTTGTCCTCAATAAATTCCTGAGAGGTTAGTTTTTTAATTTCTAAAAATTTTCTTTCTCCTTTTAATTTTGCTTCTGTACCAAAACCATCATTTAACAAAACTTTAGATGAAGGTAAAATTTCTATTAAAGCATTTTCTCCTTTAGTTTCAAAAATTAAATTTGTTAAAAGTCCTTTTCTGCCCACGTAACCACCAATACTTACCCCAGAAAATTGAAGAGTATTATTTTGAATAATTGGTTTTTCAACCCAAAAATTAATAATTGAATTAGCTTCCTGAAAATCACGAAAAATTAAATTATCTGAAAACTTTATTTTAACTTCAAAAGCATTTACTGATTCTCCTTCGGTATCTACATAAATTGGGATAACAATTTTATTTTTTATAATATTTGCTTCGCCAAAATAAATTTTTGCCATTTTATCCTGTATAATAATAAGCCATAATTGAAAAATCAATTAAATCTACTTTACCGTCGCCATTTAATTTTTGTTTTTCAATTTCAGCAAATTTTGGGCTTAATTTCTTTTTATACCAGTAAGCAGCAATTGAAAAATCAACTAAATTTACTCGACAATCATTATTTAAATCTCCTTTTAAAGGACAAGCGGCAGGTTTTTTAGGAATACTTTTTTCTCCAACATTAAAATTTAGAGTTCTTGAATAAGGACTAACCATCTGATTTAAATAAACTTGTCTTGATTTTGTGTAATGCTGGCCAGTTTCTAAAATATCTGTATCTAAAGCATATAAATATGAACCATCTTTTTCTGTTGGAATTCTAAAAAATAATTCCTCTTCAGAGGAAACATGAATAATAACATCGGCATCAAAGGTTGCCTGCCCAAAAATTTGTAATACATCTCCCTTTTTAACAGAAATTTTATCAATATCAATTGTTGGTGAAAGAAAAATTCCTGAACTTCTTACAGTTTGCCCAGCAACAACATTTACTTGAAAAGTCAATAAACTTGACCTCCTTCCTTGAGAATCTTCAGCATATAAAGTAAATAAATAAATACCAGGTGAAAGATTACTTAAGATTATTTCAAAATCTCCTTTACTTCCAGCTCTAGTTATTTCTCTTATTTGACCATCAGAAAGCAAAGTTACTTCAGAATTTGGATAAGCTTTACCAGAAATTATAACTGTTCCATATTGAGGTAAAGGAACACCACCTCCGCCAGAAGGTTGAGTTATGCATTGAGAAGTGTTAAAAGTGCAATTAGAATTACAAGTTAAAGTACCACCACTATATCCTAAAGAAATACAAGTTTGCCCACCAAGATCTGGACCGTCACATTCTTCATTAATTTCTTTTATATTATTTCCACAAATACCTGGTTTAATTGCTGTAACATTTACAGAGGCAGATTTTATTTTATAAATGAAAAAAATAAAGGTTGTTAAAAAAATTACCAAAATTAAAATAAAGTGTTTCAAATTCATTCATTCTTTTGAGTATATTTTCTAATTATGTAAGTATTATACTTTCTAATCAAAATTGGAAGAACAAAAGCAATAAAGACTATTAAAATTAAAACTATTATTAAATATTTTACATTTAAGAAAACAAACCAGTAATTAAAATTCAAACTATTATTTTCTCCATAATTCATATTAAAAACAGCTTTATAAATTCCAAAAGCAAATTTTCCTTGCCATTCAGTTTCTAAAAGCTTTTCAGTATTAGGTAAAATTTGATGTTCTTTAGGGTTAACTGATAGACTGGCTACTTCTTT
>CBFGJN010000094.1:0-3135 GCA_965649115.1 Caldifarciminota bacterium | reverse complement strand
TTAGTTGTTCTTGATCATATCTGTAAGCATTTTGTTTCAAAACTTCAAGTGTAAAGAAATCTGGTTTTGATTTTGAATAAATAAATAATTCAACATCTGGATGACTAACATCTATGGTTATCATTAATGCTCCTCTTCTTCCCTCTTGACCTATTAATCCTGTTGTTAATGAAAATAAATGCATAAAAGAAACTGAACCTGTTGAAAATCTTGCACTATTTAAAACTGGTGAATTTGTTGGTCTTAGTATTGAAATATCAGTTCCTACTCCTCCACCCCAACTATATGTTCTTGCCATTTCTTTTGCACAATCGTAAATTCCTTCAATTGAATCTTCTTTTATTGGAATAACATAGCAATTTAATAACGTGTTTTTAGGTATTAAATAATTTCCAGCTCCAAATAGAATTCTACCTGCGGGGACAAATTTAAAATCTTCAAGAATATAATAAAATCTTTCTTCCCAATACTCCTTATCTTTTTCAACACTTGCTATAGCTTTTGCTATCCTTCTGAAAAATTCCTCAGGCGTTTTTTCAATAACATTACCACTTTCATCTTTTAGAGCATATTTTTTTATAAAAACATCAACCCTTAAAGGGTCATTATCAAAATAGTAAAGAAGTTCCTTTTCCATAGTGATAAAATGTTAAGGTTTGAAAATAATTTGATAAAATGAATAATTTTAAGTATTTGAAAATCAATAATTTTTTTATCATAAATTTTAGAAAAATCTTTATTTTTCAAGATTTTGAAAATTTTGTCAATTTAAATAAATGCCAAAACAATGCAGTAGGCTATCGCCTCCTTCATAGACCCTCCATAAAATAAAAATTTTTAATAAATTTTCACAAGTTATTGACTATCAAGGACTTATTATTATTTATTGGACAAAGCACTTTCACAATTACTAGAAATAGCTATTTCATTTTAAAAAACATTCATAACAGAAATTGTCTTTGTTTTCAAAAACAACATCTTTTAGATGCTCCATAGGTAAATATCTTAAACTATCAACATTTAAAAATTTTCTTAATTCTTCCAAATTCATTCTATTTGCTATTAATTCTTCTTTTGTAGGCATATCTATACCATACAAGCATGGATTTACTATTGGTGGTGAAGCAATTCTAAAATGAATTTCCCTAGCATTGTTTTCTCTAATTAATTTGATAATTTCCTTTGATGTATTCCCCCTAACAATAGAATCATCTATTAAAGCAATTCTTTTATTTTCTATAACTTCTCTTATTGGAAATAGTTTATTTCTTATTGTTTCTTTCCTTGAAATGTTATCAGGCTGTATAAAACTTCTTCCTGAATAGTGATTTCTTATAAGTCCAAGTTCTAATGGCTTATTTAATGTTTGTGAATATCCAATAGCACTTGCTAAACCTGAGTCGGGAACAGGAATTACAATATCAATTTCTTTATCTTCTAAAAGTGCTAATCTTTTTCCGCATTCTTTCCTAAATTTATAAACTTGATAATTAAATAATTTACTATCAGGTCTTGAAAAGTAAATTAGCTCAAATATGCAAAATCTGTATTTCTCAGAAACTGAAAATTTTTCTAGGTGAATTTTATCATTTTCAATAATATAAACTTCACCTGGACTTAATTCAATTATTTCATCTATGAAATCAAATTGACTGATTGCAGAATTTTCAGAAGCAAATATGTAAAATTCTTCACTAATTCCAAGAAATAATGGTCTATATCCATAAGCATCTCTAAATGCTAACAATTTGTTATTATCAAGCATAACAATAGAATAAGCATAAGGAATAATTTTTGAAATTTCTGAAAAAGAACCTTTTAACTTAACATAAAGGTGTAAAAATACTTCTGTATCTGAATTAGTTGAGAAAATTGAACCTTCATCCTCTAATAATTTCCTAATTTCATTAGCATTTGGTATGTTTCCATTATGTGCAATAGCAAGCCAAGAATTTTTATAATAATATGTTATTGGTTGTGCATTTCTTATATTTGCCTTGCTTCCTGATGTTGAATATCTTGTATGTCCAATTGCTATTTTACCATCAATACTAGTTATGTTTGAAAAAACTTGATTTACAAGACCTAATCCTTTATATACAAAAAGGTCGTTATCTTCTTTAAGAATACAAATTCCTGCTGATTCTTGTCCTCTATGTTGTAATGAAAATAAAACTTTTTTTGTAATATCAAATATATTATTCGGATTTTCTTTTCTTTTATAAACTCCTACAATTCCACACATTTTCTAAATGCTCCTTATATATCTTCTCTAAGTCCCATTTTTCCATTTCATCTTTAAGCTTAAAAATTTCTTCGTCTTTACCAAAATACGCATACTGAACAAAAAATTTAAAAGTTATAGGCATTTTATCTCTGAAAATTTTAGCAATCGCCCTTGCATATAGTCTAATTTCATATTGAGCATTCACATCTGCTCTTAAACTTATAAAATTCATTAAACTTCTTGCATTTATTGTCCAATAAAATTGAGTATATGTTGATAATGGTAAAATTATTCTTGCCATTTCTCTTGCTACACCATTCTCTAATAGTTTATTATAAAATTTTTTAATAATTGAATAAATTTCTTTTAGTTCTTCAATTAATTCTTTTGATTTTTCAACTTCTTCCTCAATACTTGCTTGTTTATTGTTTGATGCTTGTTTTCTGAAAAATTCTGGTATATAAAATTCATCTTGATATTCAACATATCTTAAAGATATTTCGTTAAATGAACTTATTCTATGTCTGAACCATTGCCTTGCTACAAAAATTGGGCATTTAATATGAAATTTAAATACTGAATGTTCAAATGGTGTTTCATGCTTATTTTTTAATAAGTACTCAATAAGTTTTATGTCCTTAGTCGGTCCTTTCGTTTCTTGTCCAAAAGATACTCTTGCTGATTGAACTACTGAAAAATCACCACCCATAAAATCAACAAGTCTGACAAAACCATTATCAAGAATTTTCTCCATATTTAAAATTTTAATGCTTTTTAGAATTGCTGTGTCCAAAAATTCTGGAATTATTTATTTTTCAAAAGCTTTTGGCTTTAAAATACCCATTTTTTGCTTTGGGGGGCAGAGCCCCCCTAATAATCCCCCCAATAAATCAACAATTTCCTTAAAA
>CBFGJN010000093.1:0-3357 GCA_965649115.1 Caldifarciminota bacterium | reverse complement strand
AAACCCCCCATTATTTCAAACATTTTAATGAATTTTTAATAAGTTATTGACTATCAAACACTTAACATTATTTATTGGACAAAGCAAAAAGCACATGCTTTGTCTAGTAATTCTGAAAATATAATTTTTTCTATATTTCCCCCACCCGCCCTAAATTTAAGCCTACAACTTAAAAGCTCCGCCCCCTTAAAACCCCCATTATTTCAAGTATTTCAATGAATTTTTTAAAGGGATGATTTTTGTCTCCAAATTATCTTTGCTTTAAAATTTTAAAATGTTTAAGGAAGCTCTAACATTTGATGATGTTCTTTTATTGCCTCAAAGAAGTGAAATTCTTCCAAGTGAAGTAAATGTTGAAACAATCCTTTGTAGAGATATAAAATTAAATATACCAATCGTATCTGCTGCTATGGACACTGTTACAGAACATAAAATGGCAATAGCAATTGCTAAGGAAGGAGGAATTGGAATTATTCATAGAAATTTAACAATTGAACAACAAAGTGAGGAAGTAAAGAAAGTCAAAAGATATGAGAGTTGGATTATTTATGAACCTTGGACACTTGGTCCTGATAATCTTGTAGCAGAAGCAAAAAAATTAATAGCAGAAAAAAATATATCAGGTATTCCAATTATTGATGAAAACAAAAAACTAGTTGGAATTATTACGAGAAAAGATTTGATTTTTGAAGAAAATAATTTAAAGCCTTTAAGAGAAGTTATGAATAGAAATGTTATATATGCTTATTATCCTATAACTCCAAATGAAGCAAAAGAAATTATGAAAAAGTACAAAATTGAAAAGTTACCTATTGTTGATAAAGAATTAAAATTAGTAGCACTAATTACATTAAAAGATTTGTTAAAGAAAGTTCAATATCCAAATTCAAATACTGATGAAAATGGAAGACTTAGAGTTGGTGCAGCTGTTGGTATAAAAGATATTATTGAAAGAAGTTACGCATTGATTTCAGCAGGTGTTGATGTGATTGTTATTGACACTGCCCACGCTCACTCGGAATATGTTATAAAAGCAATTAAAGAATTTAGGAAGCATTTTAAAGAATTTCCTTTAATTGTAGGAAATGTAGCAACTAGCGAAGCTGTTGAGGAATTAATAAAATTAGATGTGGATGGTATTAAGGTTGGCATAGGTCCAGGTTCAATATGTACAACAAGGATTATAGCTGGTGTTGGTGTTCCACAATTAACAGCAATAATGGAATGTTCATCTGTTGCAAAAAAGTTTAAAATTCCAATAATAGCAGATGGAGGAATAAGGTACTCAGGAGATATTGTAAAAGCTCTTGCAGCGGGAGCAAGTTGTGTTATGATAGGCAATCTACTTGCAGGAACTGATGAAAGTCCAGGTGAAGTTGTATTTCTACAAGGTAGAAAGTACAAGTCTTATAGAGGTATGGGTTCCCTAGGTGCTATGGGTTCTGATAGGTACTTTCAAGAAAGAGATAAATTTGTTCCAGAGGGTGTTGAGGGAATTGTTCCGTATAGAGGAAGTGTCTCAGAGGTTATTTTTCAACTCGTTGGAGGTTTGAAATCAGGGATGGGATATATTGGTGCAAAAAACATTGAAGAACTTTGGGAAAAAGCTAAATTTATTAAAGTTTCACATGCTAGTGTTATAGAAAGTCATCCACACGATATTATAATTACCAAAGAAGCTCCAAATTACAAACAAAGTTAAAAAATTTGATAAGTTTAATAATTAGTTCAATAATATCCATATTTTTATTAAGGGAATTTTTTGCAGTTTTTATTCTTGGATTTATTCTATCTAATTATTTAAAGTTTGATTTTCCAAAAACGATTTTGTCAATTATGATTTTTACTATTGCTTTTGAAAGTATTTTTTATGAATTTAAAATTTTTGATACGAAATTTTTTTACCTTAATTTTTTAATTTCTACGACTATTGGAATTTTGAGTTATTTCATAAAGGATAAAAGAATGATTTCAACATTTTTTTATTTGTCTTACTTAACGAGGTTTTGGAAATTTATAATAATAATTATTGTTCTTTTTGGACTTTCCCAATTGAATTTTAACATAAATCAAAAATTATTATTATTTTTAACATTTTTATTTTTTTCTTTGCCTTTTATACCATCTCAGACTGATAAATTTGAAGCTCTGACATTCCTAAATGGCATTCTTATTGGTTATGTATTTTTGAATAAAAAATTAGATTTTTTAATTTTTGGGGTTTTATATATTATTTTTTCACTGTTGCCTCACCAAAAGTTATTTAAAATTTTTCCAAGTTATTTTTCAAACTTGTTTTTTTATTTATTTAATGGAACTTTAATAGGGATAGCAATTTATTTCTATTATAATCCTCAAAATCTAATTTTACTTAAATATCCACTAATAGCAATAGGAATAATTTTACTTCATATGCTTCAAATTGTAATTGCTTTTATTCCTGGACATTTTGTTCCTTTTATGGCAGGTTATATATTTGGTCCTTGGGGGGTTTTAATTGATGGAATTGGTATGTTATTTGGCTCATTTTCAGCATATTACATTGCTAAAATTTATGGAGAAAAAATTGTTTTGAGATTCATTAGGAAAGAACAATTAGAAAAATTTTCAAAATTTGTAAATGAGAAAGGAATTATTGGATTTTATATTTTATATTTAATTCCATTTACCCCAAAAGATGCCTTATGCTTTGTTGCAGGCCTTCTTAAAATAAAGGAAATTTACTTCCTTATGTTAATTTTATTTATTAGAATTCCAGCAGATGCACTTATTGTTTTGATTGGAGCGGGATTTAAAAATCTAGATCCAAAAATAACACTTTATTTGAGTGGTATTGGAATTTTAATTTTGATCATTTATCTCATCTTTTCAAAATTAGTTAAGAAAAATTGAGTAATTCTGGAACCATGATTATTTCTCCCACCCACCCTAAAAATAAAGCTCTGCTTTATAAATGCCCATATTTAAATAGGTATTTTAAAGCAAAATGTTAAGTGATTGATTATCAATAGTTTACGAAAAATTTTTGAAATTGTTGATTTTATGGGGGTCTAATGGGGGCAAAGCTTTTAAAGGCGAAGGCTTAAATTTAGAGCGGGTGGGGAAAACAGCATCTCTTTTTTGCTTTGTCCAATAAATAATGTCAAGGGGGGTTTAGGGGTTAAGAATTTAGGATTTAAAATTTTGGAATGGGGAAGGTAAATTGGCAAGAATATAACAAGGAATTGGTAAGGAGGGGTGAAATATGGGTGAGCAAGGAATTAATAGGGAAAATAAAAGAGAAAGAGGACGATGAGAAGGACAAAACACCGACACCATACAAATATCCTACTTTTTTGATACTATTTTTACTAATAA
>CBFGJN010000092.1:0-3401 GCA_965649115.1 Caldifarciminota bacterium | reverse complement strand
GGGGTTCTAATGGGGGGCTCTGCCCCCCAAAGCAAAAGAATGGGAATTTATAAGCCGAAGGCTTAAATATAGGGTGGGCGGGAAAAATATAGAAATAATTATATTTTTAGAATTACTAGACAAAACAAAATTTAACTAACTTTAAAATTTAAACCTTTCCTTATGAGAAATTTTTTGACTATTTTGGTTTTTTTAATTTCTTGTCGTGTAGGAGACCCACCAGAAAAAGTTGTTGAGAGCTATTTAACTTCAATTGAAAAAGGAGATTATCATAAAGCATATAAACTAATAGATAAAATATCAAAAAATTATGTAAGTGAAGAAGATTTTGTTAAGTATTGGGAAGAAAAATTTAAGGAGTGGGGAAAACCTGACAGTCATGAAGTTTATGCTATCAAAAGAGAAGCAGATACAACAAGAGTTTATTTTAGATGGTATTTTAATAATGGAACATTTGAAGATTTAGTTATGAAGCTAACAAAAACAGTTGATCAAGGTGTTTATGAATGGAGAATTAAATTTTTAAATTACAAAATTGTTGAGAAAAGGAAAAAATGAGAATCGTTATTGCTCTTGGAGGGAATGCTCTTGTTAGAAAAAATGAACCTTTTACACTTGAAACACATGATATAAATGCTAATTTAGCAATAAAAAGTATATCAAAAATTATTCAAGATAATGAAGTTGTTATAACTCATGGAAATGGTCCTCAAGTTGGTGAAGAGTTTTTTAGAAATGTATTTACAATTGGTAAAGTTTTTACATTAAGTTTAGATTACTTAAATGCCCAAACACAAGGTTGGATAGGATATTTATTAGAAAAGCATGTTAGAAATGAAACAGGTAGAAAAACCGCAACTTTAATAACACTTGTTGAAGTAAATCCTATGGATAGTGCATTTTTAAATCCTACTAAATTTATTGGAAAATTTTTTAGTTATGAAGAAAGCAAAGAATTATCATTAAAATATGGATGGAAATTTAAAAAAGATTCAGATAGAGGATATAGAGTTGTTGTTCCATCTCCAAAACCTATTAAAATTTTAAATAAAGATGCTATTGTTAATTTATTAGAAAACCAATTTGTTGTAATAGCAGTTGGAGGAGGAGGAATTCCTGTGGTTATTGAACACAATAGATATATTAGAGGAGTTGAAGCAGTGATAGATAAAGATTTAGCAAGCGCACTATTAGCAATAGAAATAAATGCAGATATTTTTATGATTTTAACCGAAGTTGAAAAAGTTTATTTAAACTATAAAAAGGAAAATGAAAAACCATTAGATATTGTAAAAGTTGATGAACTTGAAAAGTACTATAACGAAGGTCATTTTCCTGAAGGTAGTATGGGACCAAAAGTTTTAGCTGTTATTGATTTTGTTAAAAAAACAAAAAGAAAAGCAATTATAACATCACTTGATAAGGCTTATGAAGGATTTTTAAATAAAACAGGAACAATAATTATTCCATGATAGATGTTTTTGAAATAAAAATTCATTATCCAATTACAATTTTTTTATATCAATCAAAAACGAAAAGTACATATGAGTTTTATAAATTCTTAAATAAACTTAAAGAAGAAACTTTAATCATTCCAAGTGAAAATTTTGAATTTTTTTCTTTTGATGAACTTGATTATAGTTCTGATTATAAACTAAAAAAAGTTTTTATTCCAAGAGGAAAGGAACTTTTAAAAATTTTTTTAGGCTTTTTGGAAAGTTTAAATATATATCATTATTTTGTGCCAATTCCGAAATCTAATCCATTTGGAAAAAAATTATTAAACAAAGAAAAAAGAGATGAAAAATGGTACAAAAATTGGCAATCATTATTAAGATATTTAAATTTAATTAAAAACAAGGTTATCAGATTTACTGAATTTGAAGAAGAATTTTTAGGTCTTATTATTTCAGATATTAAATTTTCTAAGCCAAACTTTGAAATTGGAGAACTTGTTAAATTGAAGAACAAACCAATTTATGGAAAAATTTTAGAAATTAGAGAAAAATCCATTTTTTTAGATAATGGGGAATTTTATAACAAAGAAGATGTATTCAAGGTTATTTATGAGCCATCAGTGTATTTAAAACCTTCTGATAGTCAATTTATGATAAATTTCTTTATTAAAGAGATAAATAATGAGTTAATAAAATATGGTTTTGAGCTGAAAAGGAAACATTTTGATTTTGAAAAAATAGAGAATTTTAAGGAAGTTGATTTAGAAGCTTTTTTAAGAAATAAAAAAATAAAAATTGTTTTTAAGAATGAAAATATCGCTAAAAAATTTTCAAATTACAATTTTCCTTTTGAAATTTCTAACAATTCAGAAATTACTTTCTTAATTGATAGTTTGTCTTATCTAAAAAATCCCAAAAAACTATATAAGGAAATAGCTAAAAAATTTTTAAATTTTAATTGTCCAAGAATATATTCAAAGGAAGCAGTTAAATTAAAATTAAAAAATGGAAATTACATCGTTGGAAAAAATTTTTTAAGTGTCATTTGTAGTGAAAATGAAATAGATTTCGTTTTAAGTGTTTTGTGAATAAGCAATAGCTTCAATCTCAATTAAGGCATTTCTTGGGAGTGATTTTACTGCAATTGTACTTCTTGCAGGATATGGTTCTTTAAAAAATTTTGAATATATTTCATTTACTTTTTGGAAATCTTCCATATTAACAAGAAATATCGTTGTTTTAACTACATTTTCTAAACTTAAACCAGCAGATTTTAAAATTTCCTCCAAATTCCTTAAAGCTTGTTCAGTTTGCTCTTCAAGTGTTTCCTTTAAATTACCTGTTTGAGGGTCAAGTCCAATTTGACCACTTATAAAAATAAAATTGCCAATTTTTATTGCAGGGCTATAAGGACCAATAGCCTTTATATTTTCGGATGTTATTTTTTGTTTCATTAGGTTTAAAAGTTTAAAGGATAAAAATTATGAAGGCAAAAGATGGGGTATTTATAAGGCTCCGCCTTATTTTCAAGGTAGATGGGGAAAAATATAATAAAATAAATAGTTTTAGAATTACTAAACAAGGCAGATTTAACTTGCTTTGTCTAATAATTATTGTTAAGTGATTGATAATCAATCACTTATAAAAAATTCATTGAAATACTTGAAATAATGGGGGGATTAAGGGAGGCTTTGCCCCCCCCATAGCCTAAATATGGGAATTTGTAAGCCGAAGGCTTAAATATAGGGTGGGCGGGCAAAGAATAGAAATAATCTACATTTCAGAATTCTTAGACAAAACAGATTTAACTTGCTTTATCCAGTAAATAATGTTAAGTGCTTGATAGTCAATAACTTATTAAAAATTCATTAAAATTCTTGAAATAATGGGGGGAATTTAAGGGGGGCGAAGCCCCCCAAAGCATAAGAATGGGTATTTTAAAGC
>CBFGJN010000091.1:0-3656 GCA_965649115.1 Caldifarciminota bacterium | reverse complement strand
TTCAATATCTTCATCACTTAAAAATGGGATTTGTTTTAATTCTTCAAAGGAAGCAGAATTTATATCAATAGGATGAGAAACATATTGTTGTATAAAAAATTGAGGTAAATCCTCAGTTTGAGTAATTAATAAGATAAGAAGCATAACTGAAAATTTTATAGGTTGAAAAAAATAAATGTTATGAATTTAATTTGCCAACTTGAAATTTTTAATAACTTATGCTTTAAAATTTTGGCAGTTTGATTTGGAGTATTTGGTTAAGAAAGATTGGTGAAAGGAAGTCGGGTAAGTTTATTATTTTGAAAGAGATACTTGATTATAGAGGGGGGGGGGCTAGAGTTGTATGGTTTTTTAATCAATAGGGTTCATCCTAAATCACATATTCTCTGGCAAAATATATATTTTTTGAGATTTTTAGACTGTAAAAGGGGGGTTAAAGCTATGATAAAACCATACAAAAAACAACATAGAGAGCAGGAGGTGAGACCATGTTAGGGTTAAACTTGCTAGTAGCTTTTGCATCAACCATAGCTGGTAATGTTGTAAATAGCTATGACCCTTCTATTGTAAAAGACTGGCTCAACTCCTATCCCTATTTCTATAAAGGCTTTACACCAAATAAAGGTCAGCTTGCTACTATGGATGGAAAAGTTGCAAAAGATGTTATATTCTATTCAAGAAATGGAAATATGGGCATATTCATAACTGAAAATGGAATGAGCTATGTGATTTATGATGTTGAGAAAAAAGAAGTTTCAAAAGATAAAGATGCATTACCGCATATAAAAGAAAAACCTGAAAATTCTATATTACACTATTCTAAAATAGACTATGAACTAATAGGAGGGAAAATAAAAAAAGAAAATATAATCTATCAAGATGAACTGCCAGGATATGAAAACTTCTATTTAGCCCATTGTCCAGATGGAATATTATTTGTAAAGAGTTATAGGAAAGTTATAATAAAAGATATATATCCAGGGATAAATTGGATATTTAAGTATGATGATAATGGCAATTTTCATCATGAGTTTGAATTAAGAAATCCAGAATTAATATCACAAATAAAGTTAAAGGTAAAGTATGCTGATATAGAATTAGCGGATAATGGAAAGTCAATAATTTTATCAACGCCAATTGGTAAGATAAAGGATGGGAATTTAATAGGGTATCAGGGAAATAATATAGTTGAAGTGAGTTATAGACTTGTGGATGACAATTTAATAGCTTTTGATATTAAGAGTTTTGATAAAAACAAATCATTACTAATTGACCCACATGCTTTGATTTGGAGTACTTATTATGGAGGAAGTATTGGTGATATGGGTTACTCTATCACAATTGATGCTAATGGTAATGTATTTATTACAGGATCAACAGTATCAACTAATTTCCCTGTCCAAAACGCTGGTGGAGGAACGTATTATCAAGCTAGTAATGCTGGCTTTTCTGATGTTTTTATATTAAAATTTACTAATTTGGGAGTAAGGCTATGGACTACTTATTATGGTGGAGGTAGTGATGAAGATGGAGGAGCTATCACGGTAGGTGCTGGTGGTAATGTATTTATTACAGGAACAACAAGATCAACTGATTTTCCAACTTATAATCCTGGTGGTAGTGCTTATTTTGATGGGAGTTGTGGAACTGATGGATTTTGTAATGTTGATGGATCTAATGTTTTTTCTGATGTTTTTGTTTTAAAATTTAGTAACCAGGGAATTAGATTATGGGCTACTTATTATGGGGGAAGTGATTGGGATGGAAGTTCTTCTATTACAGTAGATGCGAATGGTAATGTATTTGTATTGGGAGGAACTGGTTCAACCGACTTCCCAACCCGAAATCCTGGTAGTAATGCTTATTATCAGGAAAGTAACGCTGGTAATGGTGATCTTTTTATTTTAAAATTTAGTAATTCCGGAGCTTTATTATGGGCCACTTATTATGGAGGAAGTGGCGATGATGTAGCTTATTCTATCACGACAGATGCTAATGGTAATGTGTTTGTGACTGGATATACTTCTTCGACTGATTTTCCAACTTATAATCCTGGTGGTAGTGTTTATTATCAAGGAGATTGTTCAGATTGTCCTAATACTAATGATGCTTTTATATTGAAATTTTCCAATACAGGGTCATTATTATGGGCTACTTATTATGGAGGAGGTGACAGGGATGAGGGTCATTCCATCACAACGGACGCTAGTGGTAATGTATTTGTGACTGGATATACTTCTTCACCTGGTTTTCCAAATTATAATCCTGGTGGTGGTGCTTATTGTCAAGGGAGTAATGCTGGTTCTCCTGATGCTTTCGTTGCCAAATTTAGTGGCTCTGTTTCAACTTATAAATTTATTAAAAATTAAGGGGCAGTTGCCCCTTTGAAATTTTCAATTTTTAAAATATATTATAAAAGCTAAAAGGAGGTTGAAAATGGCTTTGAGAAGATGGCTTGTAATAAAGAAGAAGCATCCTTGGGGGGTTAGATCTGTTATAGGTCTTATCATTGGGTTAGTAGTTTTATATATAGTTTCTAAACTTATTTTTACTGATAATTATTCAATTCTTGTAATTCCTTCCACTATAATTGGAGGTGTAGTAGGTGCCCTTATTGGTCATATTTTTGATCCTAAGATAATAGTAATATATAAGGAAGTAGAGGAGGAAAGTAATAAAGGTAAAAAGGAGGTTAAAAATGAGTAGGATAGGATTGTCTTTTATAGTTTTAGTTTTTGCATTTTCATTTTTAGGAGCTGAGGAGGTTTTGGAAGATGTAACAGGTGATCGTATTGATGATAAAGTTATATGGGGGAAGAATAGTGTTATTATTGAGAATGGTGCTACTGGTAAAAGGGAGATAATATTTAAAGTAGAAGAAGGAAGCTGGATTTCATATGTTGATTTTTTGAATTTAGGGAACAAGAAGTCTATAAAAGTTTGCACTCAGGTTAATTGTAGGATATTCTTATATAGTGATAGCAAATGGTTAAAAGTTTATGAGGGTTATAATTTGAAGGAATTAGGTATTTCATTGCCCAAGGTTGGGGATATCTATTATCAGGAGATAAGTTTTGATCTATTTTATTGGAATAATTCAAATTTTGTTAAGTTAGATATTAAATATGATAAGCAGAATGATAATCTTACGATAGATGCAGGTTCAGTGGAAAGAATATCTTTTGTAATTTCTGAAAATGATATTTTAATTCTTGATGCAAGCTTAGAAGGTGGTGGAGGAGGTATAACACTTTCTGGATATGATATAAAAATTAAGGTTTATGATTCAAACGGTTATGAATATTTTAATGAGAAAATTTTTGAAGGTGAAAGTATTTGGAAAAGAAAAGGTAGTCCATTGATTATTAAGGGTTCTGAAATTAATGGGGAACCACTTGTTGTTTATTTAGTATTTAATAATTCTTCATCAACATTTTCTTATAAATATGTGGCTTTTAGGGGTGTTGTTTATACTGTCGGAAAGTGAATGGTGAAAGGGGGCTTTTGCCCCTTTAAAATTTTCTACCTTTGATAGAAAAAATATCAGACTATTCTCTTAAAAACAAAACTTTAATTTCTTTAATTGTAATTTTCCTTACAATCCTTGGTATTTATTATTTATTTAAAATTCCCATTGATGCAATACCTGATATTTC
>CBFGJN010000090.1:0-3844 GCA_965649115.1 Caldifarciminota bacterium | reverse complement strand
CACTAATAATCTCTTTTCTTTTTATTAAAAATTTATCCTCACATTTAGAATTATCCATAAAACTTACCTTTACATTGTTCCATGGATAAGAAGTTTCAAGTGTTAAATTTGAAGGGTCAGGAATTCTCGGAAAAACACTTACTGTATTTGAATAATCAGAATAAATATCTCCTTTTTTACATCTCACACGGAAGTAGTAATTATGATAGTATTCTCCCAATAGTGTGTCTTTTCTTCTATTCGGAGGAAGTAAGATAGATTGCCAGTCCATATTATCCATTTTATATTCAAGAATATAACTATCCTCATATTGAGAGTTATCATTCCAGGAAATAATTATTTTTACATTCGAACAGATATCAATCTCTACAATTGCCGCACTAATTCCGGTGGGAGTAGCAGGTTTCAAAACAAAATCATAATCCGAAATGTCATAAGCTTTTATACCATTTGCATCAGTTAAGATTGCTTTTATTCTCCCATTACGGGTAGGTGATTGGGTAACATTCCACTTTAGAGAATCCCTAATATAAGTAGGATAAGAGTCATAATATTTTTCAACTGGCAAATCTGACCATGTTTGACCACCATTATGAGAAAACTCTGCATCCGCATTTTTTATTCCATTCTGTGCTTCTCCAATGAATTTGATATAATATGTTTTTCCCTCTTCAATTGATATATAAGGATTATTTGGCCAGATGAGTTGAATCTGAGGGGGAATCACAATCCAGAAGGTTCCGTCACTTTCGTCTTTTTTTATCAATACATTTCTAATATTATAAGCCTCTATCTTTATTTTCCCTTGTTTTGTTTGGATATTTGGAACAACCCAGGTATAACTTCCTGTATTCTGAATATTTCCGTTAATCTGTGTATAGTTTGCACCACCATTTACTGAATAATAAAGCTTCACATAACTTATCACATTATTCGGGTCAGAATTATTCCATGTAATTTGAACATTACTGCCAACAAACAATATTTCACCGCCATTGGGATAGGTTATATTAGTTGGAGGTTGAGGAACAATTGTGAATGGATTGTCACTCATATCCTCAGCTAATACATTATCTGCCTTATCCTTGAGAACAACTTTAATTTTAACAATATTAGGACTACTTATATTAGGAACAAGCCAATCGTAATAAGTTTGAGTTGGATTAAATATTTCAGTTATAAAATAATAGTTATTATTATAGTAATAGTATAATTCAATAGAATTAGTAAGACTATCAAAATCCTCAATATACCACTTAATTCTCTCTATCGAACCCTGAACAAAAGTTTCTCCTCCATTTGGAAATGTTACTGTAACTCTTGGTGGTCTTAAGATCCCTCTATTATAAAAAACATTTCTTATAAAGTTCATATGTTCTCCCCAATATAGCCAATAATCTGCATCCAAAATGGCCTTTGCAGCATCTTTAAAATCTGAACTACTCCAAAGAATGCCTAAACTATACAAAACAATCTTATCTGTTATCTGACTCCCAAACTGCTCAAAGATTTTCCACAAACAGGCAGACCATATTTCACCATCCTCATGAGGGTCATACACCATATCCTCAGGATAATGTTTTGTGCTATTAAGCACTCTCCCTTGCCAGAATTCGTTATGACCATCCCAGTTAAAAACCCAATCCTTTTGATAAAAATTAATTTGTGCTGAATAACTCCCTGCCATATAATCACTGTATCCTTCTGAAAGTGCCCCTGCTTCAGAATAATAGTAATTAAATCCACCCATCGAACACTCCTCAATAGCATGACCATATTCATGAATAATTACATCAGCATCCTCTGCATCATCTACACCACCTTCCCCAAAATAAATTGCATCAAGACTTTCATCATACCAGGAATTATCACTATAAGTTCCATGAGGATCAACATAAATAGTATCGAGATGATAATAAAACCCCAAAGATTGCAAATATCTCTGAAAATTGTCAATATGATAATAAACCATCACTGCTTCGAATGCCTGATCATATCTGTTATAGAAAAATGTCCCATCATTAGAAGAATAAATGGGGTCATAATATCCACCAAAATTTTTGATACGAACATAAGGACCTCTGAGGTAATAGGTATTATCATCTTTATATATATCCTTCAATGTTATTAAAAATCTCTGCGCATCAAGAGAAGAATTTGTATTATCATTATTATCCACAAAATCACCACCATAATTGGTGTGCGCTGATGTGATAGGGTCAGGATTAAATATGTATCCTGAACCATTTGCATAGACAAATTTATCTCCAAGATGAATTATCTCACCATTCTTAGCATCAACAAAAGCCTCCCAGCCACCAAGGGGGAAATCAGTGTGAATTTCAACTCTATACACAAGCTTTTGACCTTTATAAGGGAAAATCATTAATTCAGCAACAGGACCATAAGTTATCTCTCCCTGAATCTGCAAAAAGTTTATCACTGTTTGAATTGCAGACTCCTTTGAAATATTTATAGATAAATCTAAATCTTCCTTTATAACACGATATCCAGAAAAAGCAGAACGTATTTTACCATTTTTCTCTACAATTACATGAAGACCACCCTCATATACTGGTATTCCTTTGTAAGTTTGTAAAAAATCAACTCTATATATATCCTTAATAAACTCTTCCACCTTTAAAAGCTGGATATCAGATAAATCACTTTTAAAACCAAATTCACGGATATGCTTAAGTAAAAAGTTTTTAGCTATATCTTCTGGTGAACCGGGAGCCACTGATTCATCTATCATATCCCATGATCTAAGTCTTCCGTCACTATAAAAACTTTTGTTTCCAAAATGACTCACTTCTTCCTTTTCAAGTTTAAACTGCCTTAATTCCTCCACAAGCCATTGTGGACGGTCAGGTGCCCTTTTCCCGTATAAGGGAAAAGAAAGATATACGACAATGAACCACTTCACTATACATCCAATTTTCCCTTTCATACTTCACCTCCCTATTTTAAAAAATTTTTTAACTTCCTTATTTTTACCTTTTAAAAAAATAAAATAAACACCATCTGAAGAAATATTTAATGGTAAAAAATGCTCACCCTTTTCTAAATAACCTTTATATAGATCTAATACTTTCCTCCCTGTTATATCAAAAATTTTTAAATATATGTTTTGTCTCTCAGGCAAAGAAAGATAAGCATAAATGTTCCATTCTTTATAATATGGATAAAATTTATAATTATATGTTGTTTCCGGTAAAATCGTATCTGCTTTATAACAATAAATATATCCATGATGGGCAGCAAAAAAATAATTTTTATAAATAACAGGATATCCCCCGGCTGGATATGGAGACCTTGCATCAGGAAGCAAAACTGTATCAAATACCTCTCCATTTAAAGTTTTAAAACCATATATGTAATCACAATTTGCTACCCAACCTGTATTTTTAATAGTAAAAACAGGACCTACTGCTCCACCACCATTTGTATCTTTTGGTGCTAAATAAAACTCAAGCCTTTTTTGAGCTGTCTTTGAATCAAAAGAAAAAACCACTGTAATTATTGTATCACCTGACCATTTGCCACAACCAGACCATATCTCATTATTATATCCTGATATTGGCGTATTATAAGAATACCCCATATATTTATCTATCTCAAGAGAACCTGTAAATATATTAAATCCAAGGAGTTTGAATCCAAAAAATGACCATAATCTATTATCATATATTGATGTGCGCTCTGATGATTTATTGGGTAAAATGTATTTCCATATCAAATCCCCTGTTAATGCATCACGACAGAGTGCTTTTGTTTGAACAGTATCAGGGTCATGAACCCTTTTTTCCATTATCCCATAAATTTTCCCATCAAAATAAGAAGG
>CBFGJN010000089.1:0-3929 GCA_965649115.1 Caldifarciminota bacterium | reverse complement strand
TGCCTTGTCCAATAATTCTGGAATTATTTATTTTTCTTTATTTTCCCACCCACCCTATATTCAAGGCTTCGCCTTTAAAATACCCATATTTCGGCTTTGGGGGGCAGAGCCCCCCTAATAATCCCCCCAATAAATCAACAATTTCCTTAAAAATTTTATAAATTATTGATTATCAATCGCTTAACAATAATTACTGGACAAAGCATAGATTTTAGGGATGCCTGATTTCAGGGCAGGTGGGAAAATAAAGAATTATTATATATTTAATAAACTAAACATTAAAATTTTTGTCTTGTCCTTAATTCATTTAATTTTTTTAACAAGGCCTCATCTGTTTATACCTACACTTATTTTCTATGTTAATGGTTTGTTCATTTCAAGAAATAGTATAAATTATTTTGAACTTATATTATTGCTTTTAATTTCGTCATTTGCATATGTTTTAAATCAAATTTACGATATTGAAAGTGATAAATTAAATAATAAAATTTTTATTTTAACTGAAAATAAAATTTCAATTTCACTTGCCAAAAAATTTGCTTCTTTTCTTTTCATTTTAAGTTTAATTTTTTTATTATTTGTAGAAAATAAATTATTATTTATAGGGCTTATTATTCTTTCAATTGTTTATTCAATTAAACCTTTCAATTTTAAAGATAAACCATTTTTGGATTTGATTACAAACTCCACTGGTTATGGATTTTTTGTTTTCAGTATTGGATATAAAGAAATTTCAAAAGAAAGCTTAATTTTCATTTTAATAATGTCATCTGCCTATCTTATAACTACTATAATGGACTATGAAGGCGATAAGAAAGCAAATAAAATTACAACATCAGTTTATATTGGGATTTACAATTCACAATTACTTTCAATTTTAATTTTAATTATTTGTTTTATAATTTCACCTTATGAATATATAAAGTTAGCTTGTATTCTTTCTTTCATTTTTTTAATTTTTGACTATTATAAATTAGCATTAGCAATTCCTTCTTTAATTCTTTTAATTTATCCATCGATAAAAGGTTATTTTGAAATTCTGATATTATCAGTTATTTTTTTGTTAGCATCAGAAATTTATTATAGGATTTTCTTTAAGAAGAGCCATTTTACTACTAATTAGATTATTCTTGATTTTTTGATTTGTCTATAAAAGGTTTTAATGGAGGGCTAAGCTTTTAAGCCGAAGGCTTAATTTCGTAGAGCAGGTAGGCAAAATATAGAAAAATATATATTTTTTAATTATTTTCCTTTAAAATTTTACTATAACTGAAAGAAATTCCATAATATGATATTCCTTGACTTTTTTAACTCTAAAATTAAAGAAAAAACTACTATGACTATTGGTTCGTTTGATGGTTTTCATTTGGCTCATAAATTTATTATAAATTTAACAATTCAAACCTCAAAATTATTAAATTCAAAAAGCTTAATTTTTATATTTATTGAACATCTTTATAAAAATTCAGATTTAATTTTGACAAAAGAAGAAAAATTAGAAATGCTGAAAAATTTTAATGTTGATTTTGTAGTTTTACTTGATAAAAGGACATTTGAAATAACGAGAGAAGAATTTTTAAGAATTTTAAAAGAAAATTTTAATGTAAATTGGATTATTGTTGGTTATAATCATAGATTTGGATATAAAAGACAAGGCGATACACTTTTCCTTAATGAAAATGTAAAAAACTATGATTTTGGACTTACTATTGTCCCTCCAATTAAAATTGAAAATATTGAAATAAGTTCAAGTAATATAAGAAAATTTATAAAAGAAGGAAAAATTGAAATTGCTAATAAATTGCTAGGTTATAATTTTTTCTTAAAGGGAATTGTTAAAAAAGGTAAAGGAGTTGGGAATAAGCTTGGCTTTCCTACTGCAAACATTACAATTGATAGTGAGAAAATTATTCCTTTTGAAGGTGTTTATTTAACGAAAACTTATATAGAAGATGATGAGTTTTTCTCCGCAAGCTATGTAAAAGATATTGTTGAGACACATATCTTTAACTTTAATGGAAATCTTTATGGTAAAACAATTAAGGTTGAGTTTATAAAGAGAATAAGTGATATTGTAAAATTTGAAAATTTTGATGAGCTTAAAAAGAAAATTGAAAATGATATTAAAATAGCAAAGGATTTAATTAAGGATTATAAGGTAATTTCTTAATCTTCTGGCCAAATATAACCTTATCCATCTTAATAAGAAATGGGCTCATCATTATAAGCATTAAATATATCCATTAAAAACACTACTAACCATATAACCATTGTTTATTTTAGTAATTCCAAGAATATACCCAACTCCTTCATTTTGAAAGTAATCCAAAAATGTGATTTCCTTTGTCCATAATGCCTACTTATTGAATCTTTATTTATCTCAGAGAAGTCCTCATCAAGTTTTAAAATGTAGTCTTCAATCCTTAGAACATAACCATTATCTATTGCTTTTATTATTTGACCACACCACCTTTGATAAAAATTAAATATATTAAGCGTTCATCAGTATTATAAGGCGGAGCCTTGAAATACCCATATTTCGGTAACCTCGGGAGGCTTCACCCCCATTAGACCCCTAAAATTCATAGTTTCATTCCGCTTTAAAAACCCATTTTTTGCCCTTTATCAGTGTAATAATTTTATTGTGGGTTTTTAAAAGGCTTAATTTCAGGTTTTTGCCTTAATTAAAAAGATAGTTTCAGAAAGTTTTTACAAGCTTTCAATTTCTTCTCTTAATTTTGAACTTCCCCATAGTAAATCAATGGGCATTATATTATATTCAAATTCATAAGGTGGTTCTAAGAACTTAAATTCATTAGGATATAATTTTTTGATTGTTTTTAAAATTTTAACAGCACACTCAACAGGTTTAAATTTTTTTCTATCTATTACATGAATGTAAAAACCACCACAAATCTCATTTTTATATTTGCTAAATGTAGGTCTAAAATAAATAGGCCTTAATATAGCACCCTCAATTTCAATATATTTCTTCATTTCAAAGGGATTTATAAATGGTGCTCCAAATATCTCAAATGGTCTTGTTGTTCCTCTACCTTCGGATATATTCGTTCCTTCCAATAAGCACATTCCTGGATATACGACAGCGGTTTTAACATCAGGTATATTAGGTGAAGGCATTACAAATGGAAAATTTATCTCATCAAGATATTTTTCTCTATTCCAATTATCAACTTCATATAGAATAATTTCAACATTTTCAATTTCAGCAACCATCTTTAAAATTTCTCCATAAGTTTTTCCATGCCTTATAGGAATTTTATAAAGACCAACAAAAGATGTAATTTCATTTATTGGTCCTTCAACATCTACCCCATTTATTGGATTTGGTCTATCAAGAACTATAATTTTTTTATTCATCTTACCTGCCTTTTTAAGAACAAGAGCACAACTCCAAACATAAGTATAAAACCTACAACCTATATCTACAATATCAAAAATAACACCATCAACACTCTCCAAATCTTCATCTTTTGGAATTAAAGAATTAAAATTATCACCATATAGACTTATTGTTTTAATACCAAATATATTATTTTCAATAACATTCTCCCCGTACTGATAAGTTCCAAAAAACCCATGTTCTGGTGTAAAAATGATTTCTATTTCAATACCTGAATTTAAAATTTTAAATAGTGAAAGTTCATAATCATAATCAATGGCAGGAGAATGTGTTAAAATAGCAAATTTTAAGTTCTTATACTTATTAACTTCTTCTAAAAATTTATGAAGACCAATTTTTAACAAGGACTTAAATTTTAAAGTTATTTTGTGATTTATGGTGCCTTGTCCAATAATTCTGGAATTATTTATTTTTCTTTATTTTCCCACCCACCCTATATTCAAGGCTTCGCCTTTAAAATACCCATATTTCGGCTTTGGGGGGCAGAGCCCCCCTAATAATCCCC
>CBFGJN010000088.1:0-4016 GCA_965649115.1 Caldifarciminota bacterium | reverse complement strand
AGTTTTATAGGGTTTTGAAAAGAGGTAAAATCTGTGCTTTTATGATAGGAGACATAAGAAGAAATAAAAAACATATTTTACTTGCATATAAAACCCTTGAAAGATTTTTGAAAGTTGGTTTTGAGCTTAAAGAAGACATAATTAAAATACAACATAATATGAAAACAACTCCTCTATGCTTTGTCTAATAATTCCAAAAATATATATTTTTCTATATTTTTCCCACCCACCCTATATTTAAGCCTTCGGCTTATAAATGCCCATTTTTATGCTTTGGGGGGCGGAAGCCCCCCATTAAAACCCCCCTTAAATCAATAACTTCCTTAAAGCTTTTATAAATTATTGATTATCAAGCATTTAACAATAATTACTGGACAAAGCAACTCCTCTATGGAAAAGCAGGGCAAAAGAAAAAGGTTTCCTACTTTTAAGCTATGAACATATATTTGTTTATGTAAAACCCTCAAACTAAAACGATGAAAAATGGAGAACTTCCAATTTCCTTTACTTATGAAAATTTCCGCAGAACCTTCACTATCCAAAAAATTTCTAAATATAATAGAAAAGGTTTGGAAAACCATTAAACCGATTTCTAATCTCAAAACATTGAAGCTTAATGAGATTTTAAAAATTCCCGAAAAGGACATAGATCAATATAAAAAATTATCAAAATATGGTTTTTATGATATAAAATTCCTTTATCTTCTTTCAAAGCTACTTATGACCCAAGAAAAAACAAATTATCCAAAAGGGAAAATAACAGAGAAAATAATAAAAAATCTTAAAGAAGGAAAAGATTTATTTAGCATTATTAAACTTGCTAGTATGGGAAAATTATAAAATTGAGCTAAGAAAATTATAGATTTAAAGTCACCCATTGCAAATAGTTGAACTAAACTTTAAAATTTTGAAAATGTTAAAAACCAAAACAAAATTTGGAATTATAAATTGGACAAAGCCAAATGACTATAATTTTGCTGATATTACTACAAATATAGCCTTTAAATTGTCAAAGGAATTAAAAAAAAGTCCCATTTCAATAGCAAATGAGATTTTAGATGAAATTAAAAATCATAGTGAATTTGAAAGTGTTGAGAATGTAAATGGATTTATAAATGTTCGTTTAAGTAAAAATTTTTTAATTGAACTTATTTTTAAAATTTTAGAAAATAATTTCTTGGAAAAAGAAGAAACTAAAAATTATATAATTGAATTTGTTTCTGCTAATCCAACAGGACCATTAAATGTTGTTAATGCAAGAGCAGGAGCAATTGGTGATAGTGTTGTCAGAATAGGTAAATTTTTAGGACATAATGTTATTTCAGAGTACTATGTAAATGATGAAGGAAATCAAATTTTAAGTCTTGGGTATTCAATTTTATGGAGATTAGGTTATATTTTTCAATTTAAATCTAATGAAGTTTATATAAGAAATGAAATTAAGGAAGAACCAAAAATTTTAATAGTTGAGAATGAAGAAATTGAACTTGATGTTTATAGAGGAGATTATGTTATTGATATTGCTAAAAACTTAAAAGAACTTGTAGAAAATGAAATTAAAAATTTAAAAAATTCTTATAAAAATAATGAAGAGTTTCTTGATGAATTTAAAAATTTTGCTTATAAAATCGGAAAATTGGCAAGTGATTTAATTTTTAATAAGCAAATTGAAGTTTTAAAAAAATATGGTGTTAATTATGATAGCATTGTTAGAGAAAGTTTTATCAGAAATTCTGAATATCCTAAAATTGTGCTTCAAAAGTTAAAAAATTATTTATATTTTGAGGATTTAGAAAAAAATCAATTTAAACTTGAAGAAGAAGACATTTCAAAATTATTAGATAAAAATTACTATTTGAAACACTATAAAAATAAGGCTCTTCTTTTAAGAACTACAATTTACAATGATGATAAAGATAGGGTTTTAATTCGTTCTAATGGTGAGCCTACTTACTTTTTTTGGGATATTGCTTATCACTATTACAAAATTTTAAAATTAAATGGAAATGGTTATATCATTAATTTACTTGGACCTGACCATTATGGATATATTCCAAGATTAAAATCTGCATTAAAAATGCTAGGTTTTGAAAATTTAAGTATTCTCATTATTCAACAAACAAATTTAATAAAGAATGGTATTAAATTAGATATGAGCAAGAGGAAAGGGCAAATTTATGAAATGGAAGAATTGATAAATGAAGTTGGTATTGATTCTGCAAGGTTTTTCTTTTTATTAAGAAGCCCATCTTCGCATCTTGATTTTGATATAGATTTGGCTAAAAAATTGTCAAGTGAAAATCCTGTTTATTATGTTCAATATGCTCATGCAAGGATTGAAAGTATCAAAGAAAATGCCATAAATGTTGGTATTGATTTAGATTTTAAAAAAAATTATCTTTTAAAATATGATTTTAAAAATGAAAGAAAAATGATTGTTTATTTATTCTATTTTCAAGAATTTCTTAAAAAAGCATTTTATAATTTAGAGCCTCATTTAATTGTTTATTATCTTTTGGAAATTTCCGAAATGTTTCATAGTTATTATCAAAAATATAGAGTTATTGACATTGACGATAAATTTTCAACAATAGCAAGGATAATTATTTTGTCTGCAGTTCAAAGAATTATAAATTTAGGTTTAAATTTAATAGGTGTTTCTGCACCAAAGAAAATGTAAAAATGTTAGAAAATTATTTTAATGACTTTTTAGAGCATTTGAAATCCTTAAATTATTCTAAAAATACAATTTTAAGTTATGAAAATGATTTAAAAGAATTTTTTAGTTTTGTTAAAGATAAACAGATAGATAAGCAGTTATTAAGAAGTTATTTTATTGAACTTTTTAATAAAGGTTATTCTCAAAGAACAATAATTAGAAAAAGAGCAAGTTTAAATAGTTTTATAAAATTTTTAATGAAGAAAAAAGTTATAAAGGAAAATCCACTTATTTTAATTTCAAGAATAAAACTTCCTAAGAGCCTTCCAAAAGTTATTTCTCAAAATCAAATTAATAAAATTCTTGATAGTTGGGAAATTAAAAATTTTGATGATTTATTAAATAAAGCAATAATTGAAACATTATATTCAACGGGTTTAAGAGCAAGTGAATTATGCTCTTTGAAAGTTAAAGATATTGATTTTGAAAATGAGCAAATTAGAGTTATTGGTAAAGGTTCAAAATTCGCCATTATTCCTATTGGTAAGAGAGCTTTACATTTAATTCGTTTAATTATTCAAGAAAAGCATTTAAAAGATGATGATTTTATATTTCAAATAAGTAGATTTCAATTATATTATAGAGTTAAAAAATCATTTTTGAAATTGTCTCAAATTTCAGGTATCCACCCTCACATATTAAGGCATTCATTCGCTACTCATCTATTAGATAATGGAGCTGATATTAGGAGTGTTCAACTATTATTAAGACATAAAAATCTTTCAACAACGCAGATTTATACTCATGTAAGCTTAAAGAAGATAAAGGAAAGTTATGAAAAATACCATCCGAGAAATAAATCCTTTTAGAATTGATAGTATAGATTTAGAAAATTTAGTCATTGAAATTGGCTTTGGTAATGGAATATATATTAGTAATTTAGCCAAATTAAATCCAAATAAAAATTTTTTGGGTATTGAAATCTCAGGCGAAAGTGTAAAAAAACTTTCAAAAATAATAAAAAAAGAACATTTAGAAAATGTTTATATAATAAAAATGGACGCTTATTGGGTTTTTTATTTATTTTTGAAAGATAATGAAGTTTTGGAGATTTATATGAATTTTCCTGACCCTTGGCCAAAGAAAAAACATGCTCAAAGAAGGCTAACAACAATTGAAAATTTATATCTCTTTACAAGAAAATTAAAGGAAGGGGGATTTATTCAAATTTGCTTTGTCCAATAAATAATGTCAAGGGGGGTTTAGGGGTTAAGAATTTAGGATTTAAAATTTTGGAATGGGGAAGATAAACTGGCAAAAATATAACAAGGAATTGGTAAGGAGGGGTGAAATATGG
>CBFGJN010000087.1:0-4049 GCA_965649115.1 Caldifarciminota bacterium | reverse complement strand
GGGCTTTTACAGGTAAAAGAATTAATAGAAACTTTTCCAATTTTGGTTTTAAAAAATGATGAGTTAGAAGAGTTTAAAACTTTAATTGAGAAGAAAGATGTTGAGGAAATAATTTCTTTTGTTAAATTTTATAATAAAACGAGGGAGGTTCTATTATGGGGTTAAAAAGAAATTTAGAATACTGGAAAATCTCTCTTGAAAATCCTGAACCTCTAATAGATGACTATTATAATATATTTAATAAAGTAATTGTTAAAGACGAAGAGTTGATTAGAAATGTGAAGAGATTAAGGGAGCTTATAGAAAGATATTGCACTGCTCAAGAGAATAGAGAAGATGTAAAAGGATTACTTGATGAAATTCAGCAAATTCTAAAATCCACTGATAAAATACAATATACAGAATTTGTTGCTTTTTGGAAGGTTTTGGATATATCTTTTTCTGAATTTAAGAAACTGCCAAATCAAAATCAAAAATATATTTTGTCTAAATTATTAAAAGAGTACTGCTTACATAGAATAAAACTCTATGAAGAATTAGGTTATTCAAATATTACAACTCAAGCTTTATATGATAGTGGAGCGTCAAGAAAAAAAGGAGAAGCTGGGATAGTAAAAGTATTACACTTAGCAAGGGAAGTACTTAATCTAAATGATAAGTTAAATGCGATTGATACAATTGAAATTTCCCAAAAAGGATACTTTTTGCCTAATGAAAATAAAGAGTTTTTCAGTGAATTTTGTAAAACATTCAATATTATCTATGAGTTTGGAAGAAAGCATCAAGGAAAAAAGCCCGATATTATTCTGAAAGTAAATAATCACTTCTTCATAATAGAAGCAAAACATATTAAAGAGACTGGCGGAGGACAAGATAAGCAAATTTATGAAATAATTGAGTTTATAAAGTATTCAGAAAATTCAAATTTTATTCATTATCTTTCATTCATGGACGGTACTTATTTCAATAAATTTATTCGTGCAAATTTTAAAAGCAAATCAAAAATAAACAAACAAAAAAGAGATATTGAAAGATACTTAAAAAACAATCCTAACAATTTCTTTGTTAATACAGCTGGACTTAAAGAGATTTTTAAAGATTTATTAAAAATGCGACTTATCTTCCTTGGACCACCTGGTGCGGGGAAAGGAACGCAAGCTGAAATTATATCAAAAAAATTAAATTTAAGAAAAATTTCAACAGGAGACATTTTGAGAGAAGAGATGGAAAAAGGAACAGAACTTGGTAAAATTGCCAAAAGTTATATGGAAAAGGGAGAACTTGTTCCTGATCAGATTATGATAAAAATCATAGAAAACAATATAAAAAATTTAGATGGTTTTATTCTTGATGGATTTCCAAGAACTTTAAACCAAGCAATAGAACTTGAAAAAATAACAGAAATTGATAAAGTAATATATTTAAATGTGCCTGATGATGAAATTAAAAAACGATTATTAAATAGAGGAAGATTAGATGACAAACCAGAAGTTATAGAAAATAGAATCAAAATTTACAGAGAGCAAACTCAACCTTTAATTGAATTTTATAAAGAAAAAGGTATCCTATATGAAATAAATGGAATTGGAACAATTGAAGAGATAACAAAAAGAATAGAGGAGGTTTTATATGAAAGATAGAGTTATTGTAATTGGTGGAGGATTAGCAGGAAGCGAAGCGGTTTATCAACTTGCAAAAAGAGGTATTAATGTCATTTTATATGAAATGAGAGGTTTAAAAAAAACACCCGTTCATAAAACTGACAAACTTGCCGAGCTTGTTTGCTCTAATTCTCTAAAATCAACAGATATATATAATGCTAATGGTCTTTTAAAATATGAATTAAAACTTTTAGATAGCTTAATTTTAAAAGCAGGAGAGTATAGTAGAATTGATAATTCAAAAGCTCTTGTTGTAGATAGAGAAATTTTTTCAGATTATATTACAAAAACAATTGAAAGTTTTGAAAATGTCAAAATAATTAGAGAGGAAGTAATAGAAATTCCAAAAGATGAAATTGTAATAGTAGCAACAGGACCATTAACATCAGAAAAACTTTCGGAAAATATAAAAAAATTAACAGGTGAAGAATACTTATCGTTTTATGATGCAGTATCTCCTATTGTAGATGGTGATACATTAAACTATGAAAAACTATTTTGGGCTGATAGATATTCTGATGAAGGAAATTATCTAAACGCTCCATTAACAAAAGAAGAATATGAATTATTTGTGAATGAGTTAATAAAAGCCCAAAAAGTTGAATTGCATGAATTTGAGAAAGATATAAAGTTTTTTGAAGGTTGTCTTCCAATTGAAGAAATGGCAAAAAGGGGATTAGAAACATTAAGATATGGACCTATGAATCCAAGAGGCTTAATTGACCCAAGAACAAATAAAGAACCCTATGCTGTCGTTCAGTTAAGACCTGAAAATAAAGACAAAACTGCTTTTTCGCTCGTTGGATTTCAAACTCAAATGAAATGGGAAGAACAAAAAAGAGTTTTTAGACTAATCCCGGGACTTGAAAAAGCAGAATTTTTAAGATATGGAGTTATTCACAGAAATACATTTATAAAATCTCCGCTTATTTTAAAAGAAACCTTACAAATGAAAAATTATGAAAATATATTTTTTGCGGGACAAATAACTGGTGTTGAAGGTTATGTTCCATCAACTGCAACCGGATTAATAGCAGGCATAAACGCTTATAGATTAATTAAAGGATTGAAGCCAATTTATCCAAGCAGACATACAATGATAGGAGCACTCTTGTACTATATAACACATGAAGATCCCAAATTTTTCCAACCTATGAATGCTAACTTTGGACTCTTCGTTGATATTCCATCTCACTTAAAAGGTAAAGCAAGAAAAGAATTTATAATTCAAAGGGCAAAAAAAGAATTTGAAAAATTTTTAAGTGAATTATGGAAATAATTTCAAATTTTTTAAGTCCTCCAATTTTATTCTTTTTTATTGGAATTATAGCAAATCTTTTAAAATCAGAACTTGAAATTCCTCAACAAATAGCAAAATTTTTATCATTATATCTTCTAATCTCAATTGGTATTCATGGTGGTTATGAGCTATCAAAAAGTCATTTAAATTTTTATGTTTTAAAAGTACTATTTTTAGCTATATTTATGGGCATATTTGTCCCAACATATTTATTTTTCATAATAAAAAATTTTATTGATATTCATAATGCAGTAGCAATTTCTGCGACTTATGGTTCAATTAGTGCTGTTACATTTATAACTGCATCTTCATTTCTACAAGAGTTAGGTCAAACCTTCAACGGTTCGCTAATAGCAGCCATGGCTTTAATGGAATCACCAGCTATTATTATTGCTATATTAATATATCAATTTCATTTGAAAGAAAATAAAAATTATTTTCAAATTCAAGCTATAAAAGAAGCTTTCTTAAATCCATCAGTATATTTACTTATTACTACCTTGATTATTGGAATGATTGTAGGTGAAAAGGGTTATAAGAGTGTTGAACCATTCTTTGGAAATTTATTTAGAGGTATGCTATGCTTGTTTCTTCTTGATATGGGCATATTAGCAGCGAGAAGACTTTCAGAACTCAAAAAGTTAGGCGTCATTTTAATTATCTTTTCCATTTTAACACCACTACTAAATGCTTCTATTGGAATTATTCTATCTAAACTATTTTCACTAGCAAAAAATGATGCGTTTATGTTCGTTATACTATGTGCAAGTGCTTCATATATAGCAGTTCCTGCTGCTATGAGACTATCCGTTCCAAAAGCAAATCCAAGTATATATCTTACGATGTCCTTAGCTATAACATTCCCATTCAACATAATTATCGGAATTCCTCTTTATTACTTTATCATTAGTTTATTATGGAGATAAAAAATTTAAAGAAAATTGAAGTTGTTGTTGATAATATCTATATTGGATATATTGTAGAAATCCTTGAAAAATTTGAAATTGAAAATTGGACAATTATAAGAGATGTTGTGGGAAAAATTGGTAGCGTGTTTAAGTACGAAGGAGAAATCTCTGCTAATAGTT
>CBFGJN010000086.1:0-4437 GCA_965649115.1 Caldifarciminota bacterium | reverse complement strand
ATGGCCTTTTAATTGCTAAAATAGGTAAAGGATTAAGTTATAAAACTTGGTTTGAAGAAGAAAGTTTTGAATGAGATTTTAAAGTTTGGAATTAAAAAGCGAAAAGACAATTTTGAATAAAAGTTTTTATGATAAAATTTTATGATGAAAAAAATAGGCATTATCGGTCTAGGAATAGTTGGTAAAGCTCTTTTTGATTGGGTTAAAAAGAAAAAACTTGAAGTTTATGGTTATGATAAAATTATATTTATAAATTATTTAACATTAATTAAAATTTCTAATTTGTAAAAATGAAAAAAGCATTGGTAACAGGAGCAGGAGGTTTTATAGGTCATCACTTAGTTAGATATCTGAAAAATTTAGGTTATTGGGTAAGAGGGGTTGATTTAAAGTATCCTGAATTTTCTCCTAAAGATGAAGCAGATGATTTTGTAATTGGTGATTTAAGAGATATAAAAGTTTGGGAGAAAATTTTAGATCAAGATTTTGATGAAATTTATCAATTAGCAGCTGATATGGGCGGTGCTGGTTTTGTTTTTACTGGTGAGCACGATGCTGATATTATGCATAATTCAGCTTTAATTAATTTAAATTGCCTCTATTCTTTAAAAGAAAAAAAGTTTAAAGGTAAAGTTCTATACAGTTCATCAGCTTGTGTTTATCCAGAATATCGCCAAATGGATCCTAATAATCCAGGCCTCAAAGAAGAAGATGCTTATCCAGCAGCTCCTGATTCAGAATATGGTTGGGAAAAATTATTTTCAGAAAGAATGTATTTAGCTTTTCATAGAAATTATGGAATTAATGTCAGAATCGCAAGATTTCATAATGTTTATGGTCCAGAAGGAACCTATGAAGGAGGAAGAGAAAAAGCACCAGCAGCACTTTGTCGAAAAGTTGCTTTAGCTGAAGATGGCGGAGAAATTGAAATTTGGGGTGATGGAGAACAGACTAGGAGTTTTCTTTATATTGATGATGCTTTAGATGGCATAAGAAAATTAATGGATTCTGATTTTTTAGGTCCAATAAATATTGGCTCTGAAGAATTAATCTCTATCAATAATTTAGCTAAAATGATTATGGAAATAGCAGGCAAGAACTTAAGAATAAAACATATTCCAGGTCCAACAGGAGTAAGGGGGAGAAATGCAGATTTAACTTTAGCTCGTCAAAAAATCAATTGGGAACCAAAAATTCCTTTAAGGGTAGGAATAGAAAAAACTTATAGGTGGATAGAAGAACAGGTAAGAAAAAATTGGAATAAAATTAGAACTTAATTGAATTGAGATGATTTTTGAAAAATTTATTGTTACAACTACCATAAATCCACCTACAGAGGCTATATTTAAGTATTTAGATTTTAAAGATTGGTTTTTAATTATAGTTGGCGATCTAAAAACTCCTCATAATTTATATGAAAAACTTCAAAAAAAATATAATAATTTAAAATATATTTCCCCCGAAGAACAAGATAAAAAATATAATAATATAAGTAAAATCTTAGGATGGAATAATATTCAGAGAAGAAACATCGGTTTTATTGAGGCTTATAAGATGGGAGCAAAAATTATAGCTACTGTAGACGACGATAATATTCCTTATAAATTTTGGGGCAAAGAATTATATGTAAATAAAGAAATAAGTGTCCATTTTTATAAAAGTAAGCTATTAGTTTGTGATCCTTTATCTGTTACTAATCACTCATATCTTTGGCATCGTGGTTACCCAATTCAATTATTAAAAAATAAGAACAAACTAAATTATATAGGTAAAAAGAGGATTAAAGTATTAGTTCAAGCAGATTTATGGAATGGCAATCCAGATATTGATGCTATTGCTCGCATTTCATTTAATAATCCTTATATAATTTTTAAAAATTTTAAATATCCATTTGCTTTTAATAAAATATCGCCTTTTAATTCTCAAAATACTTTTTTATCGCGAGAGGTTATTCCATACTATTGTTGTTTTCCATTTATCGGGAGAATGGACGATATTTGGGGATCTTATATTTTACAAAAATATTTTCCAGGGTGTGTTATTTATAATAGACCCAGTGTTTATCAAAAAAGAAATCCACATAATATTGTGAAAGATCTAGAGAATGAATTTTACGGCTATAAAAACACTTTTAATTTAATTAAAAATTTGAAAAATTTCGAAGAATTTTTACCTAAATATGCCCTAAAGTTTTGGGTAAAATATAGATCGTACTTCAAATAATGTAGTTTTTTGAAATTAAAATAATAAAAAAATGAACAAAAGAATTATAATAGCTACTACATTTAGAGATTTTACAGGGGATGAAAATGATGAAATTCAAAAACTATTTTTGAAGTCTATAAAAAATCAAAATTATAATAATTGGTTATTAGTAGTAACCATTTTTCAAGAAAAAAAAGTAAAAATAGTTTTAAACAGTATGGGGATAAATTGTAAATTTTTTAATAGCCATAATAAGGGTTACAAATATTCTCATACAGAAGTTATTTTAAATGCAATAAAAGAAATAAATTTTGATGATATAATTATTTGGACAACTTGCGATGTTGTTTTCGAACCAAATTTTTTTGATAATATAATAAAACATTTACCGCCCAAATCTTTTGGTATTTGTGCACCACATATTGTTTATAATAATTTAGGGGATTATTATAAAAACATTAATTGTTATTCTTCTCTTTTTAATGGAATAGATACAGTATTTTTCACTGCAGATGTAATTAATAAAGATTTTATCAATGATTTAATAAATTATCCTAACAGGGAATGGGGTCTATTTGAGCACTTTCTTAGTGCTTTAGGGAGATTATATGCAAATAACTTAGTTAATTTTTATTTCTTAAATAAGATAAGAAAAATAAATAATCCTATAAAAATGAGGTTTAACCATAATTCTGCAATGGGAATTTCTTATGCTAAAAATTGGAAGACATTATACAAATTTTTATCAGATAAAAAATTAAGTCTCAATTTTTATTACTTATTTTATTGTTATAAGCAGTTTAAGGCTATAAATGGGGGAAACTTAAGGTTATATCTAGAAAATTGGAAAAGTTTTTTAAGCAGAGACTTTTTTTTAAGTTTAATTCCAAAAAGTTTAAAAATTAAATTGAAATTATCAAAAACTGCCAAATTTAAAAATTTTAATTAAATAAATAATGAAAATATCAAACATAGCTATAGTAGTTCCAACTATTAGAGAAAATTCAATTGTTAGATTTATTTTTGAGTGGAGGAAAATTTTTCAAAAATATGAAACAAATTTAATTGTGATAGAGGATAATCCATCAAAAACCTTTAATATTAATTTAAAAGAAAAATTTAAAATTTTCCATTATTCATGGGAGGATATAAAAAAAGATCTTGGAAAAGACAGCTGGATAATTCCCCGAAGAACAAGCGCTATAAAAAGTTATGGATTCTGGAAGGCATATCAGATGAAAAGTGATATGATAATAGCCCTAGATGATGATTGTTATCCATTAGAAAAATATATTAAGAATTTTAACAAAAGTGATCTCATTAAATCTCATTACGGTGCCTTGTTTAAGAATAAATATAAAGAAATAAAGTGGGTTTCAACCATCAAATTGAAAGGTAATATTAGGCCGAGAGGATTACCTTATAAACAGGTGGAAGATATTATTGATTCAAATAAAATTATTTTAAATCATGGTTTATGGGCAAATGTTCCAGATTTTGATGCTATTACTCAATTAAAATTTAAAAGATTCCCCAGAATTGAAAATTATTTTATTCAACAAATTATCCCTGTAGGAAAATATTTTCCAATGTGTGGTATGAATTTAGCATGGAAACGGGAATTGACTCCAGTAATGTATTTTATGTTGATGGGTAAAGACAAAAATGAAAAACCTTGGGGTTTTGATAGATTTGATGATATTTGGGCCGGAATTTTTATTAAAAAAATTTGTGATCATTTGGGTTTTAGGATAGTTTCAGGTTATCCGGTTATTTGGCATGATCGAGCAAGCGATCCTTATAAAAATTTAGAAAAAGAAAGGAGGGGGATAAAAATTAATGAATATTTATGGAAAGAGGTAGATAGGGTTAAATTAACTAAAGATAATTTTAAAGATTGTTATAAAGAATTGGCGTTAAAATTAGAAATGAACAGTGATTATTTTAAAAAATTAAAAAAAGCAATTGCAATTTGGACAGAATTATTTTAATAAGCGGCATTAATGATAATTAAATGAACAAGGTTGTTACAATTTTAGTTTGCTATAATACTCCCCACGATCGACTTGAAGAAATAATAAAAGCAATTTTGGGTCAGTCTTATCCAATTGAAAAAGTTTTGATCTGGGATAACGCCTCTGATAATGGACTCGGCGAATTAATAGAGAAAAACTATCTATCTCAAAATGTTAGAAAAATAGTTTATTATAGGTCTGAGAATAATTTGGGAGC
>CBFGJN010000085.1:0-4820 GCA_965649115.1 Caldifarciminota bacterium | reverse complement strand
ATTTAAAGTAGATTCTTTAAGAGCTTTTGTAGGTTCTGCCAAATCAGGAGGTGGTCAAGTTAAATTAGCACTATTAGATTCTATGTTTAATCCAATTGTTCAATCAAATCTAATAAATATACCACAAAATCAAGCTTTTTGGGTTTCATTGCCTGTAAATCAAGTATTTCCTGCTGGGACAAAATTATATGGAGCAGTTTATCAATGGAGCGATTCAACAGGTGTTGGGATAGAAAATGCCGGGCCGTATTCATATAATGCTTTTGAATATACTGGTGCTTGGGCTTTGTATAGGGATGCAAGTTCAGCGGACATTTATATAAGATTGTATGGTTCTCCACAGGTTTCAATTTCAGAAAATAAAGAATATAACAATTTAAGAATTATTTCATTAAATAAGGGAATTTTATTAATTAGTTCTAATAGTAAAATTTCAAAGAAAATTAAAATTTTTGATGTTTCAGGAAGATTATTATTTTCAAAAGAAATTAATTTAGAAAAGGGTTTAAATCGTTTAGAAATTGGGAAAATTAACAAAGGTGTTTATATTGTAAAAATT
This sequence comes from Caldifarciminota bacterium, assembly GCA_965649115.1. Lineage (GTDB taxonomy): Bacteria > Hydrothermota > Hydrothermia > LBFQ01 > DSFT01 > DSFT01. The sequence goes on along the minus strand of CBFGJN010000085.1, from coordinate 4,261 downwards.
GATAAGTTTTCTCAGAAAATTATTGCTAATTAGGGGGCTTTTTAGCCCTCGCCAAACCCATTATTGAAAAAATTAGTAAATCAATAATTGCTCTATCTAAATTTTTTTCAAACAAACCACTAATTAAAATCATTATTATAATCCAACCTGCTGAAATTGAAATAAAATTGTTTTCTTTATAGCCTTTAAATAAAAAGTTTATAGCAAAGTAAAAGTAAGTAATTATAAAAATAAAAAATCCAATTATTCCCGTTTCTGAAAGCGCATCAGTGTAAATATTGTGTGTATGAAAAGCATTGTCAATAAAGCCAAGTTTCATATAACTCTCTAAGTAATCTGAAACATGATTATAACCAATACCAAAAATTGGGCTTTTATGAAAAATTTCTATACCTGCCTTGTAAAAATTTAATCTTAAAATTGAAGTTTTTTCAAAATAAATAAGTATAAAAATGGAAAAAATTAAGAAAATAAAAGTTGACAAAAAAATTCCTAAAAAATTTTTCTTTTTAAAAAAATAAATCAAAAACAGAATAAAAGTTGTTATCGGAATATAAGATTTTGAAAATGTTAAAATCAAACTTAAAAAACTTACAATAAATCCAATCAAAAAAATTTTTTTAAAATATAAGTAGGCACAAAAGAATAAAATTGTAGTTATTGATAAAAATCCGCTTGCAACAAGTTTATGACCAAAAGGTCCAATAAAATTATTTCCTTCATTCCAGAAATTTTTTAAATAGATAAATTCATTTGATATTTTACTTTTTGTATGAATAAAAAAGCTATCTTTTGAAATGATTTTGTAGAATCCACTTTCTAATTTGAAAGATGATAAAAATTGAGGGGGAATTAAGAATTTTTCATTATTTATATGAATTTCAATTGGATAATCATTTGTATTCCTTATAAGAATTTTTTCCTTTTTATTTAGTGATAGTTCAAAATGATTTGTTTTAATATAATAGAATTTTTGCCAGAATGTTGGAAATGAGAAGTCATAAATACCAAATAAAAAAATCACAAAATTTGAAACCATTAAACTGAAAATTAAATTGTTTATTATTTTCTCATTTAATTTAGCATTTGAAAAAATTACATAAACGAACTTGTCAAAAATTTCTTTAATTGGTGTGATTGAAAGACCATTATAAATTAATGATATTAAACGCCAAATGTAAAGAATGATAATAAAAAAAAATCTTTCGGAATGATAAATTTCCTATTTAATATGAAGTAAAGGTATGAGAAGATATAGCTAAGCGATATGGAAAATGGTAGAACAATATAATATAAATAAATTAAAATAATCAAAGGAGGGCGACGGGATTTGAACCCGCGACCTGCGGAGCCACAGTCCGCCGCTCTAACCAGCTGAGCTACACCCTCCTAATCGGGGTGCCGGGACTTGAACCCGGGACCTCTTGGTCCCAAGCCAAGCGCGCTACCACTGCGCTACACCCCGTCAAATGGGGCGTGCAGGACTTGAACCTGCGACCCGCGGATTAAGAATCCGCTGCTCTACCAACTGAGCTAACGCCCCAACGCCCCCGGCGGGACTCGAACCCACAACCCTCGGATTAGAAATCCGATGCTCTATCCAATTGAGCTACGGGGGCAAAGCTAAGTTTTAAAATTTTAAAGCATAGGTTATTTTAATGAAATCATCAAGACTTAATTCTTCGGGTCTTTTGTTTTCATATTCTTTTGGAACAAATGTTAATATATTTTTTAATTTTTTTCTTCTGTTTTTAAATGAAATTTTTATTATATTGAATAATTTTTCTTCTAATGTCTTTTCAAGAAAATTTTCTTTTGGTAATAGTTTAAGAAATGATGAAAAAACTTTTGGCCTTGGATAAAATGCATTTGGTGGTAATACCAAAAGCTCTTTAACTTCAAAATGATAATTAATCAGATAACTTAAATAATTTTTCTCTTTAATGATTTTGTTCGCTACTTCTTTTTGAACCATTATGTGAATATCCAAGAATTTCTCTTTGTTCTCAATAATTTTGAATAAAGCATTGTTAGTAATATGATATGGAAGATTTGAAAAAAACCTAAATTTTTCCCAATTTAAATTATTTATGTTGAATTTTAAAAAATCTTCATTAAATAAAAACAATTTTTTATTTAAAACTAAATAAAACTTTTCCTTAAGAATTTTAAATAAATTATAATCTATTTCAATCCCTATAACAATAGCTCCTTTCTTAATAATTTCTTTTGTAATTTCACCATCTCCTGGACCTACTTCAAGAAATAAATCATTTTCTTTTATCTCCAAAAAATGGACAATTTTTTCTATAAAGTTTTTATCTTTCAAAAAAACTTGGCTAAATCTCATAGAGTAATAAAATTTTAATGCTAAACTATGCTGGTGTGTCTAAAAATTCTGGAAGTTCTTATTTTTCTATTTTTTTCACTCACCATTAAACACCCATCTTTTGCCATCAGGGGGTTTTCGCCCCCCTAATAATCCCCCCATAAAATCTATAATTTTCTTAAAATTTTTGTAAGTCGTTGATAATCAATTACTTAACAATGATTTTTGGACAAAACTGCTTTAAAAAGCCCGTTTTTCGGCAATAAGGCTTTCGCTGCCTATTAAAAACCCTCTAAAAATCAATATAGATTGCTTCAAAAAGACTTTATCATAGTTGGATTAAATAATTAGTTTGTATGGTTTGTTTTTGTATATAATAATATAAACGCCTTTCTTTAATTTCAAATGGTTATTTCCGTTTGAATAAACAGTAATAACTTTTTGTCCGCTGATATTATAAATCTCAAATTTGCCAATTTCTTTTAAAATTACTTCTCCATTTTTATAAACAAAAGGAGCTTTATTTTGATTTTGCGATAAATTTACAACAGGGAGATCATAAATCTGAATACCTGCATCCTTCAAAAATAGAGCAGATTTTGGGGAACAACAAAAGTCTAAATTTGCCACACTTATTGGTGGAAAATATGATATGTTAGGTTTATAATAGTATAAGCTATTGTCAGTTATTCTATAAATGAACAATCTAAGCGATGTTCCAATTGATAAATAACTATATTTTACATCAAGTTTTGATACATAACCCAAATTGTTTAAAGTGTTTATTAGTTGAGGATTGTTAGGGTTTGAAACATCTAAAATAATTTGATAGGATAGTTGGATTATTTATATTTGAAATATCTACAATAAATCTCTTATATATGAACAGGCTGTCTGATTAAAACATTATAAATTTCTAATGTTTCAGATGGACTTTTTCATTTCTACACATCAATAGAAAATTGCTTTGTCTAGTAAATTGCTCTAAATCCCTGATTATCAATAACTTGTAAAAATTTTTACAGAGATAATAAAAACATTGGTTTTTTTCTCATATTCTATTTGTTTTAAAAGTTTGTTTCAATCCCTTCTTTTTTATCGTTTCAATCCCTTATAGGGACGATAAAAACTTATTCAGTTCCTTACGAACTACTTAACAAACACAAGTTTCAATCCCTTATAGGGACGATAAAAACCTGGTTTCCCAAGTAGAGGGCTTAATTTTTTCATTTTGTTTCAATCCCTTATAGGGACGATAAAAACAAATTTTGGTATGAACGAGATGACAAAACAGAAAGGAGGGTTTCAATCCCTTATAGGGACGATAAAAACGAAGTGGAAATCCTATTTTCTTAGAGGAAAAGATTTTTGTTTCAATCCCTTATAGGGACGATAAAAACTGAAACTTAAACTCCTATTGATGAGATTGAAGAATTACGTTTCAATCCCTTATAGGGACGATAAAAACTCCATTTGTGTTGCCACGATTTATTAACCTTGTTCCGTTTCAATCCCTTATAGGGACGATAAAAACATGCAGTCTTTCCAGAAGATTTAATTCCTCCTTCGTTAGTTTCAATCCCTTATAGGGACGATAAAAACTGCTATGAGGTATGGTTATGGTCAAAAAAAGAAAATGTTTCAATCCCTTATAGGGACGATAAAAACTAGAAGAGAGGAGTGGGGGCAAAAACCTTCCGCGAGGTGTTTCAATCCCTTATAGGGACGATAAAAACCCGTGCCTTACCTTTTACCCCTTGACCACCTTACGACGATGTATATAACAAGTCGTCCAGCACCAAAATTTTAAAGCATAAGTTTTCAATTTTTCTGCCTTGTCCAATAATTCCCCCTCTACCTTCCCTATGGATACCCCCACTATATTTTAACTCATCCCCTCCCATATCAACCCCTCAATCAGCCAAATTACTA
>CBFGJN010000084.1:0-4986 GCA_965649115.1 Caldifarciminota bacterium | reverse complement strand
CCCACCCTATATCCAAGGCTTCGCCTTTAAAATACCCATTTTTCGGCAGTGGGGGGCTTCGCCCCCCAATAATTCCCCTCAAATAAATTCATAATTTCAAAAAATTTTTTATAAATTATTGATGAATTCATTTCTTACTTTGTTACGAACAAACTTCACCCTCTTCCAATTCCCTATGAAATCAAGAGTTTCATTAAAGCTTTTTAAATTATTTTAGATTAGCATATGATATAAAATTGACATTCTAATTGCCACACCATTTTCTACTTGATCTAATATAATTGAATTAGAACCGTCTGCAACATCTGAGTCAATTTCAACACCTCTATTCATTGGTCCTGGATGCATTATTATAACATCACTTTTAGCATATTTTAAAACTTCCTTTTTTATTCCAAAAAGTTCATTATATTCTCTTAATGATGGGAAAAAGTTTGAAAATTGCCTTTCAATTTGTAATCTCAAGACATAAATTATATCAGCAGAATCAATTGCTGATTTTAAATCATAATGGATTTTAACATCAAATTTTTCAAATTCCTTTGGAAGTAGTGTTGAAGGACCACAGAGATGAACATCTGCATTCAATTTTTTAAATAACTTTATATTACTTCTTGCAACTCTACTATGTAAAATATCACCGACAATAACAATTTTTAATCCTTCTATCTTCCCCTTTTTTTCAATTATTGTAAAAGCATCAAGTAAGGCTTGTGTTGGATGTTCATTAGTTCCATCACCACCATTTATAATTTTTGAATTTATGAAATTTTTTAAAAAGTGTAAAATTCCACTCGAAGAATGTCTTATTACAAATAAATCAACGCCCATTTTTTCTATGTTTAATAATGTATCAAGAAATGTTTCCCCCTTTTTTAAACTTGAAGTTTCTCTTGAAAAGCTCATTGTATCAATGCTTAGCATTTTACAAGCATTTTCAAATGACATTCTTGTTCTTGTTGAAGGTTCATAAAATAATAAACAAACATTTTTACCTCTTAATGTTGGAACTTTTTTAATAGGTCTTTTAATAATTTCTTTCATACTTTTTGAAGTTTCAAAAATTTCATAAACATCATCTATACTTAAATCATCAATACTTAAAAGATGTTTTCTATTCCAAATCATAACTTAAATCCTATTTGAAATGTCATTAAGGATAGTGTTTTTTTATTACCAAAAATATAGTAGTTTTCAGATTTTAAAGAAAATTTTGAGCCAATCTGAATTGAAAAACTTAATGATGGATTAAAACCGTACTCATAAAACTCATCATATTTTCTAAAAATCAAAAATTCATATAAAGATAACTTTAAAAATGAAAATTTTTTGCCTATTCCCAAACCTAATAAATTTAAACTATAACTTCCTGAACCCTTGCTAAAAATTGAATTTTCACTTATTCTAATTTCAAAATTTTTTATTGGATAAGAAAAATCAGTTGAATAGCCTATTTTATAATAGCTTAAATTAGTTAGAGGAAAGAGTATTCCAAAATAGACCTGCATAAGTTCCTCCAAAATCTTCTTCAATAACAATAAGTCTGTTATATTTTGAATTTCTATCACTTCTTGAAAGTGAGCCCGTTTTAATCTGTCCTGTGTTTAAAGCAACTGCTAAATCAGAAATAAAGTTATCTTCAGTTTCTCCTGAACGATGTGAAATTATTGCTTTATAGCCATTTCTAAAAGCAAAATCAACAGCTAAAATTGTTTCAGTTAATGTTCCAATTTGATTTGGTTTTATCAAAACGGCATTCGCCATATTTTCTTTTATACCTATTTCTATTCTTTTAACATTTGTTGTAAATAAATCATCACCCACAATTTGAATTTTATTACCTAGTTCCTTTGTAATCATTTTCCAACCTTCAAAATCATCTTCGCTAAATGGGTCTTCAATAGAAATAATAGGGTAATTTTTTATCAGATTTTCATAAAATTTTAAAAGTTCATCTTTTGAAAGTATTTTTCCATCTACTTTGTATTTTCCATCTTTATAAATTTCATTACCTGCTACGTCTAATGCTAATTTTATTCTATTTTCATATCCTGCTTTTTCAATTGCTTTCATTAAAATATCCAAGGCTTCTTTGGTTTCTTTTAGGTTTGGAGCGAAACCTCCCTCATCACCAACATTTGTATTATAACCCTTTTCTTTTAATAATGATTTTAATGTCCAAAATGTTTCAGCTGAAATTTCAATGGCTTCTTTAAATGAATTAGCAAAAATTGGAACAATCATAAATTCTTGAATATCAAGCTCATTATCTGCATGAACACCGCCATTTATAACATTCATAAGAGGAATTGGAAGAATGTTTGCTCTTAATCCTCCTATATATTTAAAAAGTGGAATTTTATAATAATTTGAAACAGCTCTTGCTACTGCTAATGAAACACTTAAAATAGCATTAGCTCCAATTCTTGACTTGTTTTCAGTTCCATCTAATTTTATTAAAATTTCATCTACTTTCTTTTGATTTTCTGCATCAACTCCAATTATTGATTTGGCTATTATATTATTGACATTATCAACAGCTTTCTTAACACCTTTACCAAAAAAGCGTTTTTCATTATCTCTTAGTTCTAAGGCTTCGTATTTGCCTTTTGAAGCACCTGAAGGAACATAAGCACTTCCAATTGTTCCATCTTCAAGCTCAACTTTTGTGAAAATTGTAGGATTTCCTCTTGAATCTAAAACTTCATATGCTTTTACATTCTTAATTTTTGGCATAAGTGAAAATTTTAAAGGCTTAACTAAATTTAAACTGCTGTGTCTATTAGTTCTAAAATATCATTCTACGAAATAAACCAATTTTTGTCTCGGGGGGCTTTGCCTCCCTTAAATTCCCCGTATAAAAACAATAGTTTAAAGCGACTTAACATTATTTAAAGGTTGAGCCTTTAAAATCCCCACATTTTCGGTGGAAGCTATCATCCTCTAAATAATTTATAAAAACTTTTATGAATTTATTGATTTCATGGGGGGGTTTAATGGGGGGTGCAGCCCCCCAAAGCCGAAGGCTTGTTCTCCTTAATTGTGCTTTGTCCAATAATTTAAGCCGAAGGCTTAAATATAGGGTGGGTGGGGAAAATATAGAAATAATTATATTTTTAGAATTACTAGACAAACCACCTTAATTGCTTTTTAAACTTTAAAATTTTCGGATATGAAGATGTTAAAAATAACTCTAAAAAGAAGTTTAATTGGAATGCATGGAAAAAATAAAAAAATTATAAGAAGTTTGGGACTTAAAAAAATAAACCAAACTGTCATACAAAAGGATAATCCTGCCATAAGAGGAATGATAGAAAAAGTAAAACAATACATTCAAGTTGAGGAGGTAGAAATGTGAGTATAAAACTAAAAGAAAATAAAAAATTGCTAAAAGAATTAGTTTATGAAGAAGTTAATGGAAAACCAATTTATTACAAGAATTATAAACTCGTTATTAAAGGTAAAAAAACTTTGGAGGAGGTTAAAATGAGTTCTCCATTACAATCCAAAATTGTAAGTTTAATTGTAATTTTTTTAAGTTCAAGAGTTGATAAAAGCAAATATGAAATACTTTCGCATGAAATTGGAGTAAAGACAAAATTCGGAAAGAGAGCTATTGATGTTGGAATTTTTGAAAAGAAAAAAGTTAATTATTACTTAGAAAAATCAAATATACTTCCGTTTTGTCCTATAATAGCAATTGAGATTGAAACAAAGGCGCAATTAAAGGAAGGTGAATATATGAATTATATATATGAGAAAGCGAATGATTTACTAAATAGTGGAACAAACAAAGTAATATGGATATTAACCAAGCCAAAAATAATTTTAATAGCACAAAAAGATATGAGTTGGGAGATTAAAAAGTGGAATGATGATGTAGAAGTTATGGAGAATATAACTTTTAATTTAGATAAGCTTTTAAGGGAGGAGTTATGAAAAGTATTTTAAAAGAAAATAAAAAATTACTAAAAGAGCTAATTTATGAAGAAGTTAATGGAAAACCAATTTATTACAAGAATTATAAGCTCGTTATTAAAGGTAAAAAAACTTTGGAGGAGGTTATGGCAAGTTCTTCTTTGCAAGCAAGATTGAAATCAGAATTAAGCTATTATCTTAATAATGTTTTAAGAAAAAAGGGATATGTTATTTTAGTTTCAGAAGTTGGTATAAAATTAAGAAAAGGTGGAAGTAGAAGCTTAGATTTGGCTATATATAAAAATGAAGATTATGAACCATATAAGAACAGCTCATCTTACTTACCAATATCACCTATAGTTGCTATTGAGATTGATATAAAGGCAGAAATAAAAAAGCAAAACTTTATGGATTATATAATTAGAAAAATTGAAGACTTGTTTGAAATGGAGACATTAAAAGTAATATGGATTTTTACAAATCCAAAAATTATATTAGTTGCTAATAAAAACAGCGATTGGCTTATTAAAAATTGGGAAGATGAGATAAATATCTTAGATGATGTGAATATAAAATTAAAGGAAATTTTAGGAGGTTCTGAAAGATGATAACAAAGACAAAAAATTCACTACTCAAAGAATTAGTTTATGAAGAAGTTAATGGAAAGCCAATTTATTACAAGAATTATAAACTCGTTATTAAAGGTAAAAAAACTTTGGAGGAGGTTAAAATGAGTTCTGCTTTACAAGCTTTAATTTTAAAATTACTATCAACTTTCTTGGAAGGCATTATTGATAAAAGAAATTATATAATTTTATATCACGAAATAGGCGTCAGAACAAAAAAAAGCCTAAGATCAATTGACTTAGCTATTTTTAATAAACAAATTATAAAACCCTATTTAAATAGGGACAAGATATTACCTATTTGTCCTATAATAGCAATTGAGATTGACACAAAGGCGCAATTAAAGGAAGGTGAATATATGAATTATATATATGAGAAAGCGAATGATTTACTAAATAGTGGGACAAACAAAGTAATATGGATATTAACCAAGCCAAGGAT
>CBFGJN010000083.1:0-5054 GCA_965649115.1 Caldifarciminota bacterium | reverse complement strand
TTTCACCCCTCCTTACCAATTCCTTGTTATATTCTTGCCAATTTACCTTCCCCATTCCAAAATTTTAAATCCTAAATTCTTAACCCCTAAACCCCCCTTGACATTATTTATTGGACAAAGCATTGACTTTACATAAAATTCCTGAAATTATTTATTTTTCTCACCTAATTCTTAAAAAATCATTTATATTGTAATTCAATTTTATTTTTTCTATAAGTTCAAGTGTTCTAATATCATGCTTATAACCACTACTAAATGGAATTTCATCATCAAATCCAAAGTTTTCATTTAACGCTTTCATAAATAATTCCCTTAAATATTTTCCAATAATTGAAGTAATAGCAATCGGATAATATATTTTATCGCCATCTAATAAAAAGTGTATTTCAAAAATTTTATCTTTGTATTTTATTCTATAAGCAGAATGTCCCCTATTCTCTTTTAAAATTTCATAATTTGTTATACCAAGTGTAAAAAATGCTTTTGTATAATATGTATAACCACCAACCTTTCCACAAAAAACTAGATTGAATTCACTGCTTGACAATTCGTAAGCCAAATCTAAGAAAAATTTTATGTCCATTTGAAATTTATTTATTTTTGAAAGTTCTTTATTAAATTCATTAGGAAATATAGCATAAGCCTTGTAATCTGAAAAATTTATTTCTTTTCTTAAATTATTTTCTTTGTAAGTTTTTGCCCATATTGGCAATTTGTAGTTTTTTATATAAAATTTTTTTTCAAAATCGCTAATTATTAAATGAACATATTTTTCAATCAAGCTTTCAAATTCAAGTGTTTTTAAAATTGAAAGTGAGATTATTTCGCCCTTTGAATATGTCCACTTCTCGCTTCTTTTGAATATGTTTTTACTATCATCAATTTTGAAAGTAGTGTTTAAATTTTCAATTTTTGAATAGAAAAAAATTGGTTCATTAACTTTTACTTTTATAGCACTTATAATAAATGGTCCAAGAATTGGACCTAATCCATTCTCATCAATTCCTATGATTTCCATTTAGCTAAAATTTATATAATCAACCTTAGTTAAAATGCCTCTATATAAAAAGTCTATTTGTCTTAATGCACTATAATAATCAAATTCGTTTAAAGCAGATATTCCATCAATTGGAACTATTACATTGTACCATCTCAAAGCTGCACTTCCCGCAGTGTGTAAAACACATATATTAGCTACTGTTCCAACAATTACAACATTTTTTATTGAATATATTTTTAAATAATGGTCAAGACTTGTTCCATAAAATCCATCGTACCTCAGTTTTCTGATTATTATATCTCCTTCTTTTGGTTTTAATTCTGGAATGATTTCCCAACCCCAAGTTCCCTCAACTACATGGACAGGCCAAATCTCAAATTCTTTGTCATCTTTTTGATGGGTATCTTGGGTATAAAAAATTCTAACATTCTTCTCTCTTGCTTTTTCAAGAAGTTTCATTATAGGTTCTATTGTTTTTCTACTTTCGGGAACATATAAACTTCCTTTTGGGTCGCAAAAATCATTTTGCATATCAACTACAATAACAGCACTTTCTTTTGAATTTAAATTAACATTTTCATTTATTTTTATTTCTGGAACTTGAACAGTCATAATAAAATTTTAAAGGATAAATTGAAATTATATTTTATTGCTTTAAAATTTCAATCATTATGAGAAGCATTTTAATTGCTATGGGAATTATATTTTTCATCCTTTCTTTGATTTTGATTTTTCCGATCATCTCATTCTATAATACTGCTATATCAAAAAAAGAAGCTATAAGAAGTCAATTTTCTCAAATAGATGTAGTTCTTAAAAGAAGGTACGATTTAATACCAAATCTTATTCAAACTGTTAAAGGTGTTGCTATTCAAGAACAAGAAATTTTTTTAAAATTAGCGGAAGCAAGGACGAGATATGGTTCAGCTATTACAAATGAAGAAAAAATTAAATCCGCTAGTGAAATTGAGGGATTGCTTTCAAGATTATTAGTAATTGTTGAAAATTATCCTCAATTAAAATCTTCTGAAAGTTTCAATAAATTAATGGACGAGCTTTCAGGTACTGAAAATAGAATAGCAGTTGAAAGAAGAAGATATAATGAGAAAGTTAGAGATTATAATATGTTCATAAAAACATTTCCAAATAACATTTTAGCTAATTTCTTTGGATTTAAAGAAGAACCATATTTTGAAATAACAAATGTTGAAAGGGAAGTACCAAAAGTAAATTTTGAGGATTTAAGAGGAGGAAAAAAATGATAAGAGTAAATTCTTTAAATTTCCCTTATATTGAAGAGCAAGATGTTGAAATTGTAGAAAGAAAAGGCATAGGACATCCAGATACGATATGCGATAATATATCAGAAAAATTTAGTATTGAACTTTCAAGATATTATTATGAAAATTTTGGAAGAATATTTCATCATAATGTTGATAAAGCAGTTCTAATTGGTGGTAAGGCAACACCAAAATTTGGTGGAGGAGAAGTCTTAGAACCTATTGAAATAAAAGTTGTAGGAAGAGCAATTCTTGAAATAAAAGATAAAAAAGTTCCAATTGAAGAGATTTATAATGAAAGTGCAAGAAAGTTTTTAGAAAATAATTTTAAACACTTGGATATAAATAATCACATTAAATTAAGTCTAAAAATTAGACCTGGAAGCATAGATTTAGTTGAGTTATTTAATAGTTATAATCAAATTCCTAATTCCAACGATACTTCTTTTGGTGTGGGATATGCTCCATTTTCAAAGCTTGAAAATTTAGTTTATCAAACTGAAAGTCTCTTATTTAATTTAAGAAATTCCTATCCTTTTATCGGAGAAGATATTAAAGTTATGGGTGTCAGAATAAATAGAAAAATAAACATAACTATTGCTCTTGCTTTCATAGACAAGTATTTTAAAGATATTAATGACTATTTACAAAAGAAATCATTATTAAAAGAAAAAATTTTTTCTGAAATCTCAAAAAATATAGATGATGAAATTGAAATTCATATAAATACTGCTGACATACCTGATAAAGAAATTGTTTATATTACAGTGACGGGAACAAGTGCAGAAGCAGGAGATGACGGTCAAGTCGGAAGAGGAAACAGAATAAATGGTTTAATTACTCCTTATAGACCTATGTCACTTGAAGCCCCTGCTGGTAAAAATCCAATAAGCCATGTTGGAAAATTGTACAACATCATAGCAAATAGAATAGCCAATGATATAGTAAATAGTTTTGAAGAAATTAATGAAGCTTATGTTTATCTTGTAAGTCAAATTGGAAAACCCATAAACGAACCCCAAGTTTTAGATATAAAAATTAGAACAAAGCAAAACAATTTAAAAATTTTTGAAAATGAAATTAAGAAAATAGCACAAAAGCATTTAGACCAACTACCCAATTTATGGAAAGAGATACTACAAGGAAAAGTCCAAATTTGTTAATTATTTTTTATGAAATGTAATTTCCCCATTTTTTATTCTAAAATAACCAAGGAATTTATCATTTTTATTTGGAAAGTCCTTTCTATAATGAACACCTCTACTCTCTTCTCTTAACAAAGCAAAATTTAGAATGAATTTAATTAAGTTTTCTGAACTTATTTTTTCAATAGCATTTTTCAATTCTTCTCCATCTCTAATTACAAAGCAAAATTCATCTAAAATTTTTCTATCCTCAAAAGAAATTTTAATATCACAAAAGTCTCGTCTAAATTCAATTTCTTTAATTTTAATCTTATTAAAATTATTTGAAATGTCTAAGGAACAAAGATGAGCCATTACAATACATTCAAGTAATGAATTACTTGCTAATCTATTAGCACCATGAACTCTTGTAGAAGCACATTCTCCGATAGCATATAAATTTTCAATATCTGTTCTACCATTTAAATCAGCTTTTATTCCTCCTATAAAGTAATGAGCAGCAGGCTTAACTGGAACTTTATCCCTTGTTAAATCATATCCATAAAATTTCAATATATTGTAAAGATAATAATACTTTTGAAAAATAATTTCCTTACTTAAATTACCTGCATAAAGATAAACTTCTTTTTGTAAAGCGACTTCTCTTGAAACTTTATCTCTTGTTGATTTTTCATCTACAAACCTTTCATTTCTTTCATTTAGTAAAATAGCACCATCACCTCTTATAGCCTCACTTATTAAAATTCTTGAATTATCAGGTGCAAAAAATACTGTTGGGTGAAATTGAATAAATTCAAGATTTTCTAATGTAGCTCCATTTTTATAAGCTATAAACATCACTTCACCTGTTGATGTCCAAGGATTTGAACTTCTTAAATATAATCCACTTGCTCCACCACTTGCCAAAACAACAAACTTTGAATATATATTGAAAATTTCATTATCTCTTTGAACAACTACTCCAAAGACTTTATTGTCTTTTACAATTAAATCCAATAATTTTGTATTTTCAAGAATATTTAAATCATATAACTTTCTATATAAAAACTCAATTATGTTTTTACCTGTTTGAATTCCACCAGAATGTAAAACTCTTCTTACACTATGACCACCCTCTATTGAAAAACTTAATTCATCTTCTTCCTTATCAAATGGAAAATTCTCATTTAGTAATTCCATTATAATTTCTCTTCCAATCTGAACAAGTTTCTTAACATTTTCCTCCTCACATAAACCATCGCCCGATTTTATTGTATCATTATAATGTTTTTCAATGCTATCATTATTACTTAAAGCAACAGCAATTCCACCTTGCGCCCAATAAGAATTACTCAATTTTAAACTTCCTTTTGTAATCAAAATAATGTTTTTTGTTATCTTTGAAAGTCTATAAGCACAAAATAAACCAGCTAATCCCGTTCCAACAATTACTACATCAGTCATAGTTAAATTTTAAAGGTTTAATCATAGAGTAAATTGCTTTGTCTAGTAATTCTAAAACTATTTATTTTACTATATTTTTCCCACCCACCCTATGAATAAGCCTTCGGCTTTAAACTTCGCCCCCCTTAAATCCCCCGTAAAATCTATAATTTGAGCAACTTAACATGATTTATTGGACAAAGCATA
>CBFGJN010000082.1:0-5256 GCA_965649115.1 Caldifarciminota bacterium | reverse complement strand
ATTGTTAAGCGATTGATAATCAATAATTTATAAAATTTTTAAGGAAATTGTTGATTTATTGGGGGGATTATTAGGGGGGCTCTGCCCCCCAAAGCAAAAAATGGGTATTTTAAAGCCGAAGGCTTTTATTTAGGGCGGGTGGGAAAATAAAGAAAAATAAATAATTCCAGAATTATTGGACAAGGCAAACTGAAGTAATAACTATCCTTTAAAATTTTCAAACTTGCGGGCGTAGCTCAGTGGTAGAGCACCTGCTTGCCATGCAGGGGGTCGCGGGTTCAAATCCCGTCGCCCGCTTTATGAACAAGCAAGAGATTATAAGCAGTATAGAAAAACCCTTTTTAAGGGAAGTTCCAGAATTAAAGCCAGGTTATATTGTTAGAGTTCATGTTAGAGTAACAGAATCAAGATTTAATCAGAAAACTAGAAAATGGGAAGAGAAAACAAGAATTCAACCATTTGAGGGAATGATTATAAGAATGAGAGGAAGGGGAATTACAAAAACGATAACTGTTAGAAAAGTTAGTCAAGGTGTAGGTGTTGAAAGGATATTTCCAATATATTCTCCTGTTATTGAAAAAATAGAAGTTATTAAGAAACATAAACCTAAGAGGGCGGTTTTAACCTTTGTAAGAGAGATGTCTGATAAGGAAATTAGGAAAAGATTTAAGGAAATTAAAGATTGAAAAAATTTATCTTTGTTTTTTTGATTTCCTGTCAAAAATTGCCTGTTATAAATGAAATAAAGGAAAATTATAAGTTTTTTAATCAAGATTCAATAATTGTAAATTTTCCAAAAGATTTCAAAGGTAAAAAGTTAATTGTAGGATTCATATATACTCATTGTCCTGACATCTGCCCACTTATTACTGAAAATATGATGAAAGTTGATGAAAAAACAAATGAAAAAAATTTACTATTTATTTTAATTTCCTTTGACCCTCAAAGAGACAAACCTTCTACCTTAAAGGAATATGGTAAAATTAGAAAATTAAATTTCAATAGATGGCAATTATTAACAGGCGAAGAATATGAAAAGTTAATAAAGGAGTTTAATGTTGTTGCCATTAAAGAACCATATAATGATAGCATATATTTTATAACACATACTGATAGAGTTAGTCTTATTGATAGTAAGGGTAGAATTAGAAAGCATTATAAAGGAAGCAGTTTAAATGTTGAAGAGGTTTTAAGTGATTTGAGAAGAATTGAATGATTTTTTGGCTTGGAATTTTATCTATTGTTATAGCAATATACTTATCATTTTCAAAATTGCTCTCAGGACTTATATTAGCAATTTTATCTTCAATTGTTTTTAAATTGGAAAACAAAAGAGAGCTCTTTATATTTTCTATTATGATTGCATTCGTTATTCTTATAAAAATTTTATCAAATGCTATAATACCAATTATTATTTCAATTTTCATTACACTTATTTATTTACCAGCAGTTGATTATCTTGAAAAATTTAAAATTCCAAGATTCATTAGTGCCTCAGTTTTTATTCTTATAACACTTGGGATATTTATAATTTTGGGATATTTTTTGACAAATGTTTTTATAAATGAGTTTCAAAGAGTTTTAACTAATTTTCAAAAGTTTTATGAAGAATTTCACAATTATCTTAATTATATTCCCCAAGATATAAAGGATGGGATTCTTAACCATTTTAAAAATTACTTGGACAAAATTCCATATTTCCTTAATGCTATCACCTCAACACTTTCAATTCCATTATACTTAACTATTGGCATTATTTTGTCATTTTATTTAATTTTGGATTATAAAAAAATTTTAGAACTTCTTTCAAAAAAATTTGATACATCTGGTCTTGAATATATTTTATCAATTTTAGGAAAGTATTTTAGAGCACAAATTTTAACTGCAACTATTGTAGGATTTATGGTATATGTATTGTCTTTAATTTTATCTTTAAAATATGCTCATCTAATTGGATTTATAGCAGGTATTTTTAATTTAATTCCAAATATCGGTTTTCTGTTTACAATCACTTTAAGCAGTTTAATTACAATTGCTGTTTCAAATAGCCTAATTGTTGATATAGTAAAATTATTAATCGTTTTTCTAATTGATCAAGTTGTTGAAACAACAGTTCTAACACCTAGAATTATGGGTCAAACATTCCAAATTGAACCAACATTTATAATTTTAGGACTTACTATTTTTAGTGCCTTAATGGGTGTTTGGGGTTTTTTAATTGCTGTTCCATCTATTGTAATGATAAGAAGTTTCTTTTTTAAGGAAAAATGATTATTTTTATTTTTATTCCTTATCCCTCTTCTCCTTCTTATGAAACAGTAAACGGTTATTATTCAACAGGCCTTTATATTACTGATCTTGACAAAAATAATAAAAAGGATATTATTGTTTCAAATGGTAATGATATGGAAAAAGAAAGGAATTATGTTCTATATAATGGTTCTTTTTATTTGCCAAATTGGTTTTCCTCTGATAGTCAATATTTTGGACATTTAAGTGTTGGTGATGTAAATGGTGATGGTTTTTTGGATTTAGTAGTCGCTGGTTTTAGTGGTTATTATGAAAATTGGAAAAAGCAAGTTAATGTTTTATATCTTAATAATAATGGGACCTTAAATAGCTTTCCAAGTTGGATTTCAGATAGTGTTAGATGCTTTGGTGTTGCTCAGGGTGATGTTAATGGAGATGGACTTTCTGACTTTGCTTTCTTTTGTGGTAATGATTATAATAATTCACCAGAAGAAGTAAAAATTTATTTATCAAATGGCTATACACTAAACAATTTTCCTTCTTGGAAGTCAGATAGTATATATTCACTTGGGGGAAAATTTTTTGATGTTGATAATGATGGAGATTTAGATTTGTTTGTTGGTGTTTATAATAACAAATGTAGATTGTATAAGAATAACAATGGAATTTTAGAAATTAATCCATCTTGGGTATCAAATGTTATTTGTAAGGCAAACCAAATTTCAGTTGGAGATATAAATAATGATGGTTATTTAGATGTTGTTGTTGCCAATATGGGTAATGTTCTTATATTTTTTAATAATAATGGAAATTTAAATCCTAATCCTTTTATTATAAATAATGTTGGAAATTACACTTCTGCTGTTTCACTTGGAGATTTAAATAATGATGGTTATCTTGATTTAGCGGTTGGTGGATGGTGGGATCCACTATTTATTTTTGAAAATATAAATGGCACTTTTAATTCTCCTTCATGGATTTTTAATATAGGAAATGACCTTGTTAGTGAATATATTTTCTTTTCAGATTTAGATAATGCTTATTTGATTGACACATTTGAAACATTTTTTGTTCCAACAAATAATTATCATGTTTTTGTATTGAAACATAAACCAATTGATAAGATATTAGCAGTTTATGTAAATGGAAATTTAATAAATAATTACGTTTATAATGAAGAAGACGGTTGGATTTCAATAAAAAAACAAATTCTAGCTCCTATGGATAGTGTTAAAATTTTTTATAGATATTCTAAATCACTTGATATGGTAATTACAAACTGGGAAAAAAGTAGAGGTAATTTTATTTTCCTAAATCAAAATAGCTCAATTAAAGAAGCAAAATTAAATAAACAAAAAGCAATTTACGACATTTTAGGTAGAAGAATAAACAACGTTAAAAAAGGAGTAAATTTCATAATTGATGAAAAAGGAAACAAAAAAATCGTTATTCTTCCTTAATTTTATAGTTGATTAAGAATATAAGCAACTAAGAAAGCACAAAATTTAGAAGTCATATCATCAAAATCAAAAATTGGATTTACTTCAACAATATCAAATGCAATCAATTTTTTTGTTTCTAAAATTAAATCAAAAATTTTTAATGCTTCATAAGTATTTAGGCCAAATGGTGAGTTAGCACTACTTCCAGGACATACTGAAATATCCATAACATCAATATCAAAACTTAAATATATAAAATCAACACTTTCTATTTTTTTCTTTAATAATTCTAAAAATTTACCAAAGTTTTGCTTTAATTCCATCATACTTATATATTCAAATCCATAATGCTTTGCTTTTTGAAGCAATTTTTCATTATTATAAAATTCAAGAATTCCTATTTCTAATAAATCAGAAGGAGAAATTATTTTCTCATCTAATAATCTACTAAATGAACAACCACTTGATATATTATCTACTGACCAATCTCTAATATCAAAATGTTTATCCAAATTTATTAAAAATAAATTATTATAAATGCTTTTCATTGATTTAAAAGTTGCATAAGTTATTGAATGGTCTCCACCAATGAAAATAAAAAATTTATGATTTTTATTTTCATTTAGGAAGCTTGTTATAAAATTATGAGCTTTATAAGTATCATAGTTTCCAAAATCCAACTCAAAAAATTTTATTTTATCTTTGTTTTTAAAATTTAATTTTAATAAAAATTCTTTTATTTTAAATGGAGCAAAACGAGCTCCTGGTCTTGAAATAACAGCTTTATCAAATGGAAATAAGAAAATTCCTATGGTATCAATTTTTTGAGAACCTCCTCTACTTCATTAGCATGATTTTTTGTATTTACCTTTTCAAAAATATAGACAATTTTGCCTTCTGGATTAATTATAAAAGTTTTTCTTTGAGCCATGCCAAAAGGACCTTCAACTTTAAATGCTTTTATAATTTTCCCATCTTTATCAGATATTAGTTCATAAGGAAGGTTGTACTTTTCTTTGAATTTTTTTTGAGTTTCAATATCATCCCTACTTATCCCATATATGTTTATGTCGTACTTTTTTAAATTTGAGTAATTATCCCTTATTGAACAAACTTCATTAGTACAGCCAGGAGTAAAGGCCTTTGGATAAAAAAAGAGAACAGTCCATTTTCCTTTTATTGTCTCGTCTGATACAATTTTACCATCTGTTGCTAAACCCTCAAACTTAGGCGTTAAATCACCAATTGATAAATTCATAATCATAATTAACATAAAGTAAGAAAATTTTAAAGTAAAAGGCTACGCCTTAAAACTTCGCCCCCCTTAAAACCCCCAAATATGATGTACTGGACAAAGCATTAAAGCAGTGCCTTGTCCAATAATTCTAAAAATATATATAAACGGACTGCTTATAAATACCCATTTTTATGCCTTGGAGCCTTTACCCTTAATTCATCAAATTCAATTTATCAAATTAAATTTAATAAATTATTCATTATCAATAACTTAAAATTTTAATAGCTTTACCTCTATCGCTTTCTCAATAAAAATTCAATTTTTTGA
>CBFGJN010000081.1:0-5616 GCA_965649115.1 Caldifarciminota bacterium | reverse complement strand
AAAAATGAAGATTCAATTTGACCTATTTTCTTCAATTAGTGATGAATTTGAATACAGAAAACTAAAATTTTTATTAAAATTAAAAAGTTCTAATAGTTCGTTTAAAAGATACCTTGGTTCTCCTCTTAGGTACATGGGCGGAAAATCTTGGGCTGTTGGTTATATTGTTAGTAAATTACCAAAAGTAGAAAGACTAATTTCTCCATTTTTTGGTGGTGGTTCAGTTGAAATAGCAATTTCAAAAGAATTAAAAATTCCTGTTATTGGTTTTGATATATTTGACATACTGGTTAATTATTGGCAAATTCAAATAAAGTATCCAAAAGAATTATACGAATTTCTAAAAAAGCTTAAACCTGATAAAGAAACCTATAAATTTGTAAAGGAAAAGCTTCGTCTTTACTGGCAAAAAAATTAGAATTAGATAAAATAACATTGGCAGGTTATTATTTTTTCAATCATAATTTATCTTATGGTCCTATGTTTCTCGGATGGATGTCATCTATTTATGCTAATGAAAAAGTTTATAAAAGAATGATAGAGAGAGTTAGAGATTTTAATGTTAAAAATTTATGGGTTGAATGTGAGAGCTTTGAAAATGTTATTAAAAAATATAATAATGATTTTTTATATTGTGATCCACCATATTACTTAGGAGAAGATAGTGAAATATTTAGAGGACTTTATCCAAATAGAAATTTTCCAATTCATCATACTAATTTTGACCATAATGAACTTAGAAATTTGTTATTTAATCATAAAGGGGGATTTATCCTTTCTTATAATTATTCTGAAACTATTAAGAAATGGTATAGTTTTTGCGATGAGATAATTGAAATTGATGTTCATTACACACTTGGTCAGGGAGAAACACGAATTGGTAAAAATAGAAAAATAAGAAAAAGTCATGTTAAAAAAACAAAAGAATTAATTATTGTAAAGTATCCGAAATGACACCTATGTGTCTAATAATTATTGTTAAGTTTTTTAAGCCGTCCGATTAAAAATAGGGTGGGTGGTGAAACAAAGAAAAATAAATAATTTCAGAATTTTTGAACACACCCACATCAAATTAAAACATCCTTTAAAATTTCTAAACTTGATTAGAAATATAAAAATTGAGGAAATATATTCAAATTTTAAAGTTATTGAGAGGCTTTCAAATGATGATTTTATTTTATCTCCATTTTTCCAATTGCCACTTTATGATATATTAAAAGATGATTTTTGTGAGTTTTATGGATATTTTGAAAATGATGAACTTGGAGGTATTTGTGCTTTAAGAATTAATGAAAATTATTATCAATTTCCTACTTATGAGAATGTTAATCCATATCAAGATTTTATTGTTCATAACAAGTATAGAAAAGACTTTATTATTAACATCTTGAAAGATAAAAATTTTATTTTGTTTCCAATACTTGAAGATAGTCCAACGATAAAAATTATTTCTGAACAATTTGAAGTTAAAAAGGAAATGTTTTCAAAAATTTATTATTTAGAACTTCCTAAAATGCTTGATGAAATTATTTATAAATCAAGAAGACATGATGAAATTGTTAAAATTTTAAAAAAACTCTCAAAACAACACAATTTTAAATTAGTTAATGAATTTGATTTTTACGATTTGTTCTTAAAGACGAAAATTTATTTACTTCCTCAAAGTTTTCAAATTTTTATTTCAGATTTAATATCAATTTGTAAAACAAATAATTTTTTGAGAATTTTTACAATTGAAAATGAATTTTATTTTATTGTTTTTGTTTATAAGTCAAAAGCATATTTATGGCACTATGTTGTTGATGACGAAAAGTTGAAAATTTTTGGATTTTTAAAAATTTTAGAAAATTTAATTTTAGAGCAAATAAAAACATTAATTATTTTTACAGATTTTTTTGACCTTGATTTTCCAATAAAACAAAAACTAACATATAGAATTTATAAATTATGAAAATTCTTATAACAGGTGGAGCAGGATTTATGGGAAGCTTTGTAGTAAAAAACTTATTGAAAGAACATTTTGATATTATTGTGATTGATAATCTTGAATATTCGGGAGACATAAAAAGGTTAGAAGATATTTTGAATAAAATTGAGTTTAGAAAATTAGATTTAAAAAATTTTGAAGAATTGAAAAAATTTCTAAATGAAAGAAAACCAAATATCGTAATTCATTTAGCAAGTTTAACTCATGTTGATAGAAGCATATTGTTTCCAAGAGACTTTATAGAAAATAATATCATTGGGACATTTAATTTACTTGAATGTTTAAGAGAATTAAAAATTGAAAAATTCATTCATATATCAACTGATGAAGTTTATGGTGAAATAGTGGAGGGTTCGTTTTTTGAAAATAGTCCATTATTACCTAATTCTCCTTATTCTTTTTCAAAAGCAAGTTGCGATTTGTTAGTTAGAGTTTACTATAAAACTTATAAAGTTCCATCAATTATTTTAAGACCTACTAATAATTATGGTCCATTTCAATATCCTGAAAAATTAATTCCTCTTGTAATTTTGAAAGCAATAAATAATGAAAAAATTCCAATATATGGAAATGGAAAACAAAGAAGAACTTGGTTATATGTTGAAGACTTTGCTAATGCTTTAAAAATTGTTTTAAATTATGGTAGGATTGGAGAGATTTACAATATTGGTTCTGATGAGGAATATGAAAATTTGGAAATTGTTAAAAAAATTTTAAATTATCTTGAAAAACCATATAGTTTAATTGAATTTACAAATGATAGACCATCGCATGATTTTAGATATTCCTTAAACTTTGATAAAATAAAAGAGATTGGATTTTATCCAAAAGTAAAAATTGATGAGGGATTGAAAATAACTATTGATTGGTATTTAAAAAATTTGGATTGGTTAAAGGAAAAATATAATGTCGTTAATGATTTTGTAAAAAGCCTTTTAAACTACTATAAATCAATATCTTCTTAATGCTTTACATAGAGTTGAGGAATTTACAAGCCAAAGACTTGGTTATAAGGTAGGTGGGAAAGTATAGAAAAATAAAGACTTTTAAAATTTTTGGAATGCCTAATTTTTAGTGAATTATTTGATTTGTTTGAAATTATTGATTTTAAAGGGAGTTTTAATGGAGCGTAGATTTATAAGCCGTTGGCTTAATTTGAGAGCAGATAGAGGAAATATAATAAAATAAAATTATTGATTTAAAGCTCCACTTGCCCAAATATGGGTATTTATAAAAATGTCATTGATTATTGAACAACAAATCTTCTTAGTGCTAAACCTATAAAATAAATTACAATTCCAACAATTAACCAAATAATAAATCTAATCCAAGTAATTTTTGGAAGGCTTAACATAAGTATTAAGCAACAAATAGCGCCTAAAATCTGGAAAGTTGGAAAAAGCGGTGTTTTAAAGGGTGGATTTATTTCTTTTTTAATTCTTAAATACAAAACGCCTAAATTTATTATAAAAAATGTGAATAACGTTCCAATATTTGTAAGTTCTGCTACTACTGAAATATCAGAAATTGCAGAAAATATACCAACTATTAATCCACATATAATTATAGAAATAAATGGTGTTTTAAATTTTGAATGAATATATGAAAAAAATTTTGGAATAAATTTATCTCTTGCCATAGCAAAGAAAATTCTTGGTTGTCCTGCTTGAAATGTTAATAAAACTGTTGTTGTTGAAATTAAAGCACCGATAGCCAAAATTGAGCTTGCCCAATTTAGATTTATTTCATTTAATGCTTTTGATAAAGGGTCAGCAGTGTTTAAGTTCTTATAATTTGATATTCCTATTAAGACAAAAGCAACCAAAATGTAAATAATAGTTGATATGAAAAGCGATAAAATAATACTAATAGGTAAATGTTTTTTCGGATTTTTTGTTTCTTCAGATAGTGTTGAGATAGCATCAAAACCTATATATGCAAAAAATATGAGCCCTGCTCCTGTCAGTGTTCCACTAAAACCATTTGGCATAAATGGTTGATAATTTTGAGGTTTAATATGAAAAATACCAACAAAAATAAAAAATAGTAAAATTGAAACTTTTAAAATTACTAAAAAATTATTAAATTTAGCACTTTCTTTAATACCAAGAATTAATAAAAATGTAATGAAAATAACTATTAAAAATGCTGGAAAGTTAAAAGGCTTTAAAAAATAGCTTGGAATATAAATATGAAAATTTTTAAGAAGAGAAACAAAGTATGCTGACCAACTTATAGCGACTGCCATATTTCCAACAAGATACTCTAAAATTAAATTCCAACCTACTAAAAATGCTATAAATTCACCAAATGCTATATAGGAATAAGTATATGCACTTCCTGATATTGGAATTGAAGAAGTTAATTCTGCATAGCTTAAAGCTGAAAATAAACAAGCTAAACTTGCCAGTGTGAATGATAAAATAATTGAAGGACCTGCAAAAGAACTTGCTGTTCCAACAAGAGCAAAAATTCCCGCCCCAATAATTGCACCAATTCCAAAGAATGTTAAATCAAAAACATTTAAAACTTTATTTAATTTTGAATCTTGAATTTCTAGAAAAGTTTCAGATAAAGATTTTCTCTTAAATAGGAATTTTATAGTTTTGAAATTTTAAGGCAGAAAGAAAGGGCTTTGTCTAGTAATTCTAAAAATATAATTATTTCTTATTTTTTCCCACCCACCCTATAAATAAGGCTTTGCCCCCCATAAAATCAATAGTTTTATTGAAATTTTCGTAAGTCATTGATAATCAAGCATTTTCCCACTCGCCCACCCACTAACGCCCCCTTTAAAACCCCCTATAAAATAAAAAATTTCATTCTATCCTAAAAATAAGCCTTCGGCTTATAAATCTTTGCCCCCCATAATTCCCCCCGTAAAATCTATAATTTTCTTAAAAATTTTATAAGTTGTTGATTATCAAACAATAATTAATAGACAAAGCAGATAGTGTGTGCTGTGTCCAATAATTTTGAAAATATAATTATTTCTTTGTTTCCGCACCCACCCTATATTCAAGGCTTTGCCTTATAAATACCTATTTTTCGGCATAAATGCTCCATCTTTTGCCATTAGAGGGCAAAGCTCCACTGATTTAAAAAAGCTTTCCATTCACACTGCTATTTGCCGAATACCCAATAATTTCTTTAAAAATTTTATAAGTGATTGATAATCAATTATTTAAAACTATTTACTGGACAAAACATTTGCCTTATTTTGGCTTTGGGGTTTGAAAATGTTATTATTTCGCCATGGTAATTAATCACTTTCCTTTTTAGGAATTTCAAAAATTTTATAAAGAATTTGTCTTATTTCTCTAATATCTTGTTCCATTTTATCAAATCTTTTGTTAGTATCTTCAAATCTTCTGTTAATGTCTTGTCTTAGATCATCTATGCGTTTGTTCAATAAATTAGCAACAATACCAATAAATACAATAAGACTTGCTATAATTGTTAGAGCTTGTATCCATTCCATAAATATAAAATTTTAAAGCATCTTAATGGTGGTGTGTCCAAAAATTCTGGAATTATTTATTTTTCTTTATTTTCCCACCCGCCCTAAATAAAAGCCTTCGGCTTTAAAATACCCATTTTTTGCTTTGGGGGGCAGAGCCCCCCTAATA
>CBFGJN010000080.1:0-5954 GCA_965649115.1 Caldifarciminota bacterium | reverse complement strand
GACCCTGAATTTGAAAATATATTGCTTGAAGATAAAGGTTCAAAGATATATAGAAATTTAAAAATTAGCTGGGAATGTAAAACTGAGAAAGATTTTGGTGGATTTGAGGAAATGAATATTTGTGATTTTGAAGTTAAAAACATTGGTTATAAAACGCAAGTTTATCATGGTAATATCTCAATTTCATTAGAGGATTTAAATGGTGATGGTTTTGATGAAATAATAATATCAAATCCACCACTTCATGGAAATTGGAATACTATTGATGTAATTGATGGAAAGACTGGTAAGAAAATTTATAGTAGTAGTTATCATAGTATGTTTTCGTTTGCTCTATTTTATAGAAATAATAAGGGAGTATTTTTTATTTCATTGGAAGAATGTAAGCCTGTAAAAATTTATTGAAATTCTGTTTGGGGGTTTCATAAACATAACTGCTTTGCCCAAAAAATAATGAAATTCTTGATTTTATAAGGGGGCGTTAGTAGAGCCGAGGAATTATTGATTTTATTAAGGGGATTTTAGGGGGCTTCGAAATTTTGGGACACGCCAAAGCATAGCAAGAAAAATCCTTTAAAATTTAAGCATGATTTTCATTACCTTAACTTTCAAAATTGATGATATTGTCTATAAGTGGAATAAATTTATAAATGATAGAGATTTTCAAAGTTTGAAGATGATTTATTCCCCTCATGGAATAATCTATTATGGTGAGTATAAGCTTCCTGATGAAATTATAACTGATAAATCTCAATTTATAAATAAGCATCCTGATTATAAACAAACGATTCAAGGCTCAGTAAATGTTTCAAAAATAGGAAATGGAGTTTATAAATTGGAATTTACAAAAGTTGTTGAGATAGATGGAAATAAAAAATTTTATCCATCTTATCTTCTAGTTTATGATGGAAAAATTATTTTGGAAAGTGATTATATAACTGATAAAAATTTAGATTTTAAGCTCATTTTCAGAGAGGAAATTTTACATTATTTTCCTGTTGAAAATTTAAGTGGAGAATTTAATTATAATCAGAATATAAAATTAAAATATAAGTGTCATCCTCCTGACGAACCTGCACTTCCAAGATGCGAATTTAAAGTTCTATTTAATAATCTAAAAGATAGTATAGTAGGAACTACTAATAGTTCAATTAGAATTGGAACATATGATTTTGATAATGATAAAATAGATGAGATTGTTATTCAAGAAGAATACGCAACATCTGATGGAATTTCAATTTATAAAATTTCATCTTCAAAATTAACTGAAATAGCAAGTTGGTCAGAAATGGCTGCGTATAGTTGCTTATATTATCCTATTGCTTTTAAAGTTAAAAATAATTTGTTCATTCTTTATAACGATATATCAGATATAGCAAATGATTCTAATAAATGTAGATACTTCCCAATTTCTAAATATAAAGACTTAAAAAGTCGTCGGGAATAACATTCCTTATAACATTTAAAAGTTGTTTTGAAAATCTTTTAAAATTATTTGAAAGAGCATAAGCTCTATTTATTGAAAGGTAATAACTATAAAACCATTTATCTTTTAGTTTTTCAATGATAATTTTTAAGCTTTCTTTATTAGTATATAAAATTTCTGGTGTTGATTTCAATATAGCAAATTCCATAAATTGTGGAAATTTTGGCATTAAAAAAACTCTTGAATAACCGAATAATTCATAAAATTTATGATAGTTTCCAAAATGCTCATCTTTATAAGCCATTACAATAATTGATGAATCATAAGGTTCATTTACAACTTCGTAATTATTTAGTAAAAAATTTATAATTTCATAGTCATCAGCATCATCGGGAATATAAATTTTTATACCTTCAGGCGGTTTTAAAAATTTTTTATAATCAATTGGATAGTCAATATGAATAACAAGTGTGCTATCTATGAACATTCTTAATAATATATCTTTTTGAAATTTGTGATGAACAATGATTCTATCAACATAATTTAAAATTTCAAAAGCTTTTTCAAAACTATTGTGTAATATAGCAATTTTGCCAATTTTCTCATTTTTGTATTCTTTAAAAATTTCAATATCCCTTTCAGATTCAATATGACCAATTAATATAAAGAAATCAGAATTGTCCAAAATTACATTTTCTTTTTGTAAATAAAATTTTAAATTTAAATTATAATTTTTAAATTTTGGGTTCTCAATTAAGTTGAGCTTTATTCTCAGCATGTTTAAAGCCAAGAATTTCATCAAGTTCTTCACCTGTTATTGTTTCCTTTTCTAATAATAATTGAGCAATTCTATTTAATTTATCTAAATTTTCAGTTAAAATTTTATAAGCAGTTTCCTCTGCTTCTTGTAAGATATTCTTTATTTCTCTATCTACAATTTTTAATAAATCCTCAGAAGTTCCATTCCTTTTTACAAGTTCTTTTCCTAAGAATACTTCATCACCTCTTGAAATGAAAATTGGACCTAGAATTTTACTCATTCCCCATTCCATAACCATTTTTCTTGCAATTTCAGTAGCTCTTTCTAAATCGTTAGCAGCACCTGAACTTACTTCATTAAATATGATTTTTTCAGCAACTCTTCCCCCCATTAAAATTGCTAATTGATTTTTCAAATAACTTTCTTCATAAAGGTACTTGTCTTTTTCAGGAAGTGAAACTGTAACACCAAGAGCCATTCCTCTTGGAATAATTGTAACTTTTTCTACTTTATCTGATTTAGATAATAATCTTGAAACGATTGCGTGTCCTGCTTCATGATAAGCAACCCTCCTCTTCTCTTCATCTGATAAAATCATATTCTTTTTTGCTGAACCCATAATGATTTTATCTCTTGCTTCTTCTAAGTCTTTCATAGTAATTTTATCTCTTCCATTTCTTGCTGCTAAGAGTGCTGCTTCATTTATAAGGTTTGCTAAATCCGCTCCTGAAAATCCAGGTGTCATTTGGGCAATTTTTTCAAGCTGGACATCATCAGCTAATGGTTTGCCTTTTGCATGAATTTTTAAAATTTCTAATCTTCCTTTAACATCAGGAAGTCCAATATATATTTTTCTATCAAATCTTCCTGGTCTTAATAGAGCAGGGTCTAATATGTCAGGTCTATTTGTTGCTGCTAATATAACAATACCTTCTTTGCCTTCAAATCCATCCATTTCAACAAGTAATTGATTGAGTGTTTGTTCTCTTTCATCGTGTCCTCCACCTATTCCGCTTCCTCTCATTCTTCCAACAGCATCAATTTCATCTATAAATATAATGGCTGGTGCTAATTGTCTTGCTTTTTGGAATAAATCTCTAACTCTTGCAGCTCCAACACCAACGAACATTTCAACGAAATCAGAACCTGATATTGATAAAAATGGAACACCCGCTTCACCTGCTACTGCTTTTGCTAATAGTGTTTTTCCAACACCTGGAGGTCCTACTAATAATATTCCTTTTGGTATTTTTGCACCAAGTTTTATATATTTTTCTCTATTTTTTAGAAATTCTACAACTTCTTTTAAATCTTCTTTTGCTTCTTCACAATCCGCTACATCATCAAATTTAACATTTGGTTTGTTGTCTATATAAATTTTTGCTCTACTTTGGGAAAATTCAAAAGCTTTGCTTGTCCCATTAGTTATACTTCTAAAAAATATAAACCAAAACACCAAAAATAGAATAATCCAAGGAATGTAGCTTATAAATATTTCCCAAAACATATTCCTATTTTTTGTTTTTATAATTATTCCTTTATCAATCATTTCCCTCATAAGTTGTTCGTCTTTATAAGGTAAAGTAGTCTTAAAGAACCTAATTTCTCTATTTTGTATTCTTATAGGTTCTCTAAATTCTCCCTCAACTTCATTATCAGTTATAGTAATTGATGAAACTTTATTATCCTTAATAAATTGAATAAATTGATTGTAAGTTATTTCAATTTTTGAAGCATTATTTGGATTGAAAATTGTAAAAAGCACAAAAAACGAACCTATTATAATTAGCCAAACAAAAAGTGTCTGAAATAAATTTTTAGACATATTTAAAATTTTAAAGTTGAAAATGTAAAAGTTAATGCCTTGTCCAATAATTCTGGAATTATTTATTTTTCAAAAGGCTTCGCCTTTAAAATATCCATATTTCGGCTTTGGGGGGCTCCGCCCCCTTAAACTCCCCCCATTATTTTAAGCATTTTAATGAATTTTTAATAAGTCTTTGATTATCAATTACTTAACAATAATTACTGGACAAAGCATAAAAATTTTGCTGTGTCTAGTAATTCTAAAATCATTTATTTTTCTATGTTTTCCCACCCACCCTAAAAATAAAGCTTCGCTTTATAAATGCCCATATTTCGGCTATGGGGGGGCATAGCCCCCCATTAAAACCCCCCGTAAAATCTACAATTTTCTTAAAATTTTTATAAATTATTGATAATCAATTACTTAACAATAATTACTGGACAAAGCATAAAAATTTTGCTGTGTCTAGTAATTCTGAAAATATATATTTTTCTATGTTTTGCCCACCCACCTTGAATATAAGCGGACGGCTTTAAAATGCCCATTTTTCGGCATAGGGGGCAAAAGCCCCCCTTAAAAACCCCCGTAAAAACTATAATTTTCTTAAAATTTTTATAAGTTATTAACAATCAATAACTTAACAATAATTATTGGACAAAGCAATAATTTTCTTGAAATTTTCATAAATTGTTTAACCTACTAAAATATCTAATTCTTTTTTATAACTTTCAACTGCTTTCAAAAGTTTTGGATAATTTCTAAGCTTGGGGTCTTTTTGGAGTAATAGAATAGCATCTTTTCTTGCTATTGATATAATTTTCTTATGTTCATTATCTAATAAATTTGTAAATTTGAATTCCATAATTCCATGTTGTTTTGTTCCTAATAAATCACCAGGACCTCTTATTTGTAAGTCAATTTCAGATAATTTGAAACCATCTGTAAATTCAACAATTGCATTAAGTCTTTTTTCTGCGTCATCACTTACATTTCTTGGTGTTATTAAAACACAATAAGCAGTTGAATTTGACCTTGCTATTCTACCTCTTAATTGGTGTAATTGAGATATACCAAATCTTTCTGCATGTTCAATAATCATAATGGTAGCATTTGGAATATCAATACCAACTTCTATAACTGTTGTTGCTACTAAAATATGAAATTTTCCATTTCTAAAATCTTGCATATTTTTTTGTCTTTCTTCTCTATTCATTCTTCCATGGACAATCCCTATGTAAATTTCAGGAGGTTTAATTTTATTTATAAAATCGTATATTTCCTCAACTGCTTTAACTTGAAGTTTTTCACTTTGTTCTATTAGTGGAGCAACAACATAAGCTTGCTTATTTTTTTCAAGAATTTCCCTAAATAACCAATCATATACAACTTGTCTTTTGTCTTCAAAAACCCATTTTGTAATAATTTTTGGACTAAAAGGTTTCTCATCAATAATGGAAACATCTAAATCTCCATAAAATGTTAATGCTAAGGTTCTTGGAATTGGTGTTGCTGTCATTACTAAAAAATGAGGTGTCCATTCTTTTGATTTTTTAAGTAATAAGGCTCTTTGATTAACACCAAATCTGTGTTGTTCATCAATTATTACAAGTCCAAGTTTTTTGAATTTGACATCTTCAACAATTA
Source organism: Caldifarciminota bacterium (assembly GCA_965649115.1). Classification (GTDB taxonomy): domain Bacteria; phylum Hydrothermota; class Hydrothermia; order LBFQ01; family DSFT01; genus DSFT01. The sequence goes on along the minus strand of CBFGJN010000080.1, from coordinate 317 downwards.
AAGCATGAGTTCCAACTATTAAGTCAATTTTTCCATCACCTAAATCTTTCAAAATTTTATATTTTAGACTTTGTTTTATATCACTTGTAAGGAGTGCAACATTTACATTAAGTCCAAATGTCCAATAACTAATAACATTATATAGTTGTTCTGCTAAAATTTCAGTTGGAGCCATAATAGCAGACTGATAACCATTCTCAATAGCAATTAGTGAAGCATATAAAGCAACAATTGTTTTTCCACTTCCAACATCGCCTTGAAGTAATCTATGCATAGGAACTGTTTTATTTAAATCTTCCTCTATTTCTGAAATAACT
>CBFGJN010000079.1:0-6211 GCA_965649115.1 Caldifarciminota bacterium | reverse complement strand
ATGCTTTGTCCAATAATTATTGTTAAGCGATTGATAATCAATAATTTATAAAATTTTTAATGAAATTATAGATTTTATGGGGGGATTATTAGGGGGGCTCTGCCCCCCAAAGGCAAAAAATGGGTATTTTAAAGCCGAAGGCTTTTATTTAGGGCGGGTGGGAAAATAAAGAAAAATAAATAATTCCAGAATTTTTGGACACAGCAGGTAGAAAAACTTTCTAACTTTAAAATTTTCGGACTATGAATGAAACATATCTTATAATTTTAGTGAGTTTAGTTTATTTCTTTATTGGTGTTTTAACTGTGCTTTTTAGAAGAAATACAATAATTATGCTTATGGGTCTTGAACTTATGCTTAATTCTGCTAATTTCTTGCTAATTACTATTGGAAACATTACAAAAACACTTGATGGTCAGATATTCTCAATTCTTGTTCTTGCTATAGCAGCATCTGAAGTTGCTCTTGGGCTTGCTATTGTCGTAAATCTTTATAGATTAAAACAAACAACAAACATAGATGATTTCTTTTCATTAAGGAGTAAATAACCATGATAGATATTTTACTTCTTTTAACACTTTTTGCTCCATTACTTGGCTTTATTATAAATGGTATTTTTGGTAAGTTCGTTTTCAGATTTAGTGGTTATATAGCGACATTTATGCTTCTTATTTCAGCAATTTCAAGTTCAATATTGCTTTTTATAACATTAGGCAGTCACAATTTTATATATGATAAAAACTACTTCTATTGGATAGCAATTGATAAATTAAGAATTCCCTTTGGACTTCTTCTTGATAACTTATCAGCAATTATGATATTTGTTGTATCATTTGTTTCGTTTTGGATACACTTTTACTCAATAGAATATATGAGAAAGGATGAAAGTTATTCAAGATACTTTGCTTATCTTAATTTCTTTGTTTTTAGTATGCTTTTATTGGTTTTAGCAAATAATTATGCCTTAATGTTTGTAGGATGGGAAGGGGTTGGACTTGCGTCGTATTTACTCATTGGATTTTGGTTTAAAAAGCAGTCAGCTACTGATGCTGGTAATAAGGCATTTATAGTAAATAGAATTGGAGATGCAGGATTTTTACTTGGAATATTTACAATTTTTTCATTTTTTGATAGTGTCATTTATAGTGAGGTTTTCAAAAGTGTTAATTTAATTAATAAAGAGGTTTTAACATTAATAGGAATTTTATTATTTATTGGTGCGACAGGTAAATCTGCTCAATTTCCTCTTTATACATGGCTACCGGATGCTATGGAAGGTCCTACACCTGTTTCTGCTTTAATTCATGCTGCAACAATGGTTACAGCTGGTGTGTATATGGTAGCAAGGTCATCACCAATATATATCTTATCACCCGATGCAAGCTTTATTGTTGCGTTTGTTGGTGCTTTTAGTGCGGTTTTAGCAGCTACTATGGCTCTTGTTAATAATGATATAAAAAGGATTATTGCTTATTCAACAATTTCTCAAATTGGATATATGTTCGTTGGTGTTGGTTTGGGAGCATATTGGGCAGGTATATTTCATCTTTGGACACATGCATTTTTTAAAGCTTTGCTTTTTCTTGGTGCAGGTTCAGTAATGCATGCTCTTAATGATAATCTTGACATTAGGTTAATGGGTGGATTATCAAGGAAAATGAAAATAACTTGGATAACATTTTTAATAGGAAGTTTAGCACTTTGTGGTATTTTTCCTTTTGCGGGTTTCTTTTCAAAAGATAAAATTATTGAATATGCTTATTTCTCAAATAAAATTGTATTTTATCTTGTTTTATTTGGAGTTATTTTAACAGCATTCTATACATTTAGATTATTTTTCCTTGTATTTCATACAAAACCAAGAGATGAGGAACTCTACAAGCATGCTCATGAAAGCAATTACATTATGACAATTCCTATGACTGTTCTTGCTATATTCTCAATAGTAGGTGGATGGATTTATGGATATTTTGAAAATGCTTTAAGCTATTTGCCCCATGTGAAATTTGATGAACATTCTGCTCTAAGTATTTCACTTGTTAGTCAGTTGTTAGCAGTTTTAGGAATAGTTTTAGCATTCTTTATGTATCAAAAACCTATTATTCCAAAATCAATTGGAGAAAATTTTATTATAAAAGCAATCTATAAAGTTTTATATGCAAGATGGGGTATTCTTTCAGATTGGTATGAAATGTTTATTTTGAAATTCTTAAAACGCTTTTCTGAAATTATTTATAAAGTTTTTGATATTTCAGTAATAGATGGTATTGTAAGACTTTTTGCCTTTCTTAGTACTTTAATAAGTTCAATGTTAAGGTTTCTTCAAGATGGAAAGTTTAGCACGTACGCAGTTTTAATTATTCTAATTTTTACCTTTATCTTATATCTTATGATTTTGGGAGGTTAGTTTATATTTGGAAATTTTACCCTCAATCATTGCTGCTGATTGGACAAGGATTTATGAAGAAATTAAAAGTGTTGAGGAATGTAATTTGAATTATTTACATCTTGATATTATGGATGGTCATTTTGTAGATAATTTAACATTTGGGATGTTCATTGTTGATGCTATTAGAAAAATTACAAACTTAAAGTTAGATAGTCATTTAATGGTTAAAAATCCAAAAAAATTTATAGATAAATTCTATAAAAGTTCTGATATTGTTGATGTTCATTTTGAGGTTGGAGAGGAAACATTTGAATGTATTGAGTTTGCTAAAAAAAATAATTTTAAAATTGGTATTGTAATAAATCCTAAAACGCATCCAAAGTACATTCTACCCTTTGTTGAAGATGTTGAACAAGTCATTGTAATGACTGTCAATCCTGGTTTTGCAGGTCAAGAAATGATTAAGGAAGTTTTATGGAAGGTTGATTATCTAATTAATTTTAGGATAAAAAGCAATTTAAATTTTAAAATCACAATTGATGGTGGTGTGAATTGGGAAAATATAAATGAACTAAAAAAAATGGGTGTTGATAGGGTTGTAATGGGAAAGTCATTTTTTTCCTTGGATTATGAAAAAAGAAAAATTTATGCTTTAAAATTTCAAAAGCCCCAGTAGCTCAGTTGGATAGAGCGGTGGCTTCCTAAGCCATAGGTCGGGGGTTCAAGTCCCCCCTGGGGCGCTATGCTTTACTTTATCTTAAATTTACCACAAATAGATCCGAAGTTGGGGGATATTTTGAATAAAACATCCCCTGATGAGCCTATTGAGTTGTTTGTTGTTCTGAAAGAACAGCTTGTCCTTCCTGAAAATCTCAAAGCTTCTCCATCTGAAAAGGTAAATATCCTAAAAAATTATCACTTCAATAGTCAAAGGGAACTTGTTGAATTTTTAAAGTCTTATTCTGATTTATATGAAATAAAGCAGTTTTGGGTAGTAAATGCGATATATGTTAAAATTAGAAGAGGCGCTTTTGAGAGGCTTTTTTCAAATAGAGATGATATAGAAAAGATATATTATGATTGGGATAATTTTCACATTGTAAGGGATAAATCAGGGAATTCTCAGATAAATGCTGCTACTTGGAATATATCAAAAATAAAGGCTGATAGCGTTTGGATTTTATATGGATATACGGGTAATGGTATAATTGTCGGACATATTGATACCGGTGTTGATGCTAATCATCCTGCATTGAGTGGTGATATATTGAGTCAGTATTGGAAAGATGCTATTAATAATCAACCTAATCCATATGATGATAATGGTCATGGAACCCATACTGCTGGAACAATTGCTGGCGGAGATGGTCTGGGTCCTTATACAAATGATATAGGTGTCGCACCTAATGCAAAAATTATATCTTGTAAAGCTTTTAATTCAAGTGGTTCTGGTTCAAATAGTGCTATTACTACTTGTGTTCAGCACTTTACTAACTTGAAAGCTAATCAAGGTGTTAATGTTACAGAGGTTAGTAATTCCTGGGGAGGATCTGGTGGTGATACCTGGCTTTGGAATGCTATATGGAATGGTTGGAGAGCAAATAATATAGTTCCTGTTTTTGCAGCAGGTAATAGTGGTCCTTCTTCTGGAAGTATTGGAAGTCCTGGTGATTACCCTATTGTAATAGCAGTTGGAGCTACTGATAATAATGATAATATTGCAAGTTTTTCAAGTAGAGGTCCAGCTCCAAATACAAGTCCTTATAACAATACAACTTATTGGTCAAGAAGCGATTGGAATTACTTTAAACCTGATATAGCAGCACCAGGTGTTTCAGTTCCCTCTGCTTGGCCAGGAGGAGGATTTCAAAACTTAAGTGGAACATCTATGGCAACTCCTCATGTTGCTGGTGTAATTGCACTAATGCTTGAAAAAAATCCTACCTTAAATTATTATCAAATTTATCAAATTATTACTGATTTTGGAAGGGTAAGACCAACAGGTTGTGGTAGTACTTGGCCTAACAATAATTGCGGATGGGGTAGAATAGATGCTAAACTTGCTATTCAAAATACGCCATCTAATACAACACCAAATATTGTTGTTTTAAATCATAGTATAATTGATGCTAATAATAATGGCTATATTGATCCTGGTGAAAATGTTAATGTTGATGTTACGATTAAAAATAACGGTGGTGCAGATGCTTATAATGTTGTTGCTAATATGACTGCTACAAACCCATCAATAATTACAGTTACAGATAACACAATTAACTTTGGAAATGTTCCAGCAAATAATACAAAAAGTGGTTCTTCAATAAACGATTTGTTTTCTTTCCAGGTTAGTTCTTCTGCTCAAATAGGTGATACCGCCACTTTAAAAATTACCATAACTTATTACGATGCATCAAATACTCAATATCAAACTAATTATAGTATTCCTATTACAATTGGTTCTCCACCATTATCTATTGTTGATATAGACACAGGAACAGTTCTTTTAAGTCTTCCTGATAATGGATCACTTGGTTATCCTAATACTTCCCAAACACCCGGAAATGGTTTTAGGTATCCTAAGAATGCTGCGAGTGCTTTGTACTATGCATCGTTTGCTTTTGGTAATTCAAGTTCTTATCTCGTTGATAACTTCTATAATTCAAGTTCAAACGATAATGACTTAAATAAGGAATTTGGTATATATAAGAGTGATTTATTTGGAGGACCTTATTATGGTGATGAAGAATATATTTTAAGGCTATCAGATGGAAACTTTGCTTCTCCTAAAAATATAAAAGCTTATCTTACTGCTTATGGTAAAATAAACTCTCCATTTGTGTTTTTAAGATATAAACTTAGAAATGAGGGTTCTTCTGCACTCAATGGGGCATATATGGCTGTTTTTGCAGATTTTGATTTAAATAATTATAGTAATGATAATGCTAATACTTTTGTTTGTAATAGTGGGCAATTTAAGGGTGGTGCTTATATGTGGTCAAGCGATTTCACAGGTTATGTAGGTGTTTTATTGGTTTCTGGAACTTTTGGTAACGCTAGAGTTGCTAATCATAATCCTTGGCCCTATAATGAGACATTTAAGTGGGGTATGATAACGGGAACAAGTGGTTCAGCAAGTGGAACAAATGCTGATTTTGCAGTTTCAGTCTCTTCTGGACCTTATAATTTAAATGTAGGTGATAGTGCTATTGCTGTCTTTGCATTCTTTGGTTGGCCTAATCAACCTGATTGTAATATAACCAATTGGGCCGAAAAGGAATATGCTAATTTAACATTCAAATTTGATGTTAAAGATAATGTCTTAAAATTAAATATGCCTATTGATGATAAGTTAAATATAAAAATTTACAATTTATCTGGAAGGGTTGTATTTTCTAACATTTATGAATTAAAACAGGGCATTTATGAAATTCCTCTCAATATACCAAAAGGTCCTTACATTATTTCTATTAAGGGTGATAAAATTGTAAAGACAAGTAAATTTGTTAAATAGGGGCTTTTTAGCCCCTACAAAAATATGGAAGATATTATTAGGCTTGCTTATAAGGCAGGCAAATTAAGTGTAGGAAGAATGCAAGTTATAAAATCAATTAAGAAGTCAAAGTTAATTATTATGGCACATGATTTTTCATCAAAATATGAAATTATAAAAATCGCTCAAAAAATTGGCAAAAAAGTGCTTTGTCCAGTAATTCGGAAATTATATTCATTTCTACACTTTCCCACCCACCCTATATTTAAGCCTTCGGCTTATAAATACCCGTTTTTTGCCTTTGGGGGGCGAAGCCCCCCTAATAATCCCCC
>CBFGJN010000078.1:0-6241 GCA_965649115.1 Caldifarciminota bacterium | reverse complement strand
ATTTAACAAAAGAAATTATTTCCTCAACATCTTTCTTCTCAATTAAAGTTTTAAACTCTTCTAACTCATCATTTTTTAAAACCAAAATTGGAAAAGTTTCTATTAATTCTTTTACCTGTAAAAGCCCTAAATACTTTCTTGTATATTCGCTATTTGAATACTTATAAGTTGTCATAAACTCACTATCGCTTTTCTCTCTAAAATATTCCAAGACTAAGTTGAAATACTCCTTTAACAATACCTGATCATCTTTTGATATTTGAGGATTTAAAAATATCTGGATCGGGTGTGTTCTATATCTTGATTTTGAAACTAAAATACCATCTACCCCAAAAACTTCTTTGATTAAATATAATCCTGCTCTTGTCTCAAAACTACCCGTATCAACGGTTCTGATAAATAGTATATTTGATTTTATCTTCTCGTAAAGCTCATCATTAACATATATTACCTTTCTCTCATACTCTTTCCCATTAAAGGCATTAGCATCTATAACTTGAATTTTTTTATCTCCTTTATTTTTCTCAACTTCTTCTATTGTTAAGTAAAAGGAAACTTTTAATGGTCTAAATGATTTATGGTTTTTAACAAATTCTTCAAATTCGTTTCCCGCTCTGAAATGGTTTTTTGGTTCAAGAATGTAAATCTTCTTATGTATTTCTTTATTTATCTTTATTCCTTCAAAGATAACTCTTTCTTTTTTAGGGAATTCCTTTCTTTCAAAAAAGAAAATGCCAACATTAATTCCTGTAAAATCAAAAATTTTCTTCTCAAAGATAATAGCTTTTTTAATGTTATAAAATGTTAAAAAATCATCTCTTATTTTATTTGAAACTGAAAAACCAAAAAGAAAGTTGGAGGGGATAATATATATCATTCTTTTAATAACTGCTCTTAAATCATTTATTAGGGCTAACTGATATAAATCTTGGTATCCTTCATTTTTTCCTTGAAAGTATTCTAAATATTTTTGTGTTTCTTTGTGTTTTACAATATATCCTATGTAGAGATAGGGTGGATTAGTTATATGGTAAGCTGGTAAATTTCCATTTAAAATAAAAGTGGGATAATTTTTAATAGTATCCATTTGAATAATGTTTCTTTTGACTATTTCTATTGGAATTCCATAATAATTGGCATTTAAAATCGCTTTTTCTACCATTTCTCTTTGAACATCAAAGAGAAAAATATGTCTTTCAAAAAATTCAATTCTTTTATCCTTTGGAATTAACTCTAAAATAGGTAAAATCAAGTTCCCTTCACCACAAAATAAATCTACCCATTTGTAATTGTAAATTTCTTCTTTTATCTCTGGTAATATGAAATTTTTAAAAATTTCAATAGATGTTAAATGTTCTCCGTACATTCTTCTTTTAATTAGTTCCATAAAGAAGATTTTAAATTTTAAAGCTGATTCTAAATTGCTTTGTCTAGTAATTCTAAAAATATGATTATTTCTATATTTAAGCCTTCGGCTTATAAATACCCGTTTAAATCTATAATTTCCTCAAAGCTTTTATAAGTTGAGGGGCGGATGGGAAAATAAAGAAATTTTTTTGAAATTATGGGTAAGTAGAGCAGAAAGCTTATTTTCAGGGTGGGTGGGAAAGATATAGTAAAATAAATAGTTTTAGAATTTCTGGACACACTACTTCTTTCTCGTTTAAAATTTTCAAACTATGAAAAAGCTCTCAATTTTAGATGTTCCAAAAGAAACCTTTAAGGACAAAAGGGTTTTTGTAAGGGTTGATTTTAATGTTCCTATTGAAAATGGAAAAATTTTAGATGATTATAGAATTAAAAAAAGTCTTGAAACAATAAATTATTTATTAGAATGTGGTGCTAAAATTATTTTAGCAAGTCATCTTTCAAGACCAAAAGGTAAGGATTTAAAATTTTCTTTAAAACCTGTTAGTATTCATCTTTCAAAACTACTAAATAAAGAAATTAAATTTTTTGATATGATTGAAGAGAATTATATTGACTACTTAAAAAGAATTAAAAGTGAAGTTTTAAAATTAAACTCAAAGGAGATTTTATTGCTTGAAAATTTAAGATTTAGTGATGGTGAAGAAAAAAATGATGAAAATTTTATAAATGAAATTTATCCATTAGCAGAAATTTATGTAAATGATGCCTTTGGAACAAGTCATAGAAGGCATGCTTCTGTTCATGGTTTAGCATTAAAATATAAATTGAGATTAGCAGGTATTCTTATGAAGAATGAAATTGAATATCTTTATAAAGTTAAGGAAAATCCAGTTAAGCCATTTTATAGTGTAATAGGGGGACTTAAAATATCTGATAAAATTAAAGTTCTTGAAAATTTAATTAATGTCTCAGAAAAAGTTCTAATAGGTGGTGCTATGGCTTATACATTTTTAAAAGTAAAAGGAATTAATGTTGGAAGTTCAGTTATTGATAATAATGCTATTGAATTTGCTCAAAAATTCCTTAAAGAATATCATCATAAAATTGTTCTTCCAATTGACCATGTTGTAAAAAATTCTCAAATAAAGGAAGTTTTAGAAATAGATGGTGAATATAAGGGAATGGATATAGGAACAAAAACGATAGAATTATTCAAAAATGAACTAATTAATGCAAAAATGATTTTTTGGAATGGACCGCTTGGTAAATTTGAAGAAGATGAGTTTAGCAAAGGAACTTTTGAAATTGCTAAATTTATAAGTAATTTAACGAAGAAAGGAGTTATAACGGTTCTTGGTGGTGGGGATACTGTTTCAGCAATTCATAAAGCTAATTTAAGAGATGAGGATTTCACTCATGTTTCGACAGGTGGAGGTGCAACCTTAGAGCTATTAGCAGGGGAGGAAATGCCAGGTGTGGAGGTTTTAAATGATGTTTAAGAAGAAAGAAAATTCACCTGATAATATAGATACAATTTTAGGGAAAGGTGGTATTTTTAAGGGGAATTTTGAGGTTGAGGGTGGTGTTTTAGTTGATGGTAAAGTTGAAGGTGATATTAAAGCAAAGGGAATTTTAATAGTTGGAAAAGATGGATATATAATAGGAAATGTTTGGGCAAGTGATTTGATTATTAGTGGTAAAATTGAAGGTAAGGTTTATATTAAAAACAGAGTTGAAGTTCAAAGTAGTGGCAAAATTGAGGGTGAATTACATTGTAAGGTTCTTGTTGTTGATGAGGGTGGATATGTAAATGGTATTATGGATATGAAGTACACGGATGAATGATTTATTTAGTCCTTCTTCCATCTGATATTGAAAACGCTTTAATTTATAAGGAAAGTCCTAATGTTGAAATTTTAAATTATTTTAGAAAAAAATATCCTGATATTGAGTGGATTTTTGAATATCTTTACCAAAGAGACTTTAAAAAATTTGATATTGAAAAACTTATAAATTTAAATGCTAAAAAAAGGTACATTACTTCTATTTTGAATTTACTGCTTGAAGATTTATCAAAAAAAAATCTCAAAGATAGCATTTTTAAAATTTATCAGAAATATAAAAATTATTATGACCAAAAGAGTTATGAATTAACATTTTTTGCCTTAAAAGATACTTCAATTTTATTTGAATTATCAAAAAAATTTCCAAGTTCAAAACTTTTATTAAATTTTGTAAATGAAATTAACTTTGGAATTTCAATAAAGGCTCAAATTCTTTATTATAATGAAAAATATAAGGAAGTTGTGGAAACTGTTGAACCTGAAAGTGCCTTATATTTTTATGTTGATGCCTTATCAAAGTTAAATGATTTTCAAAAAGCAGGTGAAATATGTAAAAAATATAAAACTACTAATTTTAAAAAGGCGGACTACTTTTTTGAATGTTCATTAAACTTATTAGAAATAGGAGATACTATATCTGCTTTTGAATTTCTTGATAGTTTGTACGAATATAATCCTGAAGTTGCAGTTAGGCATTCAAGCTATATTGCGATTTCCTCAAAAAAGTACGATTTATTTTTTAAGACTTTCAAGGATACTAATATTCCGGAAGTTCAATTTAGGAAAGCTCTTGTTTATTATGCCCAAAAGGAGTACATAAGAGCAATATCTACACTTGAAAAAATTATAAAAATTACAAATGATAAATTTGAACTTTCAAGAGCATATTATTGGTTATATAAACTTACTAAAAATGATGATTATCTCAATAAAATTTCAAAAATTAGCCCAAATGGTTATTATGCTTTAATAAATGGATTTTTTCCAAAAATTATTGATACAACGTTTTATGATGAGTCAAAATTTGAAAACTATCAAAAACCATTAATTCTTGAAATTTTAGGTTTTAGAAGTGAATTTTGGAGATTTATTACAAATGAGAATAAAATTTACCTTGCATATATGTTAAATAAAATAGGTTCTTATGATTTAGCTATTGAGTTAGCAGAAAGCTCAATTAGTTCAATAACTCCAAAAGATATATTAATTATGGCATATCCTACACCTTACTTTGAAGAATTCTTAAATGCAAGTGCTAAAAGTGGTGTTGAAATTGAATTACTTTATGCTATTGTAAGGGAGGAAAGTAAATTTGATAAAAATGTTGTATCGTCAGCAGGAGCTATGGGTATAGCACAGATAATGCCTGAGGACTTTAAGAGGTGGTCAAGAAAATTGAAAGTTCCTTATAAACCATTTGATATAAGAATAAACTTACTTATAGGTGCTATGCATTTTAAGGAATTTCTTGAAAGTTTAAATTATGACATTTCATTAACAATTTGTGCTTATAATGCGGGTATTAATGCAGTTAATAATTGGTTGAAAATTTTAGACTATTCAGATAGTGATTTGTTTTTTGAGATTATACCTTATAGAGAAACAAGAAATTATTATAGAAGGGTTATGAGAAGTTATATTGTTTATAAATTTTTATTTTCAAGAAAAATTTAATGAGATTATAGATTTATCGTGAGTTTTAATGGGAGCGAAATTTTTAAGAAGGTAGGCTTATTTTCAGGGTGGGGAAAGTAAGGCAAATCTTTTAAAAGTTTTTTTTGAAATTATAAATAAGTCAAATGCTTGATATAGTCATATTTTCAGAATTATTGGACACAGCAGTTTTTATTTGCTATGAAAATTTCGCTGAAATTATTGATTTTTCGGCGGGAATTATGCCGAAGGCTTATTTCTAGGGTGGGTGGGAGAAAATAAGAAACAATAATAATTTCAGAATTACTAGACAAGGTAATTTTTATTTGCTTTGTCCAATAAATAATGATAAGTCCTTGATTATCAATAGTTTATAAAGATTTAATGGGGGGTCTAATGGGGGGCAAAGCCCCCCAAAGCCTAAAAATGGGCATTTATAAGCCGAAGGCTTATTATTAGGGTGGGTGGGAAAAATAAGAAAAATCAATAATTCCAGAATTTTTAGACACAGCAATTTTTATTAACTTTAAAATTTTAATTTGTGATTAAAGGTATTATTTTTGATTTAGATAATACACTTGTTGATTTTACAAGATTTAAGGAAAATTCAATTAAGAGTGCTATTGAAGCTATGATAGATGCAGGATTAAAAATAGACCCTGAAACTGCATATAAAAAAATTTTTCAAATATATGAAGAAAAAGGTTGGGAATATCAAAAAGTTTTTGATGATTTTTTAATTGAATTTTTAGGATATATTGATTATAAAATTTTGGCAAGTGGTATTGTAGCTTATAGAAGAGCAAAGGAAGGTTCATTAGTTTTATATCCAAATGTTACAAGGACACTTCTTAGCTTGGTTAAAAAAGGTATAAAATTAGCTGTTGTTTCAGATGCACCAGCACTACAAGTTTGGACGAGACTTGTTCAGATGAATTTACATCATATATTTGATGTAGTCATAACATTTGATGACACGGGAAAAAGGAAGCCTGAACCAGAGCCATTTCTAAAAGCACTTGAAAAGCTAAAATTAAAACCAGAAGAAGTAATAATGGTTGGTGATTGGGCTGAAAGAGACATTGTTGGTGCTAAAAAGGTTGGAATAAAGACAATTTTTGCAAGGTATGGAAATACCTTTGGTACAGTAAATTCAGGAGCTGATTGGGAGATAGATGATATTGAAGAAATAATAAAAATTGTTGAAGAGGTAAATAATAGTTACTGAGCTCCCAAGACCGAAAGATTGGGCATTTTAAAGCAAAATTTATTTGCTTTGTCCAATAATTATTGTTAAGCGATTGATAATCAATAATTTATAAAATTTTTAAGGAAATTGTTGATTTATTGGGGGGATTATTAGGGGGGCTTCG
>CBFGJN010000077.1:0-6286 GCA_965649115.1 Caldifarciminota bacterium | reverse complement strand
AAATACCCATTTTTTGCTTTGGGGGGCGAAGCCCCCCTAATAATCCCCCCATAAAATCAACAATTTCCTTAAAAATTTTATAAATTATTGATTATCAATCGCTTAACAATAATTATTGGACAAAGCAAAATTATAAAGCCAAAAATATAAAATGTCAAGGATAAAAATTCTAAATTTGGCTTATAAACAAATTCCACAATATAATCCCCCTTATTTAGTGCAACTGCCATTTGTGTCCAATTAACCCTATAAACTTTCTTCTCTTTACCATTAACATATGCTTTCCATTGATGATGATAATTCTCTGAAAACACTAAATAATATGGATTTTCAATTGTAACTTTAAGCTTTATATAATTTTCCGAAAATTTTAAAACTTCTAAGCCTATCTTACCTTTTTCATTATGATTTATTTTTTCATCAGGTTCATTTTCAAAAATTAATTTATTATTATAATTTCTGACATCATCTATTGGGTTTTTTGAAACTTTATATGAACTAACAAAATAAAACTTTGGATAATAATTAGGATTTTCATAAATTTCATAAAAGCCATCATCATAAACCTTATTATAATTTTTAACATATTCATAAAATAGGCTAATAATAGGGTCATTCGTTTCTTTTGGAAGTTTTTGAGTAATAACATATCTAATTGATAAAATATCACTTAACTTTGGATTTTTTAATAATTCAGTAGTTGTAGCTGGATTTAACATAAGCCTTCCTTCTGCCCCTATTAAACTAAACAATCTATAAGGTTGAACACCATGATGGCCTCCAATTGTCTCAATTTTCTTTAAAGAGAAATAATTTTCATCAGTTCTATAATAAAATGGAAAAACAACATAATAACCTTTATTTTCCTTTAAAAATTTAACAACATTATCATCTTCAAATATATTTCTGTCATCTTCAACATATTGAATAAAATTTTTTGAAATTAAATACAAATCAAAACCACTTAAAAGTGTTAATGAAAAAACTAAAAAATTAAAGCTAATCCACTTTTTAATATAAGAATAAATAAGAATTGAAGCTAAAAGGGAAAATATAAATGCTAAAAATATAGAAAATCTAATTTTATCAAACTCAAAACTAACAATTTGTGCCTTATCAATTGGATTATTAAAAATTGAATTTATTAAATTTTCAGAAGAAAAAAGCCAAAATATAAATAATATAATTGGAACAATAAAAAGAATTTTTAAATATGGTTTTGGGTTTTCCTTTATGTTTTTTAGAGTGATTGAAGATATTAAAATTAATGAAAAAACACAAATATAAAATGCCATAGAAGGTGATCTAAATTTCTGATAAAATGGTAAAATAGACCATATGAATTTATATAAAAATGTTGAACCACCAAGAGAAATAATTGAAAATAATATAAAATTGAAAATTAAGATATTCCTTAACCTTACTCCGGAGCTATTTAAAAAACTTAAAACAAAAATCAGAAAAACAACAATACCAAGATATTCTGAATTTATTTTAAATGGATTTGGACCCCAATAGTGAGCATATGGACTTTCAATAGAAAAGCCACTAAAACCTCCAATAAATGTAGAAATATAATCTTGCCATCCAAGAGACCAAGTAATAGCAAACTGATAATCATCTCCCTTTAATCCTCTTTGTGAATAATTTATTGTATAATCATAAATTGGAAGAAATTGACCAAGAAATATGATTGTTGAAATAATTAGTGCAAAAAGACCAAGTAAAATAATTTTAAATGCCTTCTTATTGCTTTCCTTAAAAATAAAAAACAATTCGTAAATTGAATAAATTAAAGTAAATAAAATTAAATAGTAAAGCATTTGAACATGAGCATTTAATGAAATTAGAGAGGTGAATAAAGCTAAAATTAAAGCATTTTTAAAATTTGGATTTATAAAAATTTCTCTTAAAAACATAAAGTAAAATGGTAAAAGTGAATAAATAGCAAGTTTTCCAAGATGACCACTATAAATATAACCAAAAAAAATAGCACTTAAAGAATATGAAATACTTGAAAATAAAGCAATTTTTTTATCATTTAAAATTCTCTTAACAAGTAAAAACATTCCAATATAACAAATAATAAAATGAAAAATTACCCAATAATTTAAAAAGAATTTTGCAGGCAAAATAATTAAAAATACAAAAAATGGATATAAACCAAATTGTAATGTTCCAATTGTAGGCATACCATAAAATATGTAAGGATTCCAAAATGGAAAATTTCCTTTTAATATCTCATTTCTTATGAATTCATATAAATATATGCCATCAGTTATTGCATCCGTCATAACAAGAAGCTTGCCAAATATAGCATTAAAAAATAAAATTATGGCAACAATGAAAATAATAAATATCTCAAAATTTTTCATATTAAGTTTGAAAGTTTAAAGATGGGGGACACACCCCCCAATTTATTTGATAATAAACTTATTACTAAAATTATTTGATTTTACAAAGTAAATACCAGGTTTTAAAGAAATTTCATAATTTCCTTTATTATAGAAATTAACAAGCGTTCCATTTACTTTATATATTGAAAAGTCTTCAAGTGATTGAATAATAACTTTATTATTTTGATATTTTATTGTAATTGGAATTTTAGAATCTGAATTTTCTTCTAAATTAACAGTACTTGTCCAGCTATAATACGTATCACCTGTGCTATTATCCCTATAATCGTTTGCCCAAGTTGTATAAATTTTACCATTATCTATAATCCATCCATTATAGTCATGACCAAGTGGATTCTCACTAAAATAAAAATCAGATGAACTAACCCTACTTGGAGAAGACCAAGTTTGACCCCAATTGTTTGAATAGGACCAATAAGTAGCCCATGTCCCGATAGTAAATCCCCCACAAGAACTAAATGAACTTATTCTCCCTTGCCATTGAGCAAAAATTGTAGAGCCAGAGCTCGCTAACATTGGTAAAATTTGTTGAGAACCACCACCACTTGGAGCAATTTGATAAACAGTTAAACTATTTCCACTTCCATTCCATACACCAACCCTAACTTTACAATTCCCATCAACAAAAGAAACAGCAACTTTGCCATTACTTGCAGTTATGTGGTCATGAATTTTGGCAGGTCTTTGGTAGTTAGGACAATAAGTCGTACTTCCATAGTTAAATCCAACCCAAGCAATATCACTAAAACTATTCCCATTATCCTGACTTCTTAAAAATCCAACGTAAATCACCCCATTATTGGCATTTGAAAAATCATTATATGACATATATATATTGTTTCCATCTTTTGCCCAATAACCAACAGTAGAAGGCCAATTAGTATAGGATATTTGCTGCCATGTTTGACCATTGTCAGTAGATTTATAAATTGCTAAATTGTAATTACCTGTGAATTTATCAGTTGTAAAGTTCACTAAAACCGTATTATTGCCAAGCGCTAAAATCCAAGGTTTATCTTTAAAATATGCCCAATTATCATTAGGTCCAACAACTCCACAAGACCAATTAGCAGAATTAGTACAATTGCTACCTGCTGTACATCTACAAAAATAAACTTCACCAGTTGTACTATTTGGATTACAATAAACCATACCTGCAAAATAAATGATATTTGGGTTATCAGGTTGAATAGCAATAGCAGGGTCTCCTATCCAACAATTAGAATTATTAGAAGAATAATATATAGCGCCAGACCATGTACTACCACCATCAAAACTCATAGCAAGCCAATTTCCATCATATTGAGAACCATCACCCCTTATCCAAGCAGCAACAACAGTATTCCCAACTTTTTTAATATCAGTTTCTACATTTTGACCACAAGAAGACATTGTATAATTACTTAATTTAACCTCACTACCAAAGGGAGCATCAGACAAAATAAAGAAAATCATAACTAACCTCCTATTTTAAAATAAACTTTGAAACATATATTTCAAAACTATTAGTAAGGGGTGTAAAGGAAATTTTTAAATTCGTTTTTAATTTGTCACCATGCTGAGTAATATGAACAGCCTTTGTTAAGTCAAATGAAATTTCTTGCCAGTTGTCGTTAAGCTCAACCTCCTGATTTATATATCCTTTGGAAGAATTTACACTTATTCTAAATTTACCTTTTCCTTTCACATATAACTTTAAGGTACTTTCATTAAAATCAACAATATCAGAAGCATAATAGAAATCACATGATTCATTGGTAAGAACTTTTTCATTAGCATAAGGACAATCTCCCTTAAAGAATTGAGGAATTCCAAAAACTTTTTCATTAGGATTAGCACTATATGTCCACTCAATAGGAGATGTTTGATATTTTTTATTATATACCCATATATTCTTTGGTCCCTCCTTTATAACAATAGGAGGACCCATCAACATTGACTGGGATAAAGTTATGACAAGCATAAACTAATTTTAAAGCATTATCTTTTAAAATTTCAAACTATATGAATATTCTAATAACAGGAGCAAGTTCAGGAATAGGAAAGGCAATTTATAAACTTTTAAAGGAAGCAAACTATAATGTAATTGGTATTTCAAGAAATGGACCAGATTTATTTTTGGATTTGAAAAACCTTGAAAATATAAAAAAAATTAAAGAATTTCTTATTGAAAAATCATTAAAAATTGATGTTCTAATAAATAATGTTGGAATTGCCTATGTTAATTCATTTGTCAATAGTTCAATTGAACAAATTGAAGAACAAATTGACATAAATTTAAAATCTCACATTTTAATTACAAAACTTCTTATTGACGATATAAATGAAAACGGAATTATTATAAATATAGGTTCAATTGCTTCAAAAATAGCATTTGAAAATTGGACAGTTTATTGTGCTGCTAAATTTGGAATAAAAGGATTTAGCGAAGCTTTAAGAAAAGAGCTTTTAAGAAAGAATATAAGAGTTAGTTTAATTATGCCCGGTGCTGTTTGGACACCAATTTGGGAAAGAAATAAATTTAGAAAAACAGATGATATGTTAATGCCAGAAGATATAGCAAAAATTGTAAAGTTTATAATTGAGCTTCCAAGTTATATAAATATAGATGAGATTATAATTACTCATTTAAAAAGAGCTTACTAATAGCATAACTCATCCAAGCTATTGACCATCTGATGTAAGGAATTTTAATTTTAAAAAACTTGTAATCTTGGAAATAAAAATAATGTTTCTTATAATCAAACATTCTATTCAGAGCATTTTCAAAAATTCTTTTAGCAATATCTCTTTCATTAAATTCGCAGAATAAAATAATAGCAGTTGCATAGGAATGAATATCAATTGGATAAAGTTTATTGTGATAGTACTTCGGCAAAAAATCCTTTGTAAATAAGTTTTTTTTATAGAATTCGTAGCCCTTTTCAATAGCACTTAAAATTCTTTTATCCTGCGTTGCCTTATATATCCACTTTAATGAAAGTAAATTGTAAGCAGTATGGAAATTATCAATATATCTTATATTTGGTGCATAAAACCAACTACCATCTTCATTTTGAAATTTATAAGCAAACAAGCCACATTTTAAAGCAATTTCTCTTAAATTGTCATCACTTTTTATAATTGAAATTCTTGAAATAACTGAACCACCTAAAAGACTTGCATTAAAAACTTTTAGATTATCAATCGGCGTATATGAAAAGACAATAAAATCTTCCTCCTTATATATATTTAAATCATTCAAGATAAATTTTATTGTTGAAGCTGCAACTTCTAAATCTTGCTGATTAAAAAATGTTTCATAAGCATCCAAAAAAGCATGTGCTATAAACGAAGTATTTACAATTGTGGGTGTAAATGGTTTTAAATAAAAAACTCTACTTTGCCAAGGAAAATTATATCCCCAACAATAACCACTATAACCCTTAGAAGCTAAATTTAATAACAAGTTTTTTAAAATATAATAATTATCAACATCTTTTAATTTTGAATAAACTGAAAGAAAAAGACCTATTCCCTTTGGATTGTAGTCTTTTTTTATAAGCAAAAATCTCCTTATATTAAAAGGTAAATGTTTAATAAGTTGTGTAAAAAAAATCCTTAAATGCTTGTTGAAAGCTATTCTACTTAAAATTGGACTATTTAATGCATCATAAGGATCATATCCTTTATAGTTTTCTTTTTGAGCATATTTCAATAGAAGCTTAAGAATCTCTTCCAAAAGTTTGAAATTTTAAACATTAAAGTTTAATTTATAATGTTTTGTCTAGTAATTCTGGAACTATTTATTTTATTATATTTCTCCCACCCACCCTATAATTAAGCCTTCGGCTTTACTTACCCATATTTTGGCTATGGGGGGCGGAGCC
>CBFGJN010000076.1:0-6809 GCA_965649115.1 Caldifarciminota bacterium | reverse complement strand
TGTAGAAACTGTTAAAAAACTCTATTTTATGGCTTGGAAGGAAGGATGTAAAGGTATAACAATATATAGGGAAGGTAGTAGGGAGGGTGTTTTGATTAGTGAAAAGAAGGAAGAGAAGAAAAAAGAAAGCTCATTAAAACCTATTAAAAAAGAAAGACCATTTGCTGTAAGTGGAGTTACTTATAAAATCAAATATAAAGGTAGGAAGTGGTATGTTACAGTTAATTCTGATGAAAGAGGTATGCCAATTGAAATTTTTGCACATAGCTCTGATATGGTTGGACTTGAATGGAGTACTGCTCTTTCTATGATGATTTCAGCAGTTTTAAGAAAACTTTCTGAAAATGACGACCCAAGATTTATTGTAGAGAACTTATTTAAAGTTAAGGAAATACAAGGTCAAGGTTATGTATATAAAGGATTTTACATGCCATCTGAACCTGCTGTTTTAGGATTAGCATTAAAATTATTTCTTGAAGGTGTAAGAAATGGCAATTTCGAAGCAAAGGGAGAAATAACAACGCCAACTTTAACATTTATAGATGAAAAAGGAAATATAAAACCAAAATTGGAAATGGAAGTCTTAAAAGATGCTGAAATATGTCCAAATTGTTCAAATAGAACCTTACTAAAAGGGGAAAAAGCAAGAGAATTTGCGGATTGTTCAACATTTTGTTTAAGTTGTGGTTTTTCAAAGTGTGATTAGTGATAGCATTTATAAATAACTATCCAACTCCTCAAAAAATTTATTTATTTAATTTGCTTTATGAAAATCTTAAAAATGAAATTATTTTCTTTTTTACAGATTTTTCAAATCCAAAAAGAGAAACTTGGAAAAAGTATATAAATGAGATAAATTTTCCTTATGAGGAAATAGAAACTTATAGAATTTTAAATAAACTTTCAAAGGATATAGGAAGTATTCTAATTTTAAAAAAATTTCCCAATTTTAGAAAATTTAAAAAAGTTGTTATAAGTGGAGGATTAAACATCCTTGAATTTCAAATTGCTAAAAGTTTATTGAATTTAAAAATTCCATATTTTTTATGGATTGAAAGCTTCAATTTAAGAGAAGGTAATAGTTTATTTCTACCTTTCCGATATTTGGTTAGAAAATTTTTATTTAGTAATGCAACTTCTGTTATTTGTGGAAGTAAAATGTCAGTAGAACATGCTAAAAATCTTGGAGCTAAAAATGTCATTTTAAATTGGACATCTTTCAATATCTACAAATTTAATTATGATAAATTTCATAATGGAAACTTTTTAAAATTGCTTTTTGTAGGTAGATTAATAAGAAGAAAGAGAATTTTTGATGTTTTAAAAGCTTTAAAGGATTTGGATGAATATAAACTTGATATTGTTGGTAGTGGTTATCTATATAATAAGTTGAGAAATTATGCTCAAAAAAATAAATTGTGTGTTGAGTTTAAGGGTGAGGTTGATTATGAAAAAATGTCTGAAGTTTATAAAAATTACGACATTTTAATTCTACCATCAGAAAGCGAGGTTTTTGGTTATGTCGTAATAGAAGCTATAATGTCATCATTGGCTGTTATAGTTTCTGAACAAGTTGGAGCAAAGGATTTTGTTAGAGAAGATTTTCACTTCAAAGTCGGAGATATAAGAAGTTTAAGACAAAAAATTTTAAAATTAAGAGATCCTCATTTAAGAAACGAACTTGTCCATTATTCAAAAGAATTGGTATTAGAAAATGCTAAACCAGAGGATTGGGTAAATAGATTTTTGAAAATTTTAAAAGATTAACTCTACTAATGTTTTGTCTAGTAAATGATATTAAGTTATTGATAATCAATAATTCGTGAAAGATTTATGGGTTATTGAAGGGGGCATTAGCCCCATTGCCGAAATATGGGCATTTTTAAGCCGAAAGCTTATTATCAGGGTGGGTGGGAGAAATATAATAAAATAAATAATTTTAGAATTACTAGACACAGCACTCTACTAATTCAAAGTTCCCTTAAAATTTTGAAATGTTTTTCCTAAAGATTCTTTACAAAGTTTATGTTATGACATTAAAAATTGAAGTTTTGGGTTATAGACCAGATTATAGTGTTTATTTGTTTTGGCATAATAAAATTTTTCCACTTTTGAGAGTTCTTAAAGGCAAAAAAGGGAAAGTTTTAATATCACCAAGTAAAGATGGGAAAATAGCAAGTTATATTGTAAGAAGTTATGGATTTGAAGTTATTGAAAGTTCATACAGGAAAGATAGATTTAAGGGAGCATTTGAAATTATAAAAGCTTATAATTCTAAGTTATCCATAGGAATAATTCCAGATGGTCCTCTTGGGCCAAGACACAAAATAAAGCCTGAATTATTTAAATTACTTAAAAAACTAAATGCAAATATAACACTAATTGGTGTAGGATATAAAAAATTTATAACTTTTGAAAGTTGGGATAGATTTGAATTACCATTACCTTTCACCAAAGTTTTTGTTATATTTTCAAACTATCACATAAATGAATTTGAAGATGAGAACTCCCTTGAAAGAGAGCTAAGTAAATTAAATACTTGGGCAGAAAAAATAGCCAAAATATAGATTAAAAATAAAGTTTTTCAAATATGATCATTATTGAAATTTTAAAGGATAAAGAAAATTATTGATTTTTTCGGAGGATTATTAAAGCCAAAAGGCTTATTTCGTAGGGTGGCTGGACAAAAAAGAATTGCTTTGTCCAGTAATTATTGTCAATCACTTGATAATCAATAACTTATAAAATTTTTAGGGAAATTATAGATTTAATGGGGGGATTTTAGGGGGGCGAAGCTAAGGCGAAGCCTTATTTTCAGAGTGAGCGGGCAAAATAAGAAATAATCTATATTTCAGAATTACTAGACACAGCAAAAAAGAATTGCTTTGTCCAGTAATTATTGTTAGGTCTTTGATTATCAGTAATTTACAAAAATTTTAAGAAAATTATTAATTTTATGGGGGGTTTTAGTGGGGGGCTCTGCCCCCCATAGCAAAAGATGGGGTATTTATAAGCCGTAGGCTTATATTTCAGGGCGGGTGGGGAAATAAATAAAAATAAATACTTTCAGAATTACTAGACACAGCAAAAAAGAATACATTTTTAACTTTAAAATTTCTCCATCTTATGTTAAAGTTTAAGGTCTTGAAAAAGGACGAAAAAACATTTGCAAGATATTCAATAATGGAAACAAAAACATCTGTAGTAGAACTTCCTAACTTTATGCCTGTTGCTACTACTGGAACTCTAAAATCTCTAACTACATTAGACTTAATGGAAATTGGAAGTCAAATTATCGTTTGTAATACTTATCATTTACATTTAAGACCAGGTGAAGATTTAATATATTCTTTTGGAGGATTACATAAATTTATAAATTTTAGAGGTTCTATTCTTACGGATTCGGGAGGTTTTCAAGTATTTTCACTTTCTAAATTTAGAAAAGTTAAAGAAGATGGTTTTATATTTAAATCTCATATTGATGGTTCATTAATTGAGCTTACACCGAAAAAAGTTATTGATATTCAAATAAAATTGAATTCAGATATTATGATGGTTCTTGATTACCCTACAAGTTATCCTTCAACTTATGAGGAAAATTTAATTAGTGTTGAACTTACTACAAAATGGGCTAAAATTTCAAGAGATTATTATGACGAGCTTAAACCAAAGTCTTCAATTTTTGGTATTATACAAGGTGGATTTTTTAGAGATTTGAGAGAAAAAAGTTTTTCTGAAATTTTGAAATTGGACTTTGATGGTTATGCGATTGGAGGTCTTGCTCTTGGAGAGCCAAGAGAGGAAAGAGATTGGGTTGTAAAATCATTTGCTCCCAAACTACCCGAAAATAAACCTAGATATGCTATGGGAATTGGAAAACCTGAGGAAATTATAGAATATGTAAGTTATGGTATTGACTTGTTTGATTGTGTTATAGCAACAAGAAATGCTAGAAGGGGTAGTGTATTTACAAGCGAGGGAGTATTAAGAATAGAAAATGCTAAATATAAGAATGATGAAAGACCCCTTGATTTAAATTGTGATTGTAAAGTTTGTAAAAACTATTCAAGAGCATATATTAGGTATTTATTTTCTATTGGTGAAGTAAGTGCTGGAATTTTAGCAAGTTATCATTCAGTTTATTTTTTTGTTAATTTTTTAAGAAAAATTAGAGACTCAATAAAAGGTGGTTATTTCTATGAATTTAAGAATGAATTTTTAAGTAAATATAAATAAAAAATTTTCTGAAATTATAGTTTTGAAGGAGGGCGTAGCCTTAATTATTAGACAAGACAAATCTAAATTAAATTGTACCTTTTAAGAGCATATCTTATTATTTTTTCAAGCATTTCTTCATATTCCATTCCTTTCCATTCACTCATAATTTTTAATTTTCCATCCCAAGACCAACCAGGATTAGGATTAACTTCAAGCAATTTAGGAATACCATCAGCAGAAAATCTTATATCAAATCTTCCATAATCCCTCAAATCAAGTCTATTGTATAATTTTAGAACCATATCGTACAATCTTTCTTCAATATCTTTATCAAGCTCTGCTGGAATATACTTAATTTTCTTATAGTATTCAGAATCAAATTCCCATTTAGCTTCATAACCACAAATTGGTGGTAAATCCTCTGGAAGTTCAGAATAATCAATTTTCAAAATTGGTAATATCTCATAATCGTAAGGTAAATTTCCAAGAATACCTATACTAATTTCATCACCTGTTAAAAATTCTTCAACGAGAATAGGAATATCAGGAAATTGCTTTCTCAATCTATTTAAAACTTCTGTAAATTCAATAGGATTATAAACAACAGAATCTTTATATATCCCTTCACTTCCGTCGCCAAAGTTGGGTTTTAATATAACGGGAAAATTTGCAGGAATGTTATATGTCGTATCATCAGGCATAATAAGATATTCATCAGGTGTAGGAATATCAAGAGAATTGGCTATTGCTTTAACAAGTGATTTATCAAAGCATATTGCAAGTGTATGAGGAGGGGACCCCGTATAAGGTATTCCAAGAACTTCCAATAATGCCGGAATATGTAATTCCATTTTAGGATTATTATTATAGCCATCATCACATAAATTAAAAACTAAATCTGTTTTTAAATTTCCAAGGTCATAGAATAATCCTTTATGACTTTCAATATAATTGAACTTATAACCTTCAAGCTTTGAAAGAGCAATTTTTAGTTGCTTTATTGATTCAATTTCATAATTATTATCAGATTTCAAATTTGTATCACCCAATAAAACTGTTATATTAAATATCTTAATTTTAGGACTAATTTTAATGTTATGTTTTGGAGCAACAGCAGTTAAAACAATCCTATTTTCCATCAAACCTAAATCCATATTTCTTTTCGATTGAGCTAATAAATTCGTATGAAATGTAATATCTATAAAACCTGCACTTTTTAGTATTTCTTCAATCTCAGATTGCGAATATAGTCTTTCAGAATAAATCTGATCAACAATCACACCTTTTTGAGCATGAATTACAATTTCTCTTGAAATTAAAAGTCTTTTATCATGAGATAATTGTCTTTCTCTTAAAACAACATATTTATCATCTATCCATTCCCAAGTATATGGCTTATAATGGTTTCTAACATAATTCCCATCTGCAATGTCTAAAAGTAAAGTTCCATAAGGTTTTAAGACCTTAAAAACCTCTCTTAAAACTTTATAATCATCAGAGGCATTTGAGAAATATCCAAAACTATTACCAAGTATAAGAACATAATCAAATGTATTATCTTTATAAGGTAAATTTCTTGCATCGCCTTTCCTAAATTTAATTTTTAAACCTTCTTTTTTTGCTCTTTGTTTGGCTTTCCTTATTAGATATTCAGATAAATCAATACCTTCAATTTCTCTATATCCTCTTTTATAGAAT
Organism: Caldifarciminota bacterium; assembly: GCA_965649115.1. Taxonomy (GTDB): domain Bacteria; phylum Hydrothermota; class Hydrothermia; order LBFQ01; family DSFT01; genus DSFT01. The sequence continues at coordinate 893 of CBFGJN010000076.1, read as the reverse complement.
TCAATCGTATGTCTTCCCTGACCACAAGCTAAATCAAGTATTCTATCATCCTTTTTAGGTTTTATAATTTCAAGAAATATATCAACCTCCTTTTCAGTAAGTTCATCATCCATAACAACATCAGCATCAGTTTTGAGATATATTGAGTCAAATATATACTTCCACCATTCAGGATTAACAAAATCTTCAAGTGAATCCAACCTACCTTTGAATTTACGAAGCTTCTTATCTTTATCTTTTAAAATCTCTCTCATTTCAAGTTTGAAATTTTAGAGGATAAATTTTCCAAAAATTTTTTTATTCCCTCGGTTTTTATAACCTCACTAAAATTTGAAACTGATAAAACATAATAACTACCTTTTTTTCTTAAAGATGTAAAGAAATAATGAACATAACCATTTTCAGAAAGTAGTGTTTCAATTAACCATTCATCATCTCTTTGAAAGCTTCTAAAAAATTTTACTATTAAATTCTCTTCAATTTTAAAAACCTGGTTTTCAAGCGTCCGAAAATCTATAAAATTTGTTTTAAAGCTTGGCATTTGTTCAATCCTCCTTATTTCCTTTAAATTCACTTGAATTTTAGGCTCATTTATCTTTATTAACTTTATCGTCCATATCGTTTTATTCTGTTCAATCCATTTTTTTTCATATTTTGTTTCAACAATATCTTTAAAATTCTCATATATATAAATTTCAAAACAATTTAACATTTTAGCATTCTCAATCGTAAAGTTATAAAATTTTAAATCATCAGTTTTAATTTGAATTGCCTTGTCCAATAATTCCCCCTCTACCTTCCCTATGGATACCCCCACTATATTTTAACTCATCCCCTCCCATATCAACCCCTCAATCAGCCAAATTACTATAACTATAAAAACTATTCATTAT
>CBFGJN010000075.1:0-7651 GCA_965649115.1 Caldifarciminota bacterium | reverse complement strand
AAGTTATTGGAAATAAGCAACTTAAATGAGATTAAAATGACAAATTAAAACTTCAAAAAATTGAATTTTTATTGAGAAAGCGATAGAGGTAAAGCTATTAAAATTTTAAATTATTGATAATGAATAACTTATTAAATTTAATTTGATAAATTGAATTTGATGAATTAAAAAACTATTTATTTGTGGGGGGAAATGAAAAGGTTGAACCCCCCAAAGCCCAAAAATGGACACAACAAAACAATTTATAACTTATCCTTTAAAATTTCAAACTTAATTTTGGGCGGTTAGCTCAGAGGAAGAGCGCTCGGCTGATAACCGAGAGGTCGGAGGTTCGAACCCTCCACCGCCCATAGCCACAAAGTTGTGGCAAAAATTAGAACAAAGCTGTTTGTCTAAATAATTCTTTCAAAGAACTAAAAAGGAGGCTTAAACATGTCAGTAAGGGAGATTTTAGATTTTATAAAAAAAGAAAATATAGATGTTGTTGATTTAAGGTTTGTTGATATTTTGGGAACTTGGCACCATATTTCTATTCCTTCTAATGCTCTTGACGAATTTTCATTTTATGAAGGTATAGGTTTTGATGGTTCTTCAATAAAAATGTGGCAAGAAATTTATGAATCTGATATGCTTCTAATTCCAGACCCATCAACAGCAAAAATTGACCCTTTTATGGAACCCAAAACACTTGTTCTTCTTTGTGATGTTTATGAACCTATAAAAAAGGAACCTTATGAATTAGACCCTAGATGCACAGCAAAGAAGGCATTAGAATATCTTAAAAGCACCAAAATAGCAGATAATGTTTATATTGGACCTGAAATTGAATTTTTCATATTTGATAAAGTTGCTTTTGATGTAAATACCAACAAGAGCTTTTATGAAATTGATTCTATTGAGGCAAGATGGAATACGAAAAACTACGAAAGTTTAGGCTATACCATAAGACATAAAGAAGGATATTTACCTGTTCCTCCTTCTGATAGCCTTCATCAAATTAGAGCAGAAGCAAGCTTAATTTTACAAAAGCTTGGTATTGAAGTAGAAGCATTTCACCACGAAGTAGCGACTGGCGGTCAAGGAGAAATTGACATAAAGTACGACAGTTTATTAAATATAGCTGATAAGGTTATGTGGTATAAATATGTTTTAAAGAATGTGGCTAAAAAATATAATAAAACTGTTACATTTATGCCAAAGCCAATTTATGGAGATAATGGTTCAGGAATGCATGTTCATATTTCTCTATGGAAGGAAAATGAAAATTTGTTTTATGGAAATGAATATGGAGGACTTTCAAAATTAGCTTTGAATTTCATAGCAGGGATATTGAAAAATGCTAATGTAATTTTACCATTTACAAATCCAACTATGAATTCATTTAAGAGATTAGTTCCAGGTTATGAAGCACCAATTTATTTAGCGTATTCTCAAAGAAATAGAAGTGCTGCAATAAGAGTTCCACTATACTCTAATAATCCAAAATCAAAAAGAATAGAAGTAAGATTTCCAGATCCTTCATCAAATCCATATTTAGCATTTTCTTCAATTTTAATAGCAGGATTAGATGGAATAATAAACAATTTAGAACCTCCCAAACCTCTTGATAAAAATATATATAAATTATCAGACGAAGAGAAAGCTAATATACCACAACTTTCAAGGAGTTTAGAAGAAGCTATTGAAAATTTAATAAAAAATAAACAACTACTTACAAAGACAGGTGTTTTCTCTGAAAAACTCATTGAAAAATTTGTAAATTATAAATACGAAAATGAAATTTTGGAATATCGTTTAAGAATTACACCACTTGATTTTTATCTTTATTATGATGTTTAATAAGGGGGGTTTTTTACCCCCATAAATTTTAAAATGAAAATATCTCGTATTAATTATAATCAAAAAGTTAAATTTGTTAGGCTTGATGGAAGGTATTTGAGGATTTTAAGTGGTTCTAACTTGGAAGATTTAAAAGATAGTGAATTTTTGCTTTTGTACGATTTTGAAAAGATGTTAGCTCCTATCAAACCATCTAAAATTATTACAATTGATAGTAAATTTAAATTTAAGTTTTTAAGAGCTAATAATTGTGTAATAAGTCCATCAGCTGATGTTTTGACAATAAAAGAGGAGTTATATCTAAAACCACAAGTTGGCCTTGTTATTGGAAAGGATAGAATTTTTGGTTTTTTAATGATTTTGAGCTTTTTTACAGATTGCTTTAATGATATAAGAGATTATGCATTAGATACTTATAGTCCATTTAGTGAGTTCATTTCTAATGAAATTGAAAATAAATTTAAACTTCAAATAAATGAAAATACTTATGAAATTGAAATAAAAAATTTTGAAAAGGAGAAGATTTTTCTTGAAGTTAAGAAGTTCTTTCATAAACTCTTTATTTCTGATGTAATTGCATATGAATTTGAAGATATTGCTTTTAAGGTTAAAGTTAATGATTTTATAAAGCTTGAAAGTTCATGCGGAAAAATACAAACATTAATAAAGCTTTTTAATTTCAACATTACTTAAATAAGCATTTATTATTTGATAATAAGTTTGTCCTTTTAATGCTCTTTCAGCAGCACCATATTGACATAATCCAATTCCATGTCCAAATCCTCCTCCAATAATTATTAAACTATCATTCTTTTTTTGAAGATAAAATAATGAGCTTTTTAAATAACTATTCTTATAAAAGAATTTTCTTATGTTTAATTCTCCTTCAATTATAGTATCTGAATTTTCAAATTTAATTTTAAGTTTTTTAACCCTTCCTCCTTTGCTTCTTTCCAAAATTTCAAAATCTATTATTTTTTTATTTAATTTTTTCTCCATTTCAGATATTCTAAAAATTTCTTTCCATCTAAAAGAAGTCTTTGCTCCATAAAAATCGTTATTATTACAATAAACATTGACATTTAAGCTATCTATAAATTTCTTTAAGAAAATTGTATCACTTAAATCTATAATTGAACCATTTTCATCATCTAATTTTGTTGAATAATAATTTAGTTGATAATTCCACAAATTCCCATCATCTAAAATTCCTCCGCAACTTGAATGAAAAAGTGCATAAACGATATTATTATTAAATGTTAAAAATAAACCTTTTGTTAGATTAACTGCTAATTGAACATTTTCATTTATATTATCAATTCCACCATAAACTTGTGTCCAAACATCACTTGTTAAATCATAGGGCTGATATAATAACATTAACTTCTTTTTATAAACTGATAAAGCATGACTTCTTGCTAAAATTGCTTGTGCCCTTAATGCTTCAATGGGAAAATTATTTGCCATTTCATATGGTAAAATTCCCATTATATAATTTTCAAAATTTATTATATTAACGATCAATATGTTTTTAGCGTTTATATCTGTCCAAACTTCAAAATAACCTTTATAGCTTCTTGTTTTAACGCTTGTTGGATTTAAACCATCGTCAATTAAGAAATTTTTAATTGTCATATAATTTTTTGGATGAATTTCAAATGGTACTTCTAAAATTTTTTCAAAATTGTTGTACTTTAAAACAACTTTCCCTTCTTGAATTTTATTTAATAATGCAACTTTCTTATCCTCTCTTATGCTATCAAGTTTATCATAAGGACCTTCTAATAGAAGAAACTCTCTTGTATCAACATTATTCAATTTAATTCCGATTGTTTTGAATTGGAAGTTTTTATTTATTTTTGAAAATGTTATGATATCTAATATGGCATCTTCTACATTGTTATATCTTGAAATAACTTTATAGTAGTTCAATTTTGCAGGTTTTCCTTCTTTAAATTTTAAAAGTAATTTCCCTTTAAAGCCTCTGATAATTGTATCTTTTTTAATAACATAAAAACTATCAGGAAATTCTATATTAAAACTATCTGAACTTGCTATTAAAACTTTTACAATTGGCTCATTATTTAAAACATTACTTAATGTATCAATTTGAATTATTTTTTCTTTTTGAATAAATGGTCTTTGACAAGCAAAGAATAAAAAGATGAAAACAATTGATTTCTTCATTTCAATATGATGTTATTAACGATTTTTTGTCCGATTATTGTATTTATCGCTTTTATAATGTCAGGCTTTTTATAGTGAAATTCCATAATTTTTCTCTTATCATTTATCTTTAAAATTAAATTTCCATTCCTAAAATCATAAAATTCAACAAAATCATAGCATTTTAAAATCTTTTCTGAAACTTCCTTTACTTTCATATAGTCAATTATCCAATCAAGACCTGCTAACTTTAAATAATTTTCAATAGCTTTATTTAATTCCTTCATTTATATAATCCCTTGAATATCTAACATATCTTTGTGGTATATCTTCAATTAATTTTATTTCCTCATCTGTCAATTTTCTTTTTATAACTGCTGGAACACCTGCTATTAAAACACCTTTTTCACCTCTAAAATCTTCTCTAACAACTGAACCTGCTGCTACAATTGTCCAACTATCAATAAATGCATTATTGAGAATAATTGCTCCCATTCCAATTAAGACATAATCGTTTATTGTACAACCATGAATTATTGCTCTATGACCAATTGATACATAATTTCCAATAGTTGTTGGATATTTGTCTTTTTCTGCATGAATCATAGTTAAATCTTGAATGTTTGTCCAATTTCCAATTTTTATATAATGAACATCACCTCTTATTACACAAGAAAACCACACTGATGAATAATCTCCTATTTCAACATCTCCAATTATAACTGCATTTGGAGCTATAAAGGCACTATCACTTATTTTTGGATACTTTCCTTTATATGGAAAAATGTTCATATTAAAATTTTAAAGGTTTGATTGAAATTTTATTTGCTGTGTCCAATAATTCTGAAATTATATTCATTTCTACACTTTCCCACCCCTGAAATTAAGCCTTCGGCTTATAAATACCCGTTTAAATCTATAATTTCCTCAAAGCTTTTATAAGTTATTGATAATCAAGAATTTAACAATAATTATTGGACAAAGCATTTAAATAGTGTTGTGTCTAGTAATTCGGAGAATATTTATTTTTCTTATTTTTCCCACCCATTTTTCGGCATATGGGGCAAATCCCCCCATAATCCTCCCGGTATTCGGTAAATAGCAGTGTGGGTAAAAAGCTTTAATTTTAATTGAGTTAATGGGGAGAAGAGTCTTATCAGAATTCTTGAAATAATGGGGGGCTTTTAGGGGGGCGAGGTTTTTAAGGCGGAGCCTTGAATATAAGGTGAGTGGGGATAAATAATAAAATAAATAATTTTTTAGCCTTAAACTGATTTGTGCGTAAAAGGACTTAACATTATTTGCTAGACAAAGCGTGTTTTATCCGCCCTAAAAATAAGCCTTATTTCGGTATTAGGGGCATTTTCTTATTTTCCCTTCAAAGCTAATCTGCCAAATTTCTGGTTCAAAAGAAATTGAGTTTAATTTAGAAATTTCATTAACAACATTTTTCGGAATGTTATTGAACTCACTGGTTAAAACCAAAAGAATTGGTTTTATATTAAATTGAAAAGCACCCCTTATATGTCCTCCAATATCTTCACGCGACCAATTTATGTAATATTCTAATTGTTCGGGAGCAGAATTTATTCCTGCAATAGATTTTGGGTGTTTCAATTCAATTATCCTGAAAAGCAAGCGAGTTTCGTTTATTCTTTCTATCGTCATTATATCTATTTTTTGCATTCCAGAACCTGCAAAAACTTCATTTCCTATCCAAACTATATTTCTTCCAAAGATTTCGGGATAAAAATTATTATTTTCAACTTGGAGATTTTGAAGAATAAATGCTTGAAAGTGCGTTTCCGTTTTTTTTACATCTCCCCAATTTAGATTTATTGGATTTCCTATGTTGCGATTTAGAGTTCTATTGCCTTGAATTATTAAATATGAGTTTGTATCAAAAAAAGTGCTATCCTTTCAAACATATACCTTTATTTTCGTCTCGGATGAGATTTATCAATCTTTCTGTCTCCCATGGTAAAAGCATTTTGCTTTCATTTTTACTTTTCTTTATAGAGGCACAGAATTTCCTGTCCGAATCCGAGTCCTTCAAAGTATTCGCAATCCATGCATTCATCAAAATTTATACCCTTTACTTTTTCTCCATATTCATCATATCCCTTATATTTCTTGAATTTCCTTTCAAGTGGGCAACCAACGACTATAGCAGGGATGCCAAAACCATCTGAAAGTTCATGCTCAAAATCTATTTCGGTCTCAAACTTATTAATTTTTTTATGCAAGACCACTCTGTAAGGATTTACGTTTTTCATATTTTCACCTCTTGAAATTCTATGTTGTTGCCTACAACTTTATATTTATAACATTTTATTCCCTTATCTGAGAAATCACTATTTTTAACTTTTTCTTTCGCTCCTCTATCAAAATCAAAAGCTATCAATATAGGTCTAACCATCTCAACTTCACCATTTGCCAATCTTCCTGCAACCCATTTTGAGTAGCCAATAAGCTGTAAAACATCATCTGCCTTAGCCACATCTCTTTTCAACTCAACAACACTGTATTTATATCTCAACGAATATCCAGTATATTTGGCATTTTTGTGATAAACAAGTATATCTATGTTTTTGCGACTTACATGATAAGGAACATTATTTGCAAACCACTCAATATCTTCTACAGGTCCAAAAATCTCCCTAACACCACTATGATTGGGATTATCTATATTTTTTATCAGCCAAGCTCTTAAAATATCTTCTAGCAACTTTCCATCTTCGTGTAAATCTTTTAAATCTATTTTTATTTTTTGCTTTTTTACAGAAGGATATTTTTTCATAGAATTTGGTTTATTAATAGCATTTCCATTTAGTTTTACTAGCAATTCTATAAGAACTTCTGCTGTCTCAGGATTTACTGTGATTATTCCTCTTGATCCTTGAATTTTTCTATAAAACCATACCCAACATTTTGATTCATACTCCTTAGTGGAAAAAAGCAAATCCTCTGGAACAGGTTTTTGAAAATAGTTTAGACACTCTAATTCAATTCTTATTGGGTATGTTTCATCAACACTTCCAATTTTTGAGGGGTCAAAAAAGGGAGTACTTGCAATTTTATAAATTCCATGAAAACCAACCTGTCGCTCATAAAGAAAAACGATGTCTCCTTTTCTAGTACCTAATATATCCGCAATCATAGCAAAGTAAGGTTTTTTAGGTTCCTTCAGGTTTTCTTCAATAACTTTTTTAAAATCATTTGGTATTCCTTTTACGCCCACACCCCAAAATCCATTATCTCTAACAACCGGAAATGTTTGTTTATCTGTAATAAGAATGTGAGCTCTCATAGTTTTTCTTTTAATAATCTTTGTTTATTTTTCTCCACAACCTCTTCATTTATATCAATACCAATTCCATTTCTTCCTAATCTTCTACACTCAATTAAAGTTGTACCACTTCCAACAAAAGGGTCCAAAACCCAATCACCCCTTTTTGTATATCTTAACATCAATTGTCTTGGAATTTGCGGGATAAAATTTCCCCAATACCATCCAAGATGAGCACCCGAAGTGTCTCTTTTATCAAATATCCAAAGGCTATCAGTTATGATTTCACTATACTCTCTCCATCTCGCTAAATTTATATCATTTATATTATTTCCTCTTTCAACAATGAGAAAATCA
>CBFGJN010000074.1:0-7753 GCA_965649115.1 Caldifarciminota bacterium | reverse complement strand
GTTCAGATGAAACCTCCCCTTTTAACCCCCTAAACCTATTTCAACAAGGCTTGATGCCTTGTAAAGAGAAACATTAACCAAACTAAGTCCATACCTAACTAAATTTAAATTTTCCCTAACGAAAATGTATATAACAAAATGCTGTCCTAAAATTTTAAAGCATACCTCAAACAAATGTCAATTGCCGCAAACCTCCACCTTGTTATTTGTTAAATTAAAATGATAAATTAATAAATAACTCTTAATCAATAACTTAATTAAATTATCTAATTCTAATTCGCTAAATAAAATTCTTCAAAATTTTAGGTTTGTGACTCCCAATCCCCATAAGCTTTTGAAATAAAAATTTTTATAAGTTGTTGAAAATAAATAACTTATAATATATCTAAAACCCCAATAAATACTAAATTCTAATTTGCCTGATTAAAATTAAAGTTTTGAAAAATGGAAATTTTTAAAAAAGAGGGGGGTTTGTGACAAGGTTTAAATTATTGATTATCAATAAGTTATTTAATTTATGCCTTAATTTAGCAAATTAAAAAGTCAATTTATAAAAGTTATCCTAAAAAATAAAATTTAATAATTTATCAATTTAAAAAAATTTTAATTTGATTTTTTTAAAACAAGAAAAAAGCGGTGTGTCTAATAGATAATTTATAAAAAAATTTATTGGAAATATTAGTTTGGGGGGATTATTAGGGGGCGAAGCCCTCTTGCCGAAATATGGGAATTTTAAAGGCTATGCCTTTATTTCAGGGTGGGTGGGAAAAAATAAAAAATTATTATACTTTTGCATTAAAAAATGATTAAATTTTTAATTTATCAATTTATTAACTTTTTGTTTTAATTTATCTAATTAAAATAAAATTAATTTGATTTATTGGGAAAATTCTCTTAAATGGTGTTAAATTATTAGTAATCAATAACTTACAAAAATTTTATTAGAACTATTGATTTTTCGGGGGGATTCATAAGCCGTTCGCTTGAATACAGGGTGGGAAAAATATAGAAATAATTATATTTCAATAGAACTATTGGACACAACACTTTTAAATTGTTAAATTAATAAAAATAAATTTTTAAAAGTATTTTAAAATTTGATTGATTAAGCTTTTGTCTAATTTGCTAAATTATAATAAAAATTTTCCTTTCAAAAGGCTTATTGGAAGGCTTTTTCCCCGTAGCCAAAAATTGGGAATTTATAAATCAAAGCTTTATTTTCAGAATTATTAAACACACCAATGAATTTTTCTTTTGTATAGTAATTATGAAAATTTCTATATTTTGCCTGCCCACCCTGAAATTAATCTTTCGGCTTAAAAATGCCCAATTTTCTGCAAGGGGACTATTGCCCCCTTAAATAAACCCCTAATTAAATCAATAGTTCCATTAAAGCTTTTATAAATTATTGATAATTAAGAACTTAATTTACTAGACACAGCAATAAATTTTTGCTTTGTCTGGTAATTTATGAATAATTTTTAATAAAATTCTTGATTTTATCGAGGGGTTTTAATATGGGGCGAAGCCCCCCTAGGCCGAAAAATGGGTATTTATAAGCCGAAGGCTTATTCATAGGGTAGGTGGAAAAAATATAGAAAAATATATGTTTCCAGAATTACTAGACAAAGAAATAAATTTTTACACACACCATTTAAAATTTTAAACTTAATGAAATTTATCATTGAGGGTAAAAAACCTCTTGTAGGTGAAGTAATCATAAGTGGAGCTAAAAATTCAGCACTTGCTATAATGCCAGCCTCAATACTATTAAGCAAACCTGTAATTTTGAAAAATGTTCCAGATGTTGAAGATGTTAGAACAATGATTGAATTATTGAAATATCTCGGTGTTAAAGTTAAAAAAATTGGAAAAAATATAATAGAAATTGACCCGAGAAATATAAATAATTATCAAGCACCTTATGAATTAGTAAGTAAAATGAGAGCAAGCATATATGTCCTTGGACCTTTACTCGTAAAATTTAAAAAAGCTATCGTTTATATGCCTGGTGGTTGTTCATTTGGACCAAGACCAATAGATTTTCATATTGAAGGTTTAAAAAAGATGGGAGCTGAAATAAAAATAGAGCATGGAAATATTATAGCTAAGGTTGATGAGTTTAAATCTACCTATATTCAATTACCATTTAGAAGTGTAGGAGCAACAATACATTTAATGATGACATCAAGTTTATTGAAAGGGAAGGAAATTATTATTTCTAATTGTGCATTAGAGCCTGAGGTTGTTGATTTAGCAAATTTTTTAAATAAAGCAGGTGCTAAAATATATGGAGCAGGATATGATGAAATTAGAATAGAAGGTGTTGAAAATCTTGAAATTGATGAATATGAGATTATTCCTGACAGAATTGAAGCAGGAACATTTTTAGTAGCAGGTAGTTTTGAAAATAATGAAATTATTATAAAAAATTTCATATTAGAGCATATAAAACCAATTATTCAAAAATTAAACGAGGCTGGAATTTTTCCAATTATTGAAGAAGAAAAAATTATTGTAAAAGGAGTAAGAAAGCCTAAGGCAATTGAGATTCAAACTCAACCATTTCCAGGATTTCCTACTGATATGCAAGCACAATTTATGACTTTGCTATCTATTGCTGATGGAGTTAGTATAATAAAGGAAAATATCTATCCAAACAGATTTGCTCATGCTTATGAACTTATGAGAATGTCAGCAGATATAAAAATAACTGAAAATATAGCAATTATAAAAGGTGTTGAAAAACTTACATCTGCTATCGTTAGCGCAAGTGATTTGAGAGCAAGTGCAAGTCTCGTTTTAGCAGGATTGATAGCAGAAGGCAAAACTATTATTGAAAATATTGAGCATATTGATAGAGGATATGAAGATATTGAAATTAAGTTAAAAAACATTGGAGCAAACATAGAGAGGGTTTTATGAAAGAACAAACATTTTGGGAACATATAGGTGAATTAAGAAAAAGAATTATTTACATTATTTTATTTCTAGTTCCAAGTTTTATTCTTTGCTTTATATTTTCTGATTACATTTTAAGTATTATTTCAAAACCTGTTGGAAATTTGTACTTTTTTTCTCCAATTGAGGCATTTAGTGTAAAATTAAAATTATCGTTTTTATGTTCAATTTTTATATCATTTCCATTTATTGTTTATCAAATCTGGCGATTTATTGAACCTGCACTATATAGTAATGAAAAGAAAGTTTTAATAATTGGTCTTATTTCGTCATTAATTTTATTTTATAGTGGTTCATTACTTTCCATATTTGTAATAACACCAATTGGCGTTAAATTTCTAATGAGTTTTTCAGCAGAAAATCTAAAAGCATTAATTAGGGCTAACGATTATCTTAATTTTTTATTATTTATGACATTATCTTTTGGTTTTTTATTTCAAATTCCTATCGTTATGACATTACTATCAGCTTTTAAACTTATAAATCCAAAATTCTATTCAAAAAACAGAAAAATTATTATTCTTTTAATTTTTATTGTTTCTGCTATAATAACTCCAACTACTGATGCATTTAGTATGCTACTTTTAGCAATTCCACTTATCATTATCTTTGAAATTGGAATAGTAACATCAAAAATTGTTTATAGAAAATAATAGTTTGTTTGTAATCTCTAAATTAACATGATTTATTGGACAAGCTTCCTTTTAGCTTAAATTTATTTAATAAACCTTTCAATCCTTTTTAAAACAATATCCTTACCTAATTCTTCAACTAATTCAAATAAGCTTGGTCCTATGGTTTTGCCTGTTAGAACAATTCTTAAAGGATGAATAATTTGTGCAGGTTTGATACTTAATTCATTTGCCAAATCTCTCAAAATTTTTTCTAAAATTTCTTTTTTCCAATCTAAAACATTTTTATATCTTTCATATAAAATTTTCAAATAATTTATTGAATTTTCATTTATTAACTCATTAAATGCTTTTTCATCAATTTTATAATTTTCAGTTAAGAAATAATCACCATATTCAAAAAATTCAATAAGTGTTTTAACTCTCGTTTTAAGAAGTTTTATACATTTCAATAACTTATAGTCTTCATAATTACTATTTAGTTCCTTTAAAAGATTTAGAATTTCTTTATCATCTTTCATTTTAATGTACTCACTATTCATCCATAGTAATTTGTTTATATCAAAGACAGCAGGGGAAGTATTTACATCTTCAATTCTAAAAATTTTTATCATCTCTTCTATACTTATTATCTCACGATTATCCTTTGGTGACCATCCAAGAAGAGCTAAAAAGTTAAATAAAGCTGATGATAATATACCCATTTTCTTATATTCAATAACGCTTAAAGCCCCATGTCTTTTTGATAATTTTTTCTTATCTGGTCCAAGTATCATAGGAAGGTGAGCAAAGTTAGGAATTTCCCAATCAAAGGCTTTATATATTAAAATTTGTTTTGGAGTATTAGAAATATGGTCATCTCCCCTTATAATGTCCGTTATTTCCATAAAATGATCATCAATTACAACTGCAAAGTTATAAGTAGGTGTTCCATCACTTCTCAAAATAACAATATCATTTATATAATCACTTAAAATTTCAATTTTTCCTCTAATTTTATCTTCAAAAAGGATATTTATACCGTCTTCAACAAATAATCTAATTGCTCCTTCTTTTCTATTTTTTATACTTTTATAGCCGTTTGGTGGGTCTAAAATTAATTCTCTTTCAAGATGTTTCTTTTGATTTTGTGGTAAATTTTCTGGAATGTATTTCTTTTTAATTTCTTCCCATTCATCAGCATTATAATAATCAAAGTATGCTTTATTATTTTCTAATAATTTATAAGCGAATTCTTTATAAATTTCTAATCTCTTTGATTGAAAAACAATTTCTTCATCAGGAACAATTCCAAGCCATTTAAGTCCTTCAACAATATCAATTACAAATTCCTCAGAGCTTCTTTCTCTATCAGTATCTTCAATTCTTAATAAAAATTTCCCATTATTATGTTTAGCAAAAAGAAAGTTATAAATAGCTGTTCTAGCACCGCCCACATGTAAATAGCCTGTCGGAGATGGTGCAAAGCGAACTCTTACCAACTTTAAAATTTTAAAGTTGCTCGGGTGGCGAAATTGGAAAACGCGGTAGACTCAGAATCTACTGCCCGTTAGGGCTTGCGGGTTCAAGTCCCGCCCCGAGCACTAAAACAAAATTATCAATAATATTTCTATATTTTTGAGGGTTATTATTAAATCCATAAATAATAATACAAAATGCTATTCTTTCATCAATTACACCTGTTAAGGAAACTGTATTTCTTAATGTTCCCGTTTTTGCTTTTAATCTTCCTTTAAGTTGTTTTAATCTTCCCTTTAATGTTCCTTCACCTGGCTCAACGAGAACATTTAGAAAATCTTTAAAAAATTCCTTATCTTTATATGCGCTTTTATAAATCTGTATAAATGTTGTTGGAGAAATTAAGTTATATCTTGAAAGACCACTTCCATCATAAATAATAAAACTTGTATCAATACCTTCAAGATATAATATATTTTTTAGTGCTTTTATTGAATTATCCCAATCACCTTTTGAATAAATCCAAGCTCCAATACTTCTTAAAATCATTTCTGCTATTAGGTTTGAGCTTTCTAAATTCATATATTTTAATATGCTATCTAGGGGTTTAGATTCGTAAGTATAAATTAAATTAGCATCATCAGGGAGTTCCTTAAAACCTAAAACACTATCAACAATAACATTATTTTTATAAAGGGCATTTTTTAGTGACCACAAGAAAAATTGTTCAGGTTCTTTTTGAGGAAATGTCAAGCTTAAACTCCTATTAAAATCACCATAAACGAAAATTGTATCACTAATAATTTCATATTTTAAGGTGTTTGATTTTATAAGCTTAACATAAAGATTATTAAAATTGTGTTTTGGAGCAAACTTATAAGTTAATGTAAAAATTCCTTCATTTAAAATAAGTGGTCTTATTGGTGGTGCATAGGGTTCATCTAATTCGTCCCAAAACCAACCTTTTGGATATTTGCTTTTTGTAAAATAACTATCATCATAATAAAGCTTTGAAAATTTTCTATAACCTAATTCATAAATTTTTTTTGATATAACATTTAAATCACTATCTTTTAAGAGTGGGTCTCCATTAGGGAATACATAAAGCTCATCTTTAAACTTGAAGAAGTACGTTTTAAATGTGAAACTTTTTTTGAATACTTTTAATGCTGCGAATGTTGTAATAACTTTTTGAATTGAAGCAGGTGGGAGTCTTCTATTTGGATAATATTGAGCAATAACACTATCGTTTTTTAAATCGTAAAATATAAATGAGATTGTTGTTCCTTCATTTTCAAGTTCATTTATTATAGAATCTAAATTTAATGATAAAAGAAAAATCATTCAACAATAACTTTCGTTTTTACTACACTTTTTAAATAATCAAGAGCTTTTTTAATTTTTGTTGCTTCTTTTAAGCTTTCATATTGTCCTCTTGCTTTACTTCTATTTAGATATTCTTGTGGATTTTCCTCACCTCTCATTTTTAGATATTCTAAAATTTCATCATCATTTACTTCTATATTTCTTTCTTTTACAATTTTTCTTAAAATTAAATCTCTTATAACTGATTTATAAGCAAAATTTAAAACTTGTTCTTGAAAAGCTTTTTTTTCATTTTCATTCTCAAATTTTGGTACTTCTATATTTTTTATAAAGTCTTGATAGGCACTTATAACAAGCTTCCTTGGTGGTTCAAATGGGTAAATTTCGTATATTTTATCAATAATCTGACTTTCATATTCAAATTCACTTCTTATTTTTGCTTCATTTTCAAGTTGTTCTCTTATTTTTTGTTTCATTTCTTCAAGGTCTAAATAACCATTCATTTGAGCAAATTCATCATTTAATTCTGGAAGTTTCTTAACTCTTATTTCAATTATTTTAAAAATTTGTTTTGTTCCATCATCAAATTTTATTTCAACACTATCACCGACTTTTTTATTCATAAGTGCATTATACAATCTTTCATCAAGCTCATCTTTTATATATTCAATATAAACTTCTTCTCTTGATAATAAATTCCCGTCTTTATCATAATCTTCCATTTGAGCTATTATAATATCACCTTCTTGGATTTCTCTATTTTCTTCAACTTTTTCTTCCTGAGCAAATTTCTTTCTTAATTCTTCTATATATTCAGCAACATCAATATCTGAAACTTTATAAATTTTCTTTTCAACTTCTATATTTGTTAAATCTGGTATTTCTACATTTGGAATAACTTCAAATTCAATTAAAACTTCATAAACATTATCGCTTTCAGAAATATCTTTAATTTCAACATCTGAAATAATTTCATATTCTTTTTTTAATTCTTCAATTTTTTCTCTTATTGTGCTTTTTAAGGCTTCTTCTCTTATAGCATTACTATATCTTTGTTTTATTAAAGAAATGGGTGCTTTACCTTTTCTAAATCCCGGAATTTCTACAAACTTTTGAAATTCAAGAGCAACCTTATCCTCATTTTCAATAACTTTACTTTTTTCAATTTCAATTTTTAATTCTTTTAAAGCCTTTCTTTCCTCTGGGATAACTGCCATAATTTGAAAATTTTAAAGGATGATTTAATAGAAGATTGCTGTGTCCAATAATTCTGAAAGTATTTATTTTATTATGTTTTCCCCACCCACCCTGAAATAAAGGCTACGCCTTTAAAATACCCATATTTCGGCTTTGGGGGGCCTCGCCCCCCTTAAAAA
>CBFGJN010000073.1:0-7773 GCA_965649115.1 Caldifarciminota bacterium | reverse complement strand
AGTTTTTATAGTTATAGTAATTTGGCTGATTGAGGGGTTGATATGGGAGGGGATGAGTTAAAATATAGTGGGGGTATCCATAGGGAAGGTAGAGGGGGAATTATTGGACAAGGCACAATAATTCTGAAAAAATCCTTTAAAATTTTCATAATGACAACAAATGAAAAAATTGAAAACGCTATAAGAACAATAATCAAGGAAATAGGAGAAGATCCTGAAAGGGAAGGATTGAAAAAAACACCATATAGAGTTGCTAAAATGCTTATTAACGAATTACTTTATGGTTATAAAATGGATGTAGATGAAATTATAAATAATGCTATATTTAATGAAAATTATGATGAAATGGTTCTTGTCCGAGATATAGATTTTTATAGCTTATGTGAGCATCACTTATTACCATTTTTTGGTGTTGTTCATGTCGCATATATACCAAATGGAAAAATTATTGGTCTTTCAAAAATTCCAAGAATTATAGAAGCATATACAAGAAGACTTCAAGTTCAAGAAAGACTTACAACTGAAATTGCAAAAATTCTTTGGGAAAAATTAAATCCAAAGGGTGTTGCAGTAATAGTTGAGGCAATTCACTTATGCTCAATTATGAGAGGTGTTAAAAAACCAAGAAGTAAAATGATTACAAGCTCACTCTTGGGTTCATTTAAAGAAGATCCAAGAACAAGAATGGAATTAATGATTCACCTTCAAAGAAAATTTGAACTTTTAGAATAATGAAAAAATTTTATGAAATTATTATATTAAGTGATAGAGGCAAAGTAAAGAGATTTAAAATTACGAAATTTTCTTTGAGTTTAATAAAATTCTTACTATTTATATTGTTCATTATCGTGATAATTAACCTTGTTGCTTTTTTTCTAAATTTAAACACTCTAAAAATCCTTAAAGAAAATATGGAACTAAAATCAAAATTAGCAGAATTTAAGAAAATTGAAAATGAAATAAATGAATTTAGGAAAGTGAAAAAATCACTATATTTGGCACTTGGAATAGATAAAACGCCAAAAGATTCAATTTTATATCAGAGTAATAATCCTGATTTAGTTGAACAAATAGATACACCTGTTGGACTTCCAGTAAGTGGAATAATTACACAAGAACATAGTAATGAACATATAGGTATAGATATTGCTTTAAATAAAAATTCATTTGTTTATTCAACAGCAATTGGTAAAGTTGAAAGAATTGATAGTAATGAACAATTTGGTCTTCATGTTTGGATTTCACATAATAAAAACTATAAAACTTTATATGCACACTTATCAAAAGTTTTGGTAAATATAGGTGATAGTGTAAAAAGAGGACAAGTTATTGGATTTTCAGGAACTTCTGGGCACTCAACGGGACCACACTTACATTATGAGGTCTGGAAAGAAAACAAACCTACTGATCCACTTAAAACCCTTTTGCTATCAAAATAGTTAATACGATAATAATTGTTTGACCTATAACTAAACCAATAATCCATTTTAATAATGCTCGGAATAGGGGGGTTCCGCCCCCTTAAAAACCCCCAATAAAATCTATAATTTCCTTAATTACTAGACACAGCATTATTAAAATGCTGTGTCTCATAATTCTAAAAGCATTTATTTTACTATATTTTCCCACCCTGAAATCAAGCCTTATTTTATTATGTTTTCCCCACCCACCCTATATTCAAGGCTTTGCCTTTAAAATGCCCATTTTTCGGCCTAGGGGGCTTCGCCCCCCATAACCAAAACTTGATAATCAATAACTTAACAATAATTACTGGACAAAGCACAATTATTAGACAAATTTTACTAAATAAGGCTTCTAAAATACACCTCTTTCAATTTTTCCAGATCTAATTTGTAGTTTAAAAATTCAAATGAATTTTTTACAACTTTTCCAACTTCAATAAATGGAATTTTATTATCCTTTAAAAATTTTTCAAACTCTTCATTTTTATTTGTCCATACAATATATCTACTCTGCCACTCGCCAAATAACCATTCAATTGAATCTTTTAAATTAAACAGCTTTGCTCCAAAATTTTGATTTATTAAAGCTTCACAAAGAGCTATCATGAAACCACCTTCTGAAACATCTTTTGCCCAATTTATTAGATTGTTTTTTATTAAACTAATTATAACCTTTTGTAAGTTTATTTCAAAATCATCATCAACTTTGTCAATAGTGCCACCAACATAATTAAATAAAACTTTCAAAAACTCGCTTCCTCCAATTTCTCCCTCCATTTTCCCAACTAAATAAATACTATCATTTTCCTTAATTTTCAACTTTAAAACATCATCTATATTTTCTATAAAACCAACCATTCCAATTGTAATAGTTGGATAAATTTTATTTTTCTTACTTTCATTATATAAAGAAACATTTCCTGAAATAAAAGGAATTCCAAGTTTATTGGCACTATCTTTTAATCCTTTAAAAATAGGTTCAAAATAATAATAATTTTCTTCAATCTCAGGATTTGGAAAATTGATATTATCAGTTATACCAATTGGTAAAGCTGAAACGGTTGATAAGTTTCTTGAACATTCATAAACTGCAATTTTTGAACCTTCATACGGGTCTAAATAAATATATCTACCATTTCCATCAATTTTAACAGCAATACCAAATTTCTCATTCTTTATTCTTAAAACTGAACAATCGCCATAGCCAGGTTCAATAATTGTATCTATTCCAACCATATAATCATATTGTTCATAAATTGAAAACCTTGAACATAAATTTTCTGAATTTAGAAGCTTTAATAAAATTTCTGAATAGTCATAATCTATCTTTGGAATTTCAAAATTTTTTATATTTACATTAGGTTTTCTTGCTTGATAAATTCTTAATGGAACATCAAATAATCCATCAATTGGAATATCAGCTATGATTTCATTATTATAAAAAACTAAAAATTTTTTTTCTTCTATAACTTCACCAATTACTGAATAATGGACATTCCATTTTCTAAAAACTTCAAAAAATTTCTCTTCACTTCCACTTTCAACACATATTATCATTCTTTCCTGGCTTTCAGATAATAAAATTTCAATTGGTTTCATATCTTTCGCTCTTAAAGGAACTTTATCAAGATATAACTTAATCCCAACATTACCTTTTTTCGCCATCTCAGGAATAGCAGTAGAAAGTCCTCCAGCTCCCAAATCCTGAATACCAATCAATTCCTTAAATTTAACAATTTCAGAAATAATTTCAATTAGAAGCTTTTCTGTAAATGGATCTCCAATTTGAATTGCTGATAAATCTTCTTCATCTGATAAAACATCACTTGCAAATGCAGCTCCTCCTATACCATCTTTTCCCGTTAAATTACCAAATATAATAATTTTATTTCCAAGACCTTGTGCTTTTGAACTTCTAATATCTGAAATTTTACCAATTCCTACACACATAACATTAACAAGTGGATTATCTTCATAACACTCTTCAAAATAAACTTCACCTGCAACTGTTGGAACACCAATTGAATTACCATAGACACTAATACCTCTTACAACATTTTCCAATAAATATCTTGTTTTCTGATTATTATAATTTCCAAACCTCAAACTATCAAGCAATGCTATTGGTCTTAAACCTGTTGCAAGAATGTCTCTTACAATTCCTCCAACACCCGTGGCAGAACCATTGAAAGGTTCAATAGCAGATGGATGATTATGACTTTCAACTTTAAACGCAATTACATAATCATCTTTAAGTCTTAAAACACCTGCATTTTCTCCAAATCCAAGAATTAATCTATCTGAATTATTTGGAAGCTCTTTTAAAAAAATTTTTGTTGTTTTATATGAACAATGTTCAGACCAGTTTAATCTAAAAATTCCTATTTCAATCTCATTAGGTTCTCTTCCCAAGACTTCTAAAATTTTTTTCCACTCTTTTTCGCTAAAACCAAAATTCATAATTAGTAAAGTTTTAAAGAAATTTTGGAAGAAAACGCCTCATAAAAGAAGATAAATTTTTCTTCAATCTCTTTAAATTCGTTAAGAACTTTTATATTAAATTCTTCATCATTTGAATTTTTAAGGTTTATAAGGATATTATATTTTGATGAATTTAAGGAACTCTTAATAAGTTCAAGAGATATTCCTAAATCACTTATTACATTTTCATTTCCATTTTCAAGAATAATTTCAATATCTTTTACAATTTCAAGACAAAGTTTTGCAATTTTTAGAGAAACATCAATACAACTTTTTAGAGCTTGAAATGTTTTTTCCTTCAATAATTTCTCAAAAGTGGCACTATCTTCACTTGCAAGTTCAAGAGAAATTTTAATAAACTCATCAATTCTTTTAATATCATAATCTATGCCCTTGGAAAGAATTATAACTTTCCTTAATAAGGAAATTCCAAGTGCTAAACTAATCGCACCTGCTAATCCTCCACCTGCTGATGGCATCCTCGAACCAATTGCAGATAATAATAATTTAATTTCATCAACACTATCAAAAATTCTTTTTTCAATAGAAAAATTTTCTTTATTATCATTAATTCTCAAAACATTCCTAAAAACACCCTCAATTTTATTGTACGGAACAAGTCCAACAATCTCACTATTTAAAACATTTACACCATAAGTTTTAGAAATATATTCCAAATTATAAAATAAAACATCTAAATCAACAATATCGGGCTTATAAATGTTTATTGAAATTTGACATTTATTTTTGCTTGCTAGTAGCATAGGAATTGTCCTAATACCTCTAAAATAACCTGTTTTTTCTCTTAGCTTTTTAGCAATTTTTTTAGCAATTTCTAAATCATTAGTATCTAATAAAATATTATATGCTATTAAAAATTCTCTAACGCCTACAACAGTAGCACCTGCTGTTGGATGAAGTTTTCTTTCTCCAATATCAGGAATTCTATAATCGTCGTAGAGAATATCTTCTTTTAATTTTTCAAAACCTATATTTCTTATACTTGGTAAATCCCTTCTATCCTCTCTTGTTGCAGAAAGTTCATAGAAATAAACAGGAATACCAAACTTTTCATAAATTTTTTTTCCTATTCTTCTTGATAGTTTTATAGCTTCATCAATTGTATAATTCCTTATTGGAACCAATGGAACAACATCAACTGCTCCAATTCTGGGATGCGTCCCTGAATGTTTATTTAAATCTATTAAGCTAATAGCTGTTTCAAACATTCTTAAAATTGCCTCTTCAACCTGATGAGGAACTCCAACAAATGTGAGGACACTTCTATTATGGTCCTCATCTGAATGGATATCAAGAATTTCAATTCCAAGAATTTTAACACTATTTACAATCTCATCAATTACATCTTTCCTTCTGCCTTCTGAAAAATTTGGAATACATTCTATTAATGGAACTTTCATAAGAAGTTTTGAAATTTTAAAGCAATAATAAAAATAATTTTGTTTTGTCTAGTAATTCTGAAATATAGATTATTTCTACACTTTCCCACCCACCCTAAATTTAAGCCTTCGGCTTAAAAATACCCATATTTCGGCTATGGGGGGCTTCGCCCCCCTAAAATCCCCCCATGAAATCAATAATTTCCCTAAAAATTTTATAAGTTATCGATAATCAAGGATTTAACAATAATTATTGGACAAAGCAAAATAATTTTGCTGTGTTCAATAAGCTTTGCCCCCTATTTAATCAATTATAAACATTGCATCACCATAAGAATAAAATCTATATTTCATTTGTTGAGCTAACATATATGCTTCTTTAACTTTTTCAAAATCCCCAATAAAAGCACTAACTAATAATAAAGATGTTGATT
Source organism: Caldifarciminota bacterium (assembly GCA_965649115.1). Taxonomy (GTDB): domain Bacteria; phylum Hydrothermota; class Hydrothermia; order LBFQ01; family DSFT01; genus DSFT01. The sequence continues at coordinate 1,995 of CBFGJN010000073.1, read as the reverse complement.
TTGGGGGGTGAAAATTCGTTATAAGAGCATTTATAACTTTAAATTTATAAGATGGATAAATAAAAAGATTTGTCCAACCTTTTCTTGGATTTTCATCAAAATTCCAAAATTCAAGTGTTCTTGTTGTAGTTGTTCCAACAGCAATTATTCTTTTTGATGATTTAATTATTTCAGCAGTTTCATCAGGAATTTCATAATATTCATAATCCATTTGGTGTTTCCTAATATCTTTTTCCAAAATTGGTTTAAATGTTCCAATACCTACATGAAGTGTAATATAACAAACACTAACACCTAAATTTTTAATATCTTCAATCAACCTTTCCGTAAAATGTAATCCCGCAGTTGGTGCTGCAACTGAACCTTCCTTTTGAGCATAAACAGTTTGATAATAAATTTCATCCTCTTTTGTAGGTTTTCTTTTTATATATTGGGGCAAAGGAATTTGACCATATTTCTCAAAAACCTCCATATAATTCTCACAAAAATATATTCTTTTGCCTCTTAAAACTTCTTTTACTAAAATTTTATATTTACCAATTTCAATAATTGAACCTTTCTTAAATTTCTTTAATGGCCTTCCAATACCTTCAAATTCATTATTACTAATAGCTCTTGTAAAGAAAATTTCAACTTCCTTGCCATTAAGATAACCTATCAGTCTTGCTTTTATAACCTTACTATTATTTAAAACAAGACAATCACCTTTTTTAAGATAATGAACTAAATCTCTAAAAATTCTGTGTTCAATTTTAAAATCGCTTTTATGAATAACCATTAGTTTTGACAAATCTCTTTCTTTTAGAGGTTCTTGTGCTATTAATTTCTCATCTATTTCGTAATTATAGTAATCAAGGTCAAAAATTTTTTCCATCATTGAAGGTTTTTAAGCTTCCTATACAAAATTAATAAGTATAAGAAAACTAAAAGCCAAAATACGAAATAAGCAATAAATAGATAAATCAAATTTTTAACTCCTTCTAAGCTCCAAAAGTTCAACCTTATAAGTCAAATAAAACAAAAGAACATAAAAAACTGAAAGTGTAAAAATGCTAAAAATTAAAACAAATGAAATTTCAGGAGACATTCTAAATTTTTCACTTGAACCTTCAATAACAATAGGATGAATACTTCTCCAAATTCTAATTGACAAGAATGTTAATGGAACATTTAAAAAGCCAATAATTGCCAAAAATGATGAAACTTTTGCTCTTGTTTCAACATCATCATTAAGCATATTCCTGAAAGTAATATATCCAAGATAAAATAAAATTGTTATTGCCATAGTAGTTAATCTTGGATCCCATGTCCAAAATACACCCCAAGCAGGTTTCGCCCAAATTGAACCCATAATTAGTGCTATAATTCCAAATAATAAACCAAGCTTTACAGAAACAGATGCCATTAAATCGTACTTTATATTTTTATTTTTCAAATAATAAATAGAAAAAATTAAAGCTAAAAATAATGATAACATCATAAGCCAAGCAGACGACACATGGTAATAAAAAATTTTTTGAATATGACCAAGAATTAATCCTTTATCGCCTGGCCAATTAACAGGCGGTGCCCAAACAAAAATCAAATATAAATTTATTGGAACTAAAAAAAATAACATTATTAAAAGAATTAACATAAGCCTGCGGGCGGATTTGAACCGCCGACCTCTTCCTTACCAAGGAAGCGCTCTAACCACCTGAGCTACGCAGGCAGTTTGAAAATTTTAAAGTATTGAAAATGATACTAATTTAAAGCCCCTTTAAGTTATTGATAATTAAGGGCTTAACGCCATTTACCTGGACGAAGCAGATGCTAATTAATGTTCTAACACTAATAATAAGCTTTCGGCTTAAAAACTTTGCTTTAATGGCGTTAAAATTTTAAAACTATGGAAGATGAAAAAATTGGTTATAAATCAGTGATTGATTTTGGGAGATCAGCAAAAGTCTATTTCCCTCATAATATTGGAGATTACCCTACAAAAATACTTCCCCA
>CBFGJN010000072.1:0-8235 GCA_965649115.1 Caldifarciminota bacterium | reverse complement strand
ATTGCTTAAATCATTTATTACTTCATAAATTTTATTTGGATCTTTTAATTCAATTGTTGTTTCAATCATACTAAATGGGGCAGGGTCAGTTGAAGTATTCGCTCTTCCAATTTTCCCAAAAACACTCCTAACATTATTATTTGAAATAATTATTGAATCCATATATTTTAAAACTTCAAATCCTTTACTTAAAGATATTCCTGAAATTGTTGAAGGCATATATAAAATTGAACCTTCATTAAATGGAGGAAGAAATTCCGTTTTTAAACTTCTATACAAGAAAAAACTTGAAATACTAACTATGAAAAACATCGTTATAAAAACAATTGGAAATTTATAGAGGAATTTAAATGTTGGCTCATAAGCTTTAATTAAAAATTTATTTATTGGATTTTCCATTTCTTTTTTTACCCTATTTGGCAAAAATACATAGATTAAAATAATAACAAATGTTATTGATAAAAATGCTGAAATTAACATAGAAAGTGTTTTTGTCCAAGCAAGTGGTCTAAATAATTTTCCTTCTTCTCCACTTAAAAAGAACACTGGCAAAAATGAAACTGTTATAATTAAGAGTGAAAAAAATAAACTTTTTGAAAGTTCATTAGCAGATTTTTTAATTGCAGAAAGCTTATCATAACCTTCTTCAATATATTTATGTGAATTTTCAACAAGAACAACACCCATATCAATTAAAACTCCAAGTGATAATATAAATCCTCCAAGACTCATAATGTTTAAAGTGATATTAAAAATTTTTAAAAAAATAAATGAGATAATAATTGATATAGGAAGCATTAAAATGATTGATATTGAAGAGCGAATTGAAAATAAAAAAATTAAAATCATAAAGGCAATTATTAGACTCTCCTTAATAATTGAAACGATTAGAGTCTTTATGCTTTCTTCAATCAAATGGCTCCTATCATAAGCAATTTTAATTTCCATTCCATCAGGAAGTTTTAAATGTTTAATTTTCTCCTTAACACTTTTAATAACATTATAACTATTTTCGCCAATTCTTGAAATAATAATTCCTCCAACACTTTCTCCCTTACCGTTGAAATCTAAAGCACCTTCCCTTAATGAAGGTCCTAATTGAACAATAGCAATATCTTTAATTTTTACACTTTTCCCATTAATATTCCTAACAAATATGTTTTCAATATCTTCCAAACTTTTAATATAACCATAACCTCTAATGTTATAAAATCTTTCTGAAATTTCTATATATCTCCCACCTGTTGATTGATTATTATTTTTAATAGCATTTAAGACATCATCAAAACTAATATCATAAACTTTCATAAGATAAGGATTTAAATCAATTTGATATTCTTTTAAAAATCCTCCAATTGTTGCAACTTCACTAACGCCACTAATACTTTGTAAATACGGTTTTAAAAAAAATTCGTTAAAACTTGTTAATTCATCAATTGAATGTTTATTTGAAATAAGAACATATTGAAAAATCCAAGAAATAGCACTTGCATCAGGACCCATTTGGAAACTAACACCTTCGGGAAATTTAAATCCAGAAAGATATTCCAAAACTCTACTTCTTGCCCAATATAAATCAACATTCTCATTAAAAATAACATAAATAAAAGCAACATTATTCATAGAAATTGCTCTTATTGTTTTAACTTTTGGAACTGATAATAACTTTGAAACAATTGGATAACTAATTTGTTCATCAATTGTTTGTGGGTCTTGACCTTCATATTTAATCGTTATAATAACTTGATTTTCTGAAATATCAGGAATAGCATCAATTGGAATTTTAAATAAGTAATAAATGCCAAGAATTAAAAAAAATAAAACAATAAAAGTTATTAAAAATTTATTTTTTAGTGAAAATTCACTCATTTCAATCTCGCATCAGCATCTATCAAAAAAACACCCTTACTTACAATTTTTTGACCTTCTTTTAAATTTTTTACTAAATATCCATCTTTCACATCAGTTATAATTTCAACCTCAAATTTTTTAAAATTTCCATTTTCATAAATATAAACAATATCCTTATTTCCTGTTCTAATTACAGCATCTTTTGGAATTACAATTCCTTTTATCATTTTTAAAATTTTTCCAACTTCATAATTATTTTCAAAAAATTCCCCATCATTTTCAAAAATCGCTAAAACTTTTATAAAATTGGCATCACTTGAAGGTAAAATCTCCTTTATGTATCCTTTTTTATTTTTAACTTGAATTATATCTCCAACTTTTACATTATTTGCTTCACTTTTTCTTAAATCTCCAATAAATAAAACTTGACTATTGTCAACAATTTCCATAATAATATCACCCTCATTAAATTTATCGCCATTTTTTAAATAAATTTTTGAAACTTTACCACTTATTGGGCTTCTAAAAATTATTGAATCATCAAAAATATCATCAATTTTTAAATCTAAAACCCTTAACTTCTCAATTGTTAAGCTATCTCTTGTTATAAAAAATTCATTTTTAATCCTAAAAATATCAGGTGAATAAAAACTAAATAGCTTATCGCCTTTTTTAATTGATATTCCTTCAAATGGTATATAAAAATTTACAATATAACCTGAAAATTTTGGAACAATTTTATAAACTTTGTTTTTTGGAAATTCAATTATTCCCTCAATGTAAATTTCCTTATATGAAGTTGTATCTTTCACAAAAAAAAATCCTATTAGTGATTCGTTAAATTTTTGAGAATGTTCATGCTTTTTCATTTCTTTTAGTGGAATGGTTATATTTTCCTTAATTTGTTTATTGTCAATTTCAATAATAATTTGCCATTCACCACTCATAGGAATAAAAACTTTTCCTTCTAAATTTTTATTTAGTTCAAATAATTCTGTCATTGCAGGCATTCCTGGCATTTCTGGCATATATAAATATGCTTTAAATTGATTTGGTTTTGGATTTACTATAAATTTTACCTTATTTTCTCTCTCTTTTAAAGTTCCATCTTCTGTAAGAAGTTTTATTTTATATCCTTCTTTTTCAATTTCAAGAGCTGGTTTATAAGCTTTCGAGCAAGATAAGATAAATGTTAAAAAGATGAGTATTTTTCTCATAGTTTTGAAATTTTAAAGGTCGTAAATGATATGCCTCGGGGGGCTTCACCCACTTATAATCCCCCCCAATAAATAAGTCATTTAAGGCTATGCCTTTATAATGCCCGTACTAAAGCAAAATTTTAAAGGTTGTATTGCCAAGGGAATTTTATTCTTTTATAGGGTTTTAAATTTGGATGTTTTTCTTTAATAAAATTTAGAAAATTTTTAAAATTTTCTTCCCAATTTGCTCTTTGAATAACAATTTTTTTATTTATTTCTCTAACTTCATCAAATTTTTCAAACTTAAAACATTTCACAATTTTATCTGCTATATCTTCTTCAATTAAAGGATTAAATAAAAAACCATTATAACCATCTAAAATCCATTCAAAATTTGCCCAAATATCGGATACAATTGGAAAAGCTCCAAGAGACATTGCTTCAAGCAGTGAAACAGATGTAGAATCAACAAGTGATGAACTTATGTAAATATGGCTTTCGGATAAAAAATTTAAAATTTCATTATGACTTAAAGGGATAAACTCAACGAACTCTAAAATATCAAGTTCAAAGCATAATTTTTTATAATAATTAGTATCCTTTCCTGACGATAAAAGAAATAATTTAAAATTTTTAAAACCTTTATTCTTGAGAATTTTAATTGCTCTTAAAATTTTTTCTTGATTATAAATTTCATTTATGTGCTTTCTAAACTCAACAATTCTAAAAAAATCATAATTTAATTGTTTTAATGGTCTTTTTAAAATTTCTTCTTCAAGTCCAAAAGGAAAATTTATTATTTTAAATGGATTTATCTGAAAATCATTAATTAAAAGCCATTTTAGTGAATAAGCATCAACATGAATAATTTCAGCATTTTGTACAATCCTTTTTGAAATAAAATTCCTAAATTTTTTATAAGCAATTCTAAATAAATCTCTACCCCAAATTGAGAGAATATATGGTTTTTTTAATAAATATGCCATTAAGCCATAGTTTTGAATAAAATGAGCATGAATAATATCAGGTTTAATTTTCTCGTAAATTCTTTTTAAATCATTTAAAGCAAGAATGTACTTTAATTTTTCATAATGAAATTTTGGCTCAATATAAAAAATATTCTCTGAATTAATTATTGGTTTTTGAAGAGAAAATCCATAAGTTTCAAAAAATTTACTATAACTTTCAAACCATAAAATTGTATGCTTTGAACTAAAATCTCCAAGTAATAAAATTTTCATATTCTTGTTAATTTTGAAAGTTGGTATAACAAACCAATTAAGAATGAATTTATAATTAAAGATGAACCACCAAAACTTATAAATGGCATTGGAATACCAGTTGGAGGTAATAATCCAACAACGACAGAAATATGACCAAGTGTATAAATTGCTATGTTTGTTGAAATAGCAAATGCAAGAATTGAAAATTCGAAATAGTTTTTATATAATTTTAATGAAACTAAAATTCCTCTATAAACAAGAAATAAAATTAAAATACTTACAAAAACTGCAAATATAAATCCCATTTCCTCACCAATTATTGAAAATATAAAATCAGTATGAGCGTCAGGAAGATATAAAAATTTAGCTTTTCCTTCACCAATTCCTACTCCAAATAATCCGCCATGAGCAAGCCCAACTTTTGATTGTAAAACTTGATAAGCTTCCGTAGATGAAAATCTTTTTAGAGCATGTGGAAATGATAAAATTCCAATAATTCCAAGTAAGGAAATAAAGATGGAACTAATTATGATATTTAATATATTTGCCCCAGTGTAAAATGAAACAATTAAAAAAATTAATGTTATTATAATGGCAGTTGAAAGGTTAGGCTCAATTGCTATCAAGAATACACCAAATAGAACAATAAAAAACAACAAAAAATAACCTTTAAAATCAAGGATTAATTTGTAAAAAAATGAAATTAGAAGAATTATAGAAAGTCTATATAAATCCGAAACCTGGAAATTTATCACAAATAAATTCAACCATCTTTTAGCACCTCTAATCTCAGGAGCAATAGGAGATGGTAAAATTAAAACAAGCAAAAGAAGAACTATTGAAATTAAAAACAAATAAACTGACCATCTCTTTAAGTTATTCAAATCTACAAAATATCCAAATATAAAAAATAAAAATCCAATTAAAATCTTTCCAATATGTGAAAGCATATAATAAAAGTGAGGTTTATTACTTACATAAGCAAGATAAAAGCTTGATGTAAAAACTACAATAGTGCTAATAATAATTAGTGTAATATAAACAAAGAGAATGTAAATATCATTTTTTATCACTTAAATTTGATTGAAAATTTTAAAGGGAAGATAAATCAATAAAACCTTCTCAAAATTTCTAATAAATCATTGAAGTCTTTAATTAAATAATTTGCTATTTCTTTAACACGTTTGTGTGATTTTATTGGTGCTATTCTAATATCTGAATACTTTAATAATTCCAAATCATTTATATAATCACCAACACTAACAATAAAATCGTAATTGAAAAGTTTCTTAAATTCTAAAATTGCTTTACCTTTATTAACAAATCTATTTGAAATATCCATTACATAAAGACCTTTTTTCTTACCACTTGGATATAAATAATAACCACCATTTCTAAAATTTTTTAAGAAATTTCCAACTTTTTTTAACATATCGTAGTTAAAACTTGCTAAAACAATTTTATATATATTAAAATCATATATTTGATTATAAAAAATTTTATAATTTACACGCCAGTGTTTTAGAACAATTCCAAGTGAAATCATATTTATATTTACAAGGGAATAATTCTTATAAAAGACATTAACTGCAATATCCTTTCCAATTGAACTTAAAATTTCAAGAATTTCATATCTCTCCATAAAACATTTAAAATAATCATTTCCATTCTCATCACTAATTAAAGCTCCATCAAAACAAATAAATGGCAATTTTATATTTAACAATTTAGCAAAATATAAAGCACTTAAATATGACCTTCCTGTTGCTATTGTAATATCAAAATAATTACCTATTTCATTAAGAGCTATTATTTTATCGGGACTTATTCTATCTTGCTTATCAATAAGTGTTCCATCTAAATCTAAAACTAAAAGTTTTCTCAAAATTTAAAATAAATAATCAAATTGGAACTTTATATTTCTTGAAGGGAGAGGCATAGATGATGGATCAAGACTTCTATAAGCAACCACATTATTTAAGTTATTACCAATTATTGAAAATTTCATATTTTCTTTAATTAAGAAACTAATTAAAGAATTCAACATTAAATAGGATGGTCTTTCCGCTTCAATAGGACTTACATTTTCTCCTTTTTTGGCAAAGCTGTACATCCCATTAATTGAAAAGATAATTCTATCTAATCTATAATCAATTTGAAGGAAAATTTTAGAAGGTGGTATATCTGAAAGTTCAATTTCCTTACCATTAAGCTCTCCCCTTCCTTCCATAAATGCATAATTTAGTGTAAATGTCCAATTATTTAAATTGAAAATTGTAGAAAAACCTAAACCAAAAACATTTGAAATACCTTCAAGATTTTCATATGTGAAAATTGTATCTCCGTTTGATGTCAATGTATCCTGCTTAATCATTTCTATAAAGTCCCAGATTGCGCTATGAAATCCATAAGCTTCAATTTTAAGTAAATTTTTATTAATTCCAAGAGCAAATTCACTATTTAAGGCTTTTTCAGGGTTCAATTTTTCATTTCCAATTACAAAGCCTCTTGTTCTCAAAATATAGCTTTTTGTTTCAACGAGTTCTGGAAATCTATATGCGAATTGAACATTAGGTCTTATATAAAAGCCATTATTAAAATTATACACTAATCCTATATGGCCAGATGGTGAAAAGTTAAAATTATTTTCTTGATTATAAAAGCCTAATCTTAAAGCATAAGATAAAACTAAATTTTCAAATTGATTTGAATTAAAGGCAGTTAATCCAAAATTATTATATCCAGCATTTTTTAATTCATCATATTGAAATTGGGAATTTTTATAAACTTTTGAATTAACATTTATCCTACCAAAATAATCAAAAATTAAAAATTTATAAGCATAATTAAATCCTAAATCATAACCATTATAAACAGCATCGTTAGTATCGTTCTTAATTGTCCTGCTAATGAAATTATAATAATGAAAACCAATAGTTAAATTTTCAGATGAAGTTATAAAATAAATTTGTTCATCTTTTGGATATAATCTAATTGAACTTCCAAAAACTGCTCTATACAAATCAAAAATTCTAAAATAACCTATTTTAAATTCATAATTTTTAAATTTATAAGCAGAAAGAAAGTTTAATTTTTTATAACTTGACCTTTGAGAGTTTATAAATGAATTTGTCCATAATTCCTCCTTTAAGGATGTGTCAGGATAATAATAATTATCTGAGCTGTTGAAAGCACTTGCCAAATATAGGTTTTTAATTGGTTTATAACCTACAAAAACTTTATAATTGTTTCCATTTGTTCCATAACTTAAATCAATTTCATTTTTTGAATTAACTCCTCTTAGATAATACAATACACTTCCACCAATTGCTCCCGAACCAAATGAAGATGCACCCGAACCTTCAAGAACTTCAACAGCATCAAACATATCTGAGACTGAAAAGTACATTGATGGACCAATTTCTCTATCAGTAGCAATTCTATAACCATCTAAAAGAGCTATTGTTCTATATCTTGAAAATCCTCTAACTGCGGGGACTGAACCGTGAGCGTCTTTTCCTTCAAAAGCTATTATTGGAAACTTGACAAGTCCTTCCTCTATTTTATCAAACGAACTTGTAAATATCTGTGCATCATTTTCTGAAATGAATCTTGAGGTTTTCGTTATTTCAACTTTCTTATAGTACTTCGCTTTTACTTCAACTTCTGGTAAGACATAGACACTATCTGACAGGAAAATTAGAAAGTAGTTCATAGTTGATGAAAATTTTAAAGCATATTTTTCTAGTGTATCTGCCTTGTCTAAGAATTCTGGAAATATAATTATTTCTATGTTTTCCCACCCGCCCTGAATTCAAGCCTTCGGCTTTAAAATGCCCATTTTTCGGCTGTGGGGGGCGTAGCCCCCCAATAATCCCCCCATAAAATCAATAATTTTCTTAAAAATTTTATAAGTTATTGATAATCAATCACTTAACAACAATTATTGGACAAAGCATAGT
>CBFGJN010000071.1:0-8275 GCA_965649115.1 Caldifarciminota bacterium | reverse complement strand
GGCGTTAAAATTTTAAAACTATGGAAGATGAAAAAATTGGTTATAAATCAGTGATTGATTTTGGGAGATCAGCAAAAGTCTATTTCCCTCATAATATTGGAGATTACCCTACAAAAATACTTCCCCAGGTAATAAAGGAATTTATATTGAGATTTTCAAATGAAGAAGAATTGATTCTTGACCCATTCTGCGGTAGTGGAACTACTGCTGTTGAATGTTATTTTAATAAAAGATTTTCTATAAACATTGATATTAATCCAAAAGCAATTGAAATAGCGAAAGAAAAGTTAAAAGCAATAGAAAATTCATTTTTCGTAGATAAAGGCTTATTAAAAAAACAAGTTCTTATTATTTCGGATGCAAGAGATTTACCGATAAAAGATGAATCTGTTGATTTGATTTTAACTGATATTCCTTATGCAGATATGATTAAATACTCAAATTTAGAAAATGATTTATCAAACATTGAAGATTATCAAACTTTTTTAATTGAAATTAGTAAAGCTTTTGGCGAAATGAAAAGAGTTTTAAAAAGAGATAAATATGCTATAATTTTTTGCGCTGATTACAGATTAGGAAAAAGTAGGTTAATTTTACCTATTCATTCAGATGTCATAAATTTAATGTTAGATTTAGGATTCGTTCTTTTTGATCTTTACATTTGGCGTTATTATAGAAGTGGTTCTTTTAGACCATTTGGTAGCCCTCCTTACCAATCCATGAACACTCATACCTATATATTGGTTTTCCAAAAGCGTAATATCAATCAGATAACTAAAAATAGACCTGTTAGGTATAGAAAAAGACTTATTGAAAAACTAAATTATTTAAATAATTCTTGAAAAAATTTCCTTTGATGAAAAGTCATAATTCCAAATTTCTAAGTCTAAAAGGTGAATTTCCAAAGGATTATTATATGGTATAACAATGAAGGGTTTTTTCCTAATATCAGTCCATATTCTCCTTATTTTTTCTATAGAATTTACACTTCTGCCTATAAGTATAGGTTTAATATAAAAAGGATTCTCTATTCTATCTTGAATATTTGATGTTACAAGCTGGCTTATCCAATAAATGTATTTCATGATTTCTTCTAAATCGTTTGGTCTAATTGAACCTTTTTTCAGTTCAACAACATCCGCTCTATATCTCATACCATTTCTTTTGTAAAGAACAAAAAGATCAGTTTTATCTCCACCTATTCCAAATAAAATTTGGTTTCCAAACCACTCTATCTCATAGAAAGGCCTAAATATACTTTGAACTATTTGATCAGCCCGATTCAAAAGTTGCATAATATAGAACTCCAACATAAATTCATATCTTAATTCACCATTTTGATTAAATTGAATTTGATTCAAGTAATTAGAAATAAATATAAAATTAGTTGGAACATATGGATCTGGTTGGTATCCTTCAAAAACTCTACTATTTATTTGTTGATTTTCACATCTTTCTAATAACCTTTCTAGCTTTTCAGCTTCTTCGGGCAAGATAGGAGAGCAACTTCTTTCCCTACCTTTGCCATAAATTTTTCTAAATAAAAGTGTGCTCAATCTTCCTCTATCTGTAATATCAATATAGGCTCTATTATCATCCAAATATCTTTGATAAAATCTGTCTACTTTTATCGTTATTCTCAAAGGTAAAATATGGCCATTTATAATTCCTCTACAATTAGAACATTTTATAGAATCATTTTCTATTCTACTAATTGTTTTTCTATGGCAAGACGGACATTCACCATATATAATTCCATTATAAGAAATATCAACATTATCTTCAAAAGCTAAACTTGTTGACTTAAAAACACCTATAAAACCCCTATTTTCTTGATTTTCATTTATTCTTCTCTGATAAAAGAAAATTTTATCACCTATTCTTATATTAGATAAGTCTGCTAAAATAGACCAAAATTGTTTTCCTCTTGGATATTTAACACCACATACTAATCTATTAAGATGAATATCCTTTGAAAATCTATCTATTACGAATACAACAGCCATAACTCAAAAATTATATTTCTCAAACAGTTCAGTATGTTTATTTTTCAAATCAATTTCAAATCCGTCTACAAAAGCTTTTAGGATTTTTGATTTAAAATCAAAAGGATCTCCATCTACGATAAAGAATGTAGCACTTTTACCTTCCTCAATAGAACCATATCTATCATCAATATTTAAAATTTTGGCACAATTTATTGTTATTGAATTTAAGGCAGTTTCTTTATCAAGTCCAAAAGCAATTGCACTTGAAACATGATAGGGTAAATTTTTTTCATCAAAAATAGAAAAAGCATTTGAATTCGTTGAAATACAAAAATTTACTCCATTATCTTTTAGAAATTTTGGAAGCGTAAATATATCATCATAAGGTTCATCTTCTTCTGGCAATTTATGAATTCCATTCAAGATAACAGGAATATTATAATTTTTAATATAATCCAAAGCCTTTCTTATACCATAAGTTCCAACAATAACAATCTTCAAATTAAAATATTTTGAAAATTCAATAGCAGATAAAATTTCATCTGAATTACTTGTATGAATAAAAACAGGAATTTTACCTTCTAAAACATCTTTAATTTCATCATAAATTAAATTTCCGCTTGAATTTGAAACAATATAAGATTTAGCATTTGTAAAAAATTCATATATTTTGTTAATTTTCTTCATATTCCAAAATATATTTAGAGCTGATTTTTCTTTTATTAACATTTCCTTTTGTGTTCTACCATTTAGCTTTATTACGCTTGAAAAACCTGAAATTAAAGAGCCTCTTGGGACAGTATTTGCAATTAAAATTCCATTACTTCTAATAACACCTATGTGAGCACTACTTGGATTTATAGCATTATAACTTTTTACAAAAGCATTAAAATCTCCAATTTCAAATAAATCATTAGTTGCTCTAACTGCTGATATTTCAACAAGTCCAACAGAACTAATAACACTTATAAAGGGAGGATAAACATCATGATAATTTCCATCAATAATTTTATATTCAGATTTTAAATTCTTGCCAATTTTCTTAATAATTCCATTTTCTACAAGAATATCAACACTATCAATTCTTCCATTTGGTGTAAAAATATTAACATTTTTTAAAAGGAAATTTTGGGAAATTAAAATTAAACTAATCATTTCAAAAATAAAAATTTAACTTTATCACCTATGTTTATATTGTTTCTTTTAAACCAATTTCTATTTACTTCAAGAGCATATTTGAATTTCCTTAAAGGGAAAATAGGAGTTTCGTTAAGAGGTTCTAAATCAACAATATCCAAAATTTCATAATTTTCGCTTATAAAAGCGATTGATAAAGGAATATAAGTGTTCTTCATCCAAAAAGGATAAATCCCAGAACTATCAAATATAAATAACATTCCTACACTATCAGGAAGAGATTTTCTAAACATTAAACCTTTTGTCCTTTTTTCATCATTATCCGCTATTTCAACATATAAAATTTTATCATTTATCTCAATTTTTTCAAGTTGTAAAAATAATACTAAAAACATACATCCTTTACACGATAACCATTATTCAATTTCAAATTTTTCCAATAAACTTCCTTTACCTTAACACTTCCTTTATATTGAATATACCCATAAGGTAAATAGTTGTCCTTTCTAATATAAATAATTTCTTTATCAGCAGAATAATTTTTATTTGGGTCAATTTTGGCAGATATTTCAAAAACTTTAATGTTATCTATTATCTTTTCACCATTAAGTTGGATATCTTTATAAGTTTTCGTTCTTTCAATTGTCCTTAAAATTCCTGCATCATAAATTCTATCCCCCCTTATTGACTGTACTCTTTTATCTTTTTCAGGGTCAAGTGTTAATGTTATTCCAAATCTTCTACCTTTTGCTTTTCCTGTATTTGGATCATAACAAGCCTCACCAGAGCCACCCTTTATAACTTTAAGATAAACATAACCAGGTTTTAAGAATTTATGTTCATATTCTTTTAATTCTGTTTCATTTTCTTTCTTAGTCCAAGAGTACAAGATAGCATAATAATCTTTAACATTTTCCCAACTTTTAAACATTTCTTGTAAAATTTCATCAGCTGTTAAACTTAAAATTAGAGATAGCATAATTGAAATTTTAAAGCAGATTAAAAATGCTGTGTCTAATAATTCCAAAAATATATATTTTTCTTATTTTTCCCACCCACCCTAAAAATAAGCCTTCGGCTTAAAAATCCCCATTTTTCGGCTGCGGGAGGCTCCGCTCCCCTTAAACCCCCCGTAAGAACTATAATTTTCTTAAAATTTTTATAAGTTATTGACAATTAATAACTTAACACTAATTATTGGACAAAGCAAATCCGGCATGTTGTGTCTGAAATAACCCTCCAATTAAATCAATAGTTTCATTAAAGCTTTTATAAATATTAAGAACTTAAAACTATTTATCGGACAAAGCATTTTTTGCCCTTTACTTACTTAACATAATTCTCAACAATTTTTATAATTTTTTTAACTTTTTCAAAACCACTATCTATTGCTTTCTTATTTTGTAATTCTCCATAATAGCTACCAAGATGAAGGATATTATAAACATCATCAAATAAACCTAACAACAAATCTCTAATTTCTCCAAGATCTTCCATTTCCTTTAATCCCCGATAAAATTCTTTAATTTTCTCCATTTCATTTTCAGAAATTGAATTTTTATAAATAAATAATGCTTTTAACGCTTCTAATGCTCCTAAGTATGCTTTTTCACATGCACTTGATACATAATTTGAATGAATATAACGATTAGCCCTCTTATCAATTCTTGCTTTTTTTAAATCCTTTTTGGCATCCTCTAAATATTGTTTTGCTAATTCCAACTTTTTTAATGTTAATTCATTTTTTTCATCTTCCATTTATAAAATTTTAAAGGATAAAAAACATTAATCATAACTTGCTCTGAAAATAAGGCTTCGCATTATAAATTCCCATATTAAAGTTTTTATAAGCTATTGATAATCAATTTTGTTTCAATCCCTTATAGGGACGATAAAAACTTGAGCCTCGCCCCTTGTATATAACAAGCTGTTCAACCTCAAATTTTAAAGCATTTATTTGTGTGAGGTTTTGCTCCCATAGCCGAAAGATTGGCATTTTTAAGCTTAGCTTAAATTTAAAGTGGATGGGGAAAATAGATGACTTTAGAATTTTTAGACACACCAATTATTTAACATTTGATTTAGTAAATTTTTCTAAAATATCAAACCAAGGTTCATTTGTTATGTAAGCCAAAATAGGTTTATTATCTAAAATTGCTTTTTTAAATCCCTCAATTAAAGAACCTTTATAATTAAGATAGTTTAAAAATTCATTTGAAACAATACTTATTCCTGTAAATGTCAAAGCGTTTTCATAATTTCCCTTTTTGAAATCTAAAATTTTTAAATTTTGAACAATAACATTGTTTTGATAATCATCTCTTAAAATAAGCGTTGCAAAAGCATCATTTTTAATATGAAAATTAAGAGCTTTTGAAATATCAATTTGATGAATAATATCACCATTATGAATAATTAAAAAATCGTTTCTAAAAAAATTTTTAAAACTATAAACACCTCCACCTGTCCCTAAAATTTCCAATTCTTCATAAAAAACAATTTCAATCCCATATATTCTTGCTAAAAAATCTCTTATTTTATAAGAAAGATAATGTCCATTTATGAAAAATTTATTAACGCCTATTGAAAACAACTTTAAAATGATTTGTTTTAATATCGTTTCATTATTATATTTTATTAATGGTTTTGGAATGGTTTTTGTTATTGGTCTTAGTCTTCTTCCAAACCCTGCACACAAAATGACAGCTTCCATTATATACAATTTATAATTTCTTTATAGTTATTTTTGGGATTATTAACAGCTTTTGAAACTTTGCAAAATTCTATCATCTCAGATGGAATTGGTTTTAAAAATTTAAAGAAATTTTCATCTTTAAAATAATTTTCAAAATTTTCTTCAAGAATAATAGCAGGCATTCTATCATGAATAAACTTAAATTTTTCATTTGGTTCCGTTGTAATAATTACACATGTTTCATCCGAATAAATTCCCGCAAAAAGCATTGGTTTTTTATCAGTTCTATAAATGAAATATGGTTGTTTTTCTTTCCATTCAAAAAAGCCATCCGCTACTATTAAAATTTTATTTTTTATAAAACTTTTAAAATATGGTTTTTGATAAATCGTTTCAATCCTTGCATTTATAACAGGTTTTAAATTTTTATTCCAAGATGGAACAAAACCCCATTTAAATTTTTTCAATTTTCTTTTATTATTCTCAACTACTATCGCTAAAATATCTGAACCTGGTGCTATATTATAAGATGGCTCTAAAACATTTATAACTTCATCAATTTTATAATAATCAACAATTTCTTCAATTTTTGTAAATCTAACAAATCTCCCACACATTATCTTCTAAATAGTAAAACATAGAAAAAATAACCTAAAAATATCCCTACAATTCCCATAACACCAGCCAAGCTTTGAGGTGCTGGAATTGGAAGTTTTAAAAATGAAAATATAAAACCTGTAAAAAAGCCTGTTAAAAAGCTAAGTAATATCTCTTTCATTTTTTAAACAAGTTATCAAATATAGGGAATGTTGATTTTTCAATAATTTTTAAAATTTGACTTCTTTGAGAAATTTGAGTATAAAAATCATTCCATCTTATACCATAAGCAATGATACTTAAAAATATCGTCATTTCAATAGCTCCAAGTATTCCACCTAAAATACTATTTATAGCAGTTCTCCCTGTTATTTTTATAAATGGTTTTAGAATTAAGTTAAGGATAAATTGGCTTAAAAAGTAAGAAATTATAAACATTCCAAGTATTGATAATGTTTCATTATTTCCAACATAAGGCATTAGAATGCCATAAAATTTCAATCCAACTAAAATTCCAACAATTAAAGAAATAAGGGCAATTAGTTCTGAAATAAAGCCACTTCTCAAACCATTTATTAAACCAAAACCTATAATTACAAGAATGATAATATCAATCCCACTCATTTTTAACCTCCAAAATAAAACTTATATAGAATCGCTAAAATGAAGTTTATAAATGATATTGGAATTAGCCATTTCCAGGATAATTCAATAAGTTGGTCAAGTCTCAATCTCATATAACTCCACCTTATAAAAAGTAGAAAAATATAAACAAAATAAACTTTAATTATCGTCCAAATAAATGGCGGTAGAATTGAAGGTCCATTCCAACCACCAAGGAATAATAATGTTATTAAAATTGAACTAATTGTAATAAATAGATATTCACCAAGATAAAATAGTCCAAACTTCATTCCTGAATATTCAACATTTACACCTGAAACAATCTCACTTTCTGCCTCCGATATGTCAAACGGCGCTCTGTTTGTTTCCGCTAATGAACATAAAAGAAATACAATAAATGAAACTTGACCTATAATTGGAACAAATATAAATGGCATATTTTTTTGAGCTTTTACAATTTCTATTAAATTGAAACTATTTGCTAAAGCTACAATTGAAAGAACTGATAAAACTAATGGAATTTCATATGCAAGTAAAACACCAGCGGTTCTAATTGCAGAAATAAAAGGATATTTTGAATTTGATGACCAACCTGCTATTACAGAAGCAAGTATAGGTATTGAGCCAATAGCAAATAAAAACAAAATAGCTAAATCCCAATTAACAAAAACGATTTTTTCATCTAATGGAACAACAGAAAAAGCCATTATACTTGCTGATGTAAAAATAATAGGAGCTAAATTAAATAAGAATTTATCTGCATTCTTTGGAACAATATCCTCTTTTAATAACATTTTAATAGCATCTGCTATAAGTTGTAGCCATCCATGAGGATATCCCACAAGATAAGGACCCATTCTTGAATGTATCCTTGCAGCAACTTTTCTTTCAATATAAATTACAAGAATGGCAGACAGAGGAGCAGAAATTAAGATAACAAGTGATTGAATTAAACTTTTTAAAAAAACATTATTTATATTTAGGGTGCTAAACAAAAAGCTAAAAACATAAAAAATTAAAAAAGCTGTTATTATTGTTAGAGTTGGCAAAATAATGAAGGTTAATAACATAGCTTGAAAATTTTAAGGCTTTCTTCTATAATTATTGTGCCTTGTCCAATAATTCCCCCTCTACCTTCCCTATGGATACCCCCACTATATTTTAACTCATCCCCTCCCATATCAACCCCTCAATCAGCCAAATTACTATAACTATAAAAACTATTCATTATCAA
>CBFGJN010000070.1:0-8353 GCA_965649115.1 Caldifarciminota bacterium | reverse complement strand
CTTTGGGGGGCGAAGCCCCCCCTAATAATCCCCCCAATAAATCAACAATTTCCTTAAAAATTTTATAAATTATTGATTATCAATCGCTTAACAATAATTATTGGACAAAGCAATATGTTTTTGTTTTGTCTAGTAATTCTAAAAATATAATTATTTCTATATTTTTCCCACCCGCCCTGATAATAAGGCTTCGCCTTTAAAACGCCCATTTTTCGGCAGAGGGGGGCTTTGTCCCCATAAAATCAATAGTTTTATTGAAATTTTCGTAAGTCATTACTGGACAAAGCAATATGTTTTTGCCAATAATTCTAGAACTATTTATTTTTCTTTCTTTACACGCCCACACTATATTTAAGCCTTCAGCTTATAAAACTTCGCCCCCTATTAAGAACCCGCCAATAAAATCAATGTATAGACAAGTTAATTTTTTATGCTTTAAAATTTTCATTAACCCTAAAAGGGGAAAAGTTTCAAGGAGGAAAGAAGATGAAAGGTAAGGTAAAATGGTTCAGCTCTAAGAAGGGCTATGGGTTCATAGATTGTGAAGATGGAAGAAGCATATTTGTCCACTATACAGACATTCAGTCAGATGGATATAAAACACTAAATGAAGGTGATGAAGTAACATTTGATATTCAGGAAACCGAAAAAGGTCCAAAAGCTATAAATGTAGTAACAACAAAAAGGAGCCAAAAGAAATCAAAGAACAGAAGGGGTTA
Organism: Caldifarciminota bacterium; assembly: GCA_965649115.1. Classification (GTDB taxonomy): domain Bacteria; phylum Hydrothermota; class Hydrothermia; order LBFQ01; family DSFT01; genus DSFT01. The sequence goes on along the minus strand of CBFGJN010000070.1, from coordinate 7,634 downwards.
ATACCCCTTCTAAATGATTAAAGGAGGTAGTTTTTTATCCTTTTCAGATAAAATTGGATTTTCAGTAGGCCAAGGTATATTTAATGTTTTATCATTATATATAATACCACTTTCATAGTTTGGATCATAATACTCATCAACAAGATAAATTAAATGTGTATCTTCAAGGGCTAAAAAGCCATGGGCATATCCTTTTGGTATAAATAATGCTTTATTTTCATCAAGTTCAATCATCAAGTACTTTAAATTTGTTAAATCTACTACAACATCCAAAATTTTCCCGCTAATTACTTTAATAAGTTTTGATTGTTCTTTTGGAGGTTTTTGAAAATGTAATCCTCTAATAACATTTTTCTTTGAAAAGGAATGATTTAATTGAACAAAATGAACATTTAGAAATTTTTCTCTAATTATTTCAATAAAATAACCTCTTTCATCAACATTTTTTTTTAATTCAAATAATAAAACACCTTTTAATTCAAGCTCTCTAAAATTCATCTAATGTTTAGCAATTTCATTACTTCCCTAACAATATCGTAATCCTTATCATTAGCAATAACAATTCCATCCCATGAGTAAATTTCTTTTAAAATTTTTAAGGCGTCTTTATCGTTGTTAAGTTCTAAAAATACTTTTTTAATTTTTTCCTTTAAATTATTGTCCATATTATGTCTTACAACAATACCATCATTAGGTATGCTATCAGTATAAGCAATCACTTCAAGTTTATCCTTGATATCTTTATATTCTTTAATTAATCTATTTTCCGCTCCTTCAAATGTAGTAGCTAAATCTGCTTCATTATTATAAACTGCTAAAATTGCATTATCATGAGAACCTGTTTGAATTCTATCTTTAAAGAAATTGTCAGGATTTATGCCATTTTTAATCATATATGCTTTTGGAAACAAATATCCACTTGTAGAGGCAGCGTCAGGATAAGCCCAAATTTTACCTTTCAAGTCATTCAATGTTTTGGCTGTTCCTTTCCTTACTATAAATTGAGAACGATAAAAAGCATGTCCATTTCTTAATGCTTTTAGTATAATTTCCGATTTATATTTTTCATTTGCCAAAACATAGCCAAAAGGTGGCAAAAATGCAATATCTACTTTATTGCTTCCAAGTGCTTCAATTAATGCAGTATAATCAGTTGCTAAAAATGATTTTACTTTAATTCCCAATTTTCTTGATAAAATATCTTCAAGAGGTTTTACGGTTGTAGCAATTTTTTCAGTTTCAGCAGATGGAGTAAAACCAACTACAACAACATTTTCTTTTTTACAACTTAATAAAATAATCCCCCCCAACAGGGGGAATAAAATAAATTTTTTCATTTAGTTTATTTGTTTAATTCCTTTATAGCTATATCCGGCTTTTTCAATTGCTGACTTTATTCTATTTTCATCAAATGTATAACCATCTTTTATTGAGACATAAAAAACATCATTTTTAGCATCATAATAAACCTCTTTTACCTCGTCAAGTGATTTAAGAGCATTTATAACTTCTTCAACACAATGAGAACAAGAAATTCCTCCAACACTTATTGGTTTTCCATTAGACTGATTTACTTTTATTGCACTAACTTTCTTATCTTTATCATCAGGACAAGCAAAAGCTACACCGAAGGTCATTATCATTGGAATTATTAGCCTCATGTTTTACCTCCTTCTTTTATTGGACAAGTTGATATACCTAAAATTTTATACAAGCCACAGAATCCTGTAATTGCTGTAAATATAAGAACAACACCAAGAATTAATAGAATTATCTTCAATAGGAAAGATTTTACAAAGAAGAAAGATAAAATAAATATAATTCCAAGAACTGCTCTTATAGCTCTGTCTATTGTTCCTACATTCTTTGTCATAGCTTTATAACCTCCCTTACTTTATAACCCTTCTTTTCTATATCTTTTTTTATTTCATCAGAATAGCTTTCTATTTCAAACTCTGCATAACCTTCATCAAGAGAAACATTAACATTCTTGCCTCCAAAGTTCTCTATTGTTCTTTTGACTGTTCTAACACATCCTTCACAATTCATCCCTTCAATCAACATTTTATATTTAAGCATAGTTTTAAAATTTTAAAGGATAAAAATTTGCTATGTCTAATAATTCTGAAATTATTTATTTTTCTTGCTTCTCTCACCCACCCTATATTTAAGCCTTCGGCTTAAAAATGCCCATTTTTTGCCATGGGGGGCAGAGCCCCCCTTTAAGACCCCCGTGAAATCCATAATTTCGGTGCAATAATGTTTTGTCACTCACCCTTTAAAATTTTCACTACCATGTTAGAAGAGAAAATTATTAAGGCACCGAGAGGCAATAAACTAAATGCAAAAAGTTGGCAAACAGAAGCACCGTTAAGAATGCTTATGAATAATCTTGATCCCGAAGTTGCCAAAGACCCATTAAACCTAATTGTTTATGGCGGAACAGGAAAAGCAGCAAGAGATTGGCAAAGTTTTGAAAAAATTGTAAATGCATTATTAAATCTTGAAATTGATGAAACACTAATTGTCCAATCTGGAAAACCTATTGCTATATTCAAAACTCATGAATGGGCTCCAAGAGTTTTAATAGCAAATTCAAATCTTGTTCCAAAGTGGGCAAATTGGGATTATTTTAGAGAACTTGAAGAAAGAGGATTAATAATGTTCGGTCAAATGACTGCTGGAAGTTGGATTTATATAGGAACACAAGGTATTCTACAAGGAACTTATGAAACATTTTATGCTTGTGCAAAAAAACACTTCAATGGTTCTTTAAAAGGAAAAATTATTTTAACTGCTGGTCTTGGAGAAATGGGAGGAGCTCAACCTCTTGCTGGAACACTAAATGATGCAGTTATTATAGTAGTAGAAGTAAATCCGTGGGCAATTGAAAGAAGAATTAAACATGGTTATCTTGATACTTGGACAAATAATTTAAATGATGCTATTAAATTAGCGCAAAAATATGCCAAGGAAAATAAACCCATTTCAATAGGTCTTCTTGGAAATATTATAGATGTTATTGAAGAAATTGATAGAATTGACTTTGTTCCAGATATTATAACTGACCAAACTGCTGCTCATGACCCCTTATATGGTTATATTCCAAAAGGTCATAGTGTTGAAAGTGCTAATGAACTTAGATTAAAAGATAAGGAAGGATATTTAAAAGCTGTTGGTGAAAGTTCAGTTATTCATGTTTCAAAATTATTAAATTTAAAGAAGAAGGGAGCAATTGTTTTTGAATATGGAAATAATTTAAGAAGATTAGCTTATGATAATGGATTAAAAGATGCCTTTGAAATTCAAGGATATGTCCCTGCTTTCATAAGAGATTTATTTTGCGAAGGAAAAGGACCATTTAGATGGGTAGCTTTAAGTGGAGACCCAAATGATATTTACAAGACAGATAAAAAAGTTATTGAAATGTTTAAAGATGATGAACATTTAAGAAAATGGATAGAACTTGCTCAAAAGAAAGTAAAATTTCAAGGACTTCCTGCAAGGATATGTTGGCTTGGAATGGGACAAAGAGCAGAATTTGGACTTGAATTAAATAATATGGTTAAAAAAGGTGAATTATCAGCACCCATTGTAATAGGAAGAGATCATCACGATACAGGTTCTGTTGCTTCTCCATATAGGGAAACAGAAGCAATGAAAGATGGTTCTGATGCTATTGCCGATTGGCCATTATTAAATGCTTTATTAAATGCTTCAAGTGGAGCCACTTGGGTTTCAATTCATTCAGGAGGAGGTGTAGGAATTGGCTATTCAATTCATGCAGGAATGGTAATATGTGCAGATGGTGAAAAATTAACTGAAAAGAAAATTGAAAGAGTTTTGACAAATGACCCCGCTATGGGTGTAGTTAGGCATGCAGATGCAGGTTATGAAATAGCAATTGAGACTGCTAAAAAATTTAATATAAAAATGCTTTAAAAATAATTTTTGGTTTCTAACATTATTTTTTAATTCCCGACCTGCCTTAAATATAAGCCTTAATTTCATTAAATTTTAAGTGAGGGATTAGCCCTCCACATTTACTCATAAGTAATAATGTTGTCGGTTATTTTCTCTATGTAATCAGCTCTTCTTTGATAAGTATCGTTATTAACTATTGCTAATACTTTGAAGTTATTTTCCTTTACAAACTCAATAACATCTTCTTCATCGTAAAACTCAAAATCTGATAAGATAATGTAATGCTTTAATTTGTATTTCCTGAACATTTCTCTCCATACTCCAAGTATTTCTTTTCCACCAAGAAATGCTTTAAATTTATTAGCGATGAACGATTTAGTTGCTGATGGTTCAACTTCAAAGATGTAATAGTCATTATAAGAGCTAAACACTCCAACAATTAACTTGTAAGATATTGATCTTGATAATCTAAGCAATACACCAGCAAAATCTTCTAAAATATCATTAACTGAGCCCAATGTATCAACTAAAACACCGCAGGCATAATAAGTAGTTGGAATTCTTACTGGTGCACCATATCTAAACCTTATGTAAGTTCCTTCATAACTATATTGACTTTCTGCAGATTCAATAAATTTTACAATTCTGTTATAATTGAAATCAAAGGAAGATTGTAATGGTTTAGTGTTTGTAATTTTATCAACTTTATCAAATGATTTTTCTATTACTTTATTATCCAATCCTTCACTCTTGGCAATTTCATTTTTTGTTTTAACTGCTACTTTATTAACAATATCATTTATCTTTTCCTTAGTTATACCACCAATTTCAACTTTATCAAATATGTCTATTGGAATTCCTTTTTCTTGAAATCCTCCAGGACCTATTTCAAATCCTATTTTCAAAAGTAATTCTCTAAGTTTTGACAACTTACTATGAATAACAAGCTCACCTTCCTTTAAAATAAAAGGTCCAACATTTTCATAAGTTAAAGCAGAAACATTTCCGACTTGTTTTATACCTAACTCACTATTGATATCAACATCAGCTAAAATATTGTAATAATTGTCAGCTATTGGTTTTAAAACTTGTTTTAAAGTATCTTTATTAACATCAATACCATATTTGTTCTTTAATTCCTTTGCTTTTACATCAGCTACATAATCAATTATATCTTCAATTCTTTCTTTCGTTTCATCTGATATATCACCATTAATCAAATGTTTTACTTCATGAGCAAGGAGATTGATTAAATCTTTATTATTGTTCTTAACTAAATTATAAAGTTTACCTAAACGAATAGTAACTAATCCTTCCTTAGCAAAAATGCCAGAAATAGCTAAATCATTATCCTTAATAACATTTACATCTTTTTGATCTATTATGTTCTTTACTAAAACAGCTTTTGTAAATAAATCCACATATTCCTCATTATAACCTTCTTCGTAAAGTAGTTTAGAGTACTTGAAAATTACTCTATTTAAGTTTTCAAGTACCTCTTGCTTTCTATCCATATTAACTACCTCCTTAAATTCTAAATTTTAAAGCATAACTTAAATTGGCTTCTCGGATGTATGTAGGAAGTCTATAAAATCCCCTTATAAATTACTAGACAAAATAAAATCCATAAATTCAATAAAGTTTTCATAGTGAGAAATTGGCTAAGTTATGCCGTGTCTAGTAATAAAGCTTCGCTTTAAAAACCCCTCTTAAACGATTAGAAGAAAAACTTTAATCATTCCTAACTCTTTTAATAACTCCTCTTTTTGAACTTTCTATAAATTCTGTAAGCATTCTTATGTCTTCATTTTGTGGTAATTTCTTAATTTCATTAATAGCATCTTTAAGATTTAGTTTTGGGTCTTTTATAAATTTAAAAGCTTCTGAAATAATTCTTATTCTTTCTTCAGAAAATCCTCTTCTTCTTAAACCTACAAGATTTATTCCAATTAAATAGGCAGGATTACCTTCTACCATGGAAAAGGGTAGAACATCTTGATTTATCCTTGACATTCCACTAACTATACTATAAGCTCCAATTCTTGTAAATTGGTGAACACCAACAAGTCCGGATATATAAGCATAATCACCAACTTCAACATGTCCTGCAAGTTGGACACAATTAACAATAATCGTTCCATTTCCAATTTTACAATTATGAGCAATATGAGCATAAGCCATTATATAATTATTATCGCCAATAATCGTTTTATTTCCTTCACCTGTTGATTTATGAATACTAACAAATTCTCTAATTATGTTATTATCACCAATTTCAACATATGTTCTCTCTCCTTTGTACTTAAAGTCTTGTGGTTCTAAACCAATCACAACATTATGAAATATAATATTATTTTTTCCGATTATACAAGGTCCTTCAATTATAACATTCCTTCCAATTTTTGTATTATCTCCAATTATAACATCTTCCCCAATATAAGAATTATCACCAATTTCCACATTTTTCCCAATTTTGCTACTTGGGTGAATGTATATACTCAAACTTTAATTTCTTCCTGCTTTCTACCAAATATAATTCTTCCTGTTTCACTCTGATAAACAGAAACAACTTCAATTTCTATTTCCTTACCTATGTCCCTTTTGGCATGATCTACAACAACCATAGTTCCATCTTCAAGATAACCAAGTCCTTGATCAGGCTCTTTACCTTCTCTTATTATTCTTATTTTCATTCTTTCACCAGGCATAACGGGTGGAGAAAGAGCCTTTGTAATTTTATTTATATTTATCACTTCAACACCTTGAATCTCAGCCAATTTTTGTAAATTGTAATCAGTGGTTATAATAGGTATCCTTCTTGCCCTTGCTATATTTATGAGTCTATGATCAACTTCCCTATTTCTTGGGCTATCAGAAATTATCTCAACTTTTATGATTCTACCAGATAATTGTTTTAGTCCTTCCAAAACCTGCAACCCCCTTCTACCCTTTTCTCTTCTTAAAGGTTCAGTGGAATCAGCAATATGCTGAACTTCACCTATAACGAACTTTGGTATAAGCAATTCGCCCTCCAATATACCCTCTCTTGCTAAATCCAAAATCCTGCCATCTATTAAAGCACTTGTGTCAACAAGCTTAGGTCTTCCAAGAACATCATCAAAATCTCTATGAAAGAAATTTACAATTTCACCAAATTTCAAATCCTTTCTATTTTGATATGAAAATGCAAAGAAAATGTAAGTCATGATTAAATTCATCAAAAGGTAAATATAACTATGAAAAACGGAAGGAACAAACTTGGTAATAATAAAAGCCAATAGATTACCTATCACTAAGGAAATAGAAAGAGCAATACCGAAAGAAATAATAGCTTTTAATTTTCTATGAGCAAGATAATTAGCAATAGCATAGGATATAATAGAGATAGCAATAGAGGGAATTAAAGATATTACCAAGCTATATCCGAAGTTGACAAATGCAAATAAGGTGCTTATCCCTATAAGTAAAGTAAAAGTTATGTTTATAAGACGCATACATTATCACCTCCTAAACCTTGAAAATTTTAAAGCATAAATGAAAAATAAATTGCTGTGTCCAAAAATTCTGGAATTATTTATTTTTCAAAAGCCTTCGGCTTTAAAATACCCATTTTTTGCTTTGGGGGGCAGAGCCCCCCTAATAATCCCCCCAATAAATCAACAATTTCCTTAAAAATTTTATAAATTATTGATTATCAATCGCTTAACAAT
>CBFGJN010000069.1:0-8729 GCA_965649115.1 Caldifarciminota bacterium | reverse complement strand
ATTGGACAAAGCACATTCTTATACCATCAGGGGATTTTGCCCCCATTAAATACCCCGTAAAATCAATAATTTAAATTAACATCAAAAAATCAAGTGATTTATTAAATAACTTAACAATTTTTCCCGCTCACCTAATTTTTTGAACGAAGCATTTTGGACAAAACAACCTTTAAAATTTCAAATATGGCTAATGTTCCTAAAAATTTAAAATATACGAAGGAGCATGAATGGATAAAAATTGAAAATGATATAGCAATTATAGGAATTACTGATTATGCTCAAAGTCAGCTTGGTGATATTGTTTATGTTGAACTTCCTAAATTAAATCAAAAATATCAAAAAGGTGAATCAATAGCAGTTGTTGAAGCAGTTAAAACTGCTGCTGATGTTTATGCACCTATTACATGTGAGGTTATTGAAGTAAATGAATCATTAAAAAACAATCCAGAAAAAATCAATCATGACCCTTATAATGAAGGATGGATAGCAAAAGTTAAAATTCTTAATGAAAATGAATTAAATGAATTATTAAATCCAGAAGAATATGAAAGCATGCTTTAAAATTTTAAAAATATGAAAAAATTTTTTTATTTTTTAGGAGGAGTTGTTTTGGGTTTAGCAATTGGAATTTTAGTTGCCCCTGATGAGGGAAAACAAACAAGAGAAAAAATAAAAAGAGAATTAAAAGATGTTATAGAGGCAATACTGAAAAAGAAACTTGAAGAGGAAAACAAGGATAAAAAAGATGAATAGGTTCTTTATTTTAATGATTTTTTTAATGTCTTGTGTTTCCTTGGCAACGAATGGAAGTCCAATTACAACCCCAAAGGATGAAGTATCTGCTGGAATAGGTCTAAGTGGTGTTATTTCTCCATATGGTGCCTTTCCCCTTGCTCCTGTTATTTCTGTTAGATATGGATTAACTGAAAATACTGATATTGGATTTTCTGGTTTTCCAATATTTGGAGTTTTTAACACTGATGTTAAGTTTAGAAACTCTAATTTTACTGCTTTAATTTTTGGAACTGGTGTTTCTTACATTCAAATTAATAATGATAGGATATTTTTTATATTGCCTAACTTTGGTTTAGGTTTTGGTAATGAGAAATTCTATTTATCTCCAAGATTTATTTATGCATTGGCAACATCAAGAGACACAACAATTCCATCTTCAATTCTTCAGACCTCATTTGGTTTAACCCTTGGGAAATCTATTAAATTTAATCCAGAGATGGGTTTTTATATTCCTTTGGATGGAAGTACTATTGCTTTTTACTTTAATTTTGGTGTTTTTTATATGCCAAAGAAATAAGGAGGTGAATCATGGTTAAAGTAGGAATAAATGGTTTTGGAAGGATAGGAAGAGCAGTCTTTAAAATTGCTCAAAATTCAAAACTTTTTGAAGTTGTAGCCATAAATGATATAACTGATGCTAAAACGCTTGCTCATCTTCTAAAATACGATTCGGTTTATGGCAGATTTAATGCAGACATAAAAGTTAGCAATGATGAAATTATGGTAAATGATAAGAAAATTAAAGTTTTCAGTATTAGTGATCCTTCTCAAATTCCTTGGGATAACTTAGGTGTTGAGATTGTTATTGAATCATCTGGAAAATTTACAGATAGAGATAATGCTATTAAGCATTTAAAGGGTTCTGTTAAAAAAGTTATAATAACTGCTCCTGCAAAGAAAGAAGATATAACAATTGTTCTTGGTGTTAATGAAGATAAATATAATCCAAAAGAGCATCACATAATCTCAAATGCCTCTTGTACAACTAATGCTTTTGCCTTAATGGTTAAAGTTTTACATGAAAATTTTGGAATTGAAAGAGGTTTGATGACGACTGTTCATAGTTTTACGAATGATCAGAGAGTTCATGATTTACCTCACAAAGATTTAAGAAGAGCAAGAGCAGCAAGCTTAAACATTATACCTACCTCAACGGGTGCTGCTACAACGATTTTTAGAATTTATCCTGAACTTGAAGGAAAAATTGATGCTATATCTTTGAGAGTACCTACACCAACTGTTTCAATTGTTGATTTTTCAGCAGTTTTAAAGAGAGAAGTTAGTAAGGAAGAAATAAATTCTGCTTTTAAAAATGCTCAAAATAAATATATTGGATATACTGATGAGCCTCTTGTTTCATCTGATTTTATTGGTGATGAAAGAAGTGTTATAATTGATGGAAGTTTGACACAAGTAGTAGATAGAAACTTTGTAAAGGTCTTTGGTTGGTACGATAATGAATGGGGTTATTCAAAAAGAGTTGTTGATTTAGTGGAGTACATCATACAGAAAGGATTTTAAAAATTTAACTTTATTTAGCTTCGCCCCCTTAAATCTCCTATTTTTACTGCCCCTGACCTAAACTATAAGCTCTTTTTTCTCCAATATAATAAAGATTTTCAATTTTTATCCAATTTAGACCTTTTGCTTCAATTCTTTCAAGTAATTCTCTTATATCTTTATGAGTTATTTCACTTTCAGATTCAAATCTACAACGCCAGTGATCAGTTAGCAGCGTTTCTACAATTTCACTTGGATATACTTTTTGTCCTCTATTTGTTATCATAATTAATTTTAGTTTTTCAGTTTGCGCTTCTTCCAATAATTTACCTATTTCGTTTGGTTTTAATTTTCTTTCATCTAGAAATACATCAACTCCTCTTAAAGTTAATTTTGTATCTCTAACGTTTTTTGTGCTTTTAATTTTAATTTTAATTGGTGGATATTTTGCTGGTTTTAATATCTTAGGCATTTCTCCAAGTCTTTCAATTACAGCATCTGCAAATTCCTTTGTTCCTACTTCTTTGTAATCAGTAATCCCATTTTCTTTTAAAATTCTTGCTATATCATAGGTTACAACCTTATCTTCTAATGTTTTTAACCAGGCATTCTCAATTTTTTCAGCAATATCACCTTGTCCTATATGAACAAGCATCATAATAGCAGCATTTAATAATCCTGATGGATTAGCTTTATTTAATCCTGCATATTTTGGTGCAGAACCATGAATTGCTTCAAACATTGCATATTCATCACCTATATTTGCACTTCCAGCAAGGCCAATTGAACCTGCTATTTCAGCGACAACATCTGATGCTATATCTCCATAAAGATTAGGAAGAACTACAACCTCAAAAATTTCAGGACTATTTGCAAGTTTAGCCATTCCAATATCTATTATCCAATGATCTTTTTCTATATCTGGGTATTCATTTCCAATTTCATCAAATAGTTTATGAAATAAACCATCTGTAATTTTTAATATATTGTCCTTTGTCATACAAGTAACTTTTTTTCTTCCCGTTGCTCTTGCATACTCAAAGGCAAATCTTATAACCTTTTCTGTTCCTGGAATGGATATTAGTTTTAAAGCCATTGTCATTTCAGATGTTTGCTGATATTCAATAGAACCATATAAATCTTCTTCATTCTCTCTTACAATAACAAGATTCATATTTGGACTTCTACATGGAATAATTGGATGATAACTTCTGACAGGTCTTAAATTGGCATAAAGACCAAGTGTTTTTCTAATTGTAACATTTATACTTTTATAACCTCCACCTTGTGGTGTTGTTATGGGTGCTTTTAATAAAATTTTATTTTTTTTGATAACTTCCCAGGCACTTTCTGGTATTCCGCTTGTATTACCACTTAGATAAATTTTTTCTCCTACTTCAATTTCATCAATATCTATTCTTGCCCCCGCTGAAAAAAGGATTCTTAAAACAGCATCCATAATTTCAGGTCCTATACCATCACCTCTAGCAATCGTTATTTTGACTTTGTCCATAGCTTGAAAATTTTAAAGGAGTTATTACAAAAGTTGTTGCTATGTCTAGTCTTATGCCTTAATTTTAAGGAAGGGTTGGGGAACTTCTACAATTTTATTTTTATAACTTATTAACAATTTCTTTAAAAACTTTACCACGATGTTTATAGTCCTTAAATAAATCAAAACTTGAACCACCAGGTGAAAATAAAATTGGTTCTCCTTTTGAATTTTCAAAAGCAAATTTAATAGCACTTTCTAAATCTTCAAACATATAAACTTTAACAATGTCTTTAAATTCATTATAAAAGAATTCTTTATTCTTACCAAATGAAACAATAAAACTTACTTTTTGTTTTATTATATCTTTAATTATTTCAAAATTAGCATCTTTTGTAAGACCTCCCATTATCAAAATACATCTTTCAAAATTCATAAGAGCAAACTTAACAGAATGAGGATTAGTTGATTTACTATCATTATAAAACTTAATTCCATTTATTTCTCTAACAAATTCAAGTCTATGTTCAGGAACCTTAAAGCTAATAAGTCTTTCATTTAGAACTCTTTCTACTAATTCAAAACTTTTTAAATATGTCCAAATTGCTAAAATGCTTGAAAGCAAATTATAAACATTGTGAATTCCAAATATATTTGGAAAATTATTTAAATCTAAAATTTCTTTTGAGAATAAGAAAATTTTTCCTTTTTTAAAGTAGCAATCAGCTTCCTCATTTACTGAAAAATATAAAGTTTTAGAATTACTGACAATTAAATTTTTGACGATTTTTTTGTCATCTAAATTTACAATTCTAAAATCATTTTCATTCTGATTTTTAAAGATATTCATTTTTGATTTTAGATAATTTTCAAATGTTAAGTGCCAGTCAAGATGGTCATCTTCTATATTTAGAAAAATTGCAGTATTTACCTTAAATTTTTTAATAATTGAAAGTTGGAAACTTGATAATTCTAAGATAAAAAGCCCTTTTTCTTCTCTATTATTACAAAAGGCATTTCCTACATTACCATATAATTTACTATTAAAAGGCTTTAATAGATGGTCTATGAGAAGGCTAGTTGTAGTTTTGCCATTAGTTCCAGTTATTCCAATTAGAAAGCTTTCATTTGGATTTATATTATAATATCCAATTTCAATTTCAGGTAAAACTCTTAAATTCTTATCTAAAAATTTTAATAGAACCTTATAAGGAACTCCTGGACTTGGAACTATTAAATCCGCATTATAAATATCACAATTAAAAGTATCAAAATTTATTTTTACAAATTCCTTTGGATTTATTCTTGAATGTTCAAAAATTTTTATTTCATTATTGAAATTTTTTAGCAAATTATAAACTGCCTTTCCTGATAATCCAAACCCGATTATATTGACTTTTCCAAAATAAAGTTTTTTCATTCTAGACACTTTCTAATTAATTCAACAAAAATAGGTGATGGATTTAATGCTTTTGATTTAAATTCAGGATGAAATTGAACACCAATAAAAAATTTATGCTCCTTTATTTCCATAATTTCTGCAATATCACTATCAAGATATTCACCACTAACAATAAAACCATTTTTTTCAAATTCATTTCTAAATTCAGGATTAAATTCATATCTATGTCTATGTCTTTCATATATAATTTCACTCTTATAAATTTCATAAGCAAGTGTTCCTCTTTTGATTTTAATTGGATTTGAACCAAGTCTTAATGTTCCCCCATAATAACTCATATTTTTTTGATTTTCAAGCAATGTTATTACAGGATAAGGTGTAAATTTATCAAATTCAGTAGAATTAGCATCCTTAAAATTTAAAACATTTCTTGCAAATTCAATAACCATAAGTTGCATGCCAAGACATATTCCAAGAATTGGTTTATTATTTATTCTACAAAATTCAATTGCTTTTATCTTACCTTCAATCCCTCTACTCCCAAAACCTCCTGGAATTATTACACCATCAAAATTATCAATTTCAAAATTTTCTTCACTATTTATTAGAAAGCTCTTTACTTTAACATTAAGTTTCGCACCTGCATGAATTAATGCTTCAAATATACTTTTGTAAGCATCTTTTACATTTACATATTTTCCAACAATAGCAATTTTAACTTCTTTTTTAGGATTTTTTATGTTAAAAACAAAGTTTTCCCAATCCTTTAAATCAATTTTTTCATATTTAAAAATCCTTAATTTTTCAAGAATAGCATCTACTATGTTTTGCTTATTTAAAACAATTGGTAATTCATAAACAGTTTCTAAATCAGGAGAAATAAAAACTCTATTTATTGGAATGTTTGAAAACATTGCCACTTTTTTAATTGCTTCATAATCAACCTCCTTTTCACTTCTCAATATAATTGCATCAGGTTGAATTCCAATTTCTCTTAATTTTTGTATGCTATGTTGAATTGGTTTTGTTTTAATTTCATTTACATTTTTAAGGTATATAAGCATTCCAACATGAATGTAAAATGTACTATCTTCACCCTCTTCAAGTTTCATTTGCCTAATTGCTTCAAGAAATGGTAAGCTTTCTATATCTCCAACAGTTCCACCAATTTCACAAATTAGTATATCAACATTATTTTTTATTCCTACATTTCTAATTCTATTTTTAATTTCATCTGTAAGGTGTGGAATTATTTGGACAGTTGAACCAAGATATTCTCCCTTTCTTTCTTTTTCTATAACACTTAAATATACTTGACCTGATGTTATATTATTTTCTTTACTTAAATTTTCATTTAAAAATCTTTCATAGTGTCCAATGTCCAAATCAGTTTCTCCACCATCTTCTGTGACAAAAACTTCTCCATGTTGAAAAGGGTTCATTGTTCCCGCATCTACATTTAAGTACGGATCACATTTTATTATTGATACTTTAAGACCTTTCCTTTTTAATAAGAATCCAATACTTGAAGATATTATACCTTTTCCTAATGATGAAAGAACTCCACCTGTTATAAAAATATATTTCAAAACAATTAAAATTTTAAAGCACACTTAAAAATAGATATTTTAAAAACAAAGCTTTATTAAAGTTTTAAGGAGATTATAGTTTTTAGAAGTTATGAGTCGAAGGCTCAATTATAGGGTGGGTGGGAAAAGTATAGAAATGAATATAATTCCAGAATTATCAGACACAGCAAATGATAAAAAACTTTCAACTTTAAAATTTTCAAATGGACGCAAAGTTCCATATTGAACTTACAGAAAAATATGGTGCCCATAATTATAAACCTCTTGGGGTTGTTCTAACTAAGGGGGAAGGTGTTTGGGTTTGGGATGTTGAAGGAAACAAATATATTGATATGTTATCTTCTTATTCAGCATTAAATCAAGGTCATAGACACCCTAAAATTATAAAAGCGGTAATTGAACAACTTGAAAAAATTACTCTAACTTCAAGAGCATTTTATAATGATAGATTATCTTTATTTTTAAAAAAATTGAATGAAATAACGGGTTATGATAAAGCTCTTCCTATGAATAGTGGTGCAGAAGCGGTTGAAACCGCTATTAAGATAGCAAGAAAATGGGCTTATGTTAAGAAAGGTATTCCACTTAATGATGGTGAAATTATTGTAGCATTAAATAATTTTCATGGTAGAACAATAACAATAATTAGCTTTTCTTCTGAACCTCAATATAGATTTGGTTTTGGTCCTTTTACACCTGGATTTGTTTTTGTTCCATTTGGTGATTATTTGGCCATTGAAAAGGCTATAAATGATAGGACAATTGGAGTTTTGCTTGAACCAATTCAAGGAGAGGGTGGAATAATTGTTCCTCCTGAAGGTTATCTTAAAAAAGTAAGGGAAATTACGAGAGAAAAAGGTGTTTTACTAATGCTTGACGAGATTCAAACAGGTCTTGGAAGAACAGGAAAATTATTTGCTTACCAGCACGAGTTAAATGAAAATGAAAAACCTGATATTTTAATTCTTGGAAAAGCTCTTGGAGGAGGTGTTTATCCGGTTTCCGTTGTTTTAGCTAATGATGAAATTATGGACGTTATAAAGCCTGGCGACCATGGATCAACGTTTGGGGGTAATCCGCTTGCTGCTGCAATTGGTATTGCCTCCTTGGATGTAATAATTGAAGAAAATCTTCCTGAAAATGCAAGAATGATGGGTGATTATTTCATTAGAAATCTTAAAGAAATTAGAAGTCCTTATGTTAAGGAAGTAAGAGGAAAAGGATTACTTATAGGTGTTGAATTAAATAGACCTGCAAGAGAATTCTGCGAAAAACTTATGAAACTTGGTGTTTTATCTAAGGAAACTCATGAATATGTAATCAGATTTGCTCCACCTCTTATTATCAAAAAGGAAGAAATTGATTGGGCTCTTGAAAGGATAAAAAGTGTTTTATTAAGTTAAACCCCATTCTTTCATAATTTCTTTTGTAATTTCATCAAAATTAATTTTTTCTTCTCTAATTTCTTTATTTTTTCTTTCATTCAAGAATTGATTTGTAGAAATTGTCTTTACTTTAAGCATTTTAGCATAATTTATAATGCTTTTATCATTAGAAACTAC
The DNA here is from genome assembly GCA_965649115.1 of Caldifarciminota bacterium. GTDB lineage: Bacteria > Hydrothermota > Hydrothermia > LBFQ01 > DSFT01 > DSFT01. The sequence goes on along the minus strand of CBFGJN010000069.1, from coordinate 389 downwards.
AACAATTTCATCTTTATTTTTGTAGTTTTTGAGAAAATTTTTAATATATTCATCAGCACTTATCCCCTTTGTAAAAATTACATTTTCCATAGGATAGTTTGGGTATTCCTCTCTTCCATCAAATACAACAATGAATTTTCTTTTATAACTTCTTAAAAAATTTATTAAAAATTGCCTTGCACTTGTTAATCCAAATTTTTCAATCCATTCTCTAAATGAAGAGTACAATAAATTATATCCATCAATTAGATAAAGCAATACTATAATTTTAAAGGATAGGAAAAATATGGTGTGTCTAGTAATTCTGAAATTATTTATTTTTCTGTCTTTTTCTGCTTTTTTCCGTCTTTAAGCAAGAAAGTGGTTTAGCTGGGGGAATTACACCCCCA
>CBFGJN010000068.1:0-9264 GCA_965649115.1 Caldifarciminota bacterium | reverse complement strand
ACAGTGTTAGTATTTGCTGAAAAAAGATCATTAAAAGAGAGTAATAACTTGTTTAGTAAAATTGATAGGATAGATGAATTTGTAAAAGCAGTCAAAAATGAAAAAATAATCTTTTACGATGCAAAAATATTGGTTATGTAAGAACAAAAAAAGAAAAACAGTAAATACTATAAATATTGAAGATAATGACTTAACTGACGAAATAGCGAATATAATTGCTCAAGCCTTTGATGGAAATTACCAACAAAATTCTCGAGTTTTAGTAAAAACTTTGGGAGAAATTTATAAAGAAAGAGGATTAGTTCTAATTCCAACGTTTTTTAATGAGCAAAATTTAAGTTCATCAAAGATATTTAGTTTAGATCAAGAATGGCAAATAGTTGAAATAGAAAAAGTTAAAAACATTGATAACATCGATATAGATAATTTATTAATATGTGAAACCGGAGATATAGTTCCCGGTGGTGCTGGAATTATTACTCCAAAAAATTTAAGTTACACAACAACTACTAATAAAGAAAGAATAAAAAGAAAAATAAATTCAGGCAAATTTGGAATTTTAAAAGAAGGAGACATAATTATCGCTCCCGTGAGAATATACCAAAAGAAAATTGCTGTAATTACTAAATCAGCAACAAAATTTTTATTTTCTAAGGACTTTATTGTATTGAGAAGGAAAAATCCAAATTTAGAAGAATCATTTTCTTTATTTTTATCTTTGATTCATGATGCAAACATAAAACAACTAGAGAGTTTGTCTTCTACTGGTAAAAGCGGCTATCCTAAGATTAAAAATAAAGAAGCAATTCTAAAAACGAACTTTTATAAAATAGAAATTCCACCTCAAAAAATAAAAGAATTGATTAAACTTTATGATGATATTTACAAAAACATTTTTCTACTTTTACAAACATATTTTTAATATTTCTAATTCGAACTGTCCTTACTGCCCTTGTCCTAAGCTGTAAGCCCTCTTATCTCCTATGTAATATAAGTTTTCTAACTTAATCCAAATTTTTCAATCCATTCTCTAAATGAAGAGTACAATAAATTATATCCATCAATTAGATAAAGCAATATCATAATTTTAAAGGATAGGAAAAATATGGTGTGTCTAGTAATTCTGAAATTATTTATTTTTCTGTCTTTTTCTGCTTTTTTCCGTCTTTAAGCAAGAAAGTGGTTTAGCTGGGGGAATTACACCCCCATACTCATACAAGGTCCCTAGTGTCTCATTAACAGTGTTTCGAGTGGAATTAAGTAGATGTGCATTTTTTGATCGTGATTATGAATATAACAATAATCAGAGTTTCTTAGTGGGAATAGTTCCTGTATTATTTCGCTTCCGATGTGAAAGGATAAGGCTTTATCCTGAAAAGAAATTTCTATTCTATCAGGAATAGTAACTTTTATGAAAGGCACATTTTCGATTGTAGTATATTCTATGTTTATTTCCAAAGTTCTTCCTCTGGCTATACACATATTTAACCTCCTTTTTGTTCTTTATTTAAATTTTGTGGTTTAGGGGGGATTATTTCCTCTTTGAAATAGGCAAGCCTTCTTCTTAAAAGAACCATATCTTCTAATTCCCCTGTAAGTTTAAAACTCCTTAAACTATTTGTGATTTCAAATTCTACACCAAAAGCTTTTAATTCAAGCTGTGCTAATGCTAGTTCATGAATAAATTGGACATTATCAAATAATACTAAATCTTTAATCATTTCCAAAATTTTAAAGTAATTCTAAAATCATTTATTTTTTGTTTTTCTACTCTATATTTAAGCCTAAGGCTTTTAAATACCTATATTTCGGCAATAAATAAGGCAAAAGAACTTCTTTTTTGAAATTAGAATAATTTTGAGACAAAAAGTTTTCTAGTTCCCTTTCCTTTATACAACCACAAAACAAATTCATCTATTTCCTCTTTCCCATTTAACATTCTTAACTTTTCTATTTCATCTTTATTCAATAATGGAAAGATGAGGAATTTATTGGCTTAAAAGTAAGAGATATTTCAGGAAAGAAAACAAGAGAAGGTTATTTATTGAAAGTATTGGAAAGATATGAGGATAATTTTCCTAAAATTGTTTTTGTTAAGTGGAATAACGATATATCTATTGAGTTTGTTATTCATCCCGAAATTGATGAGTTTTTAATGGAAGGATTAAAATTTCTGTGTCCAAAATGTAATTTTGAATTGACTGAGCCTTACGACCCAATAGGAAATAACTTTTGCCCTTCTTGTGGAATGGAGCTTTGGACAAGTCAAGGGACATTTCCACTTGTTAAAGAACCAGAAGAAATAAAGAATATAATCCAAACATTAAAAAATAACTATTATTCTTGTGGTGAAATGTTAAGTGTGAATAATTTTAGAGTGAAAAAAACTAATAGTAAGTTTTACTCGTTGGAGAGGATAAATTGGGGTGCTTCTCCTGGGGCAAGGAAAACTGTGCTTGGAGAATACTTTACGAAAATGCGACTTTATAGAATAGACCAGCCTATTGTTGCTCAGTATTTAACTTTGCTCCGAAAATCAAAAAATTTAACCATTCAAGATATTGTAGATAAGCTACCTCAAGAATATCAGCACACTGTGGGGCACTGGTTTAGAAAAGATTTCGGAGGTTCAATCCCAATTCCCGAGGATATAGAACTATTGAAAAGAATTTTTAATGTTGAAAATGGATTATTAGAGATTTTGCAAAGAACAGCTTTAAAATTTCAAACAGTGAAGTCTTCTATAAAAGGAAAAAATCCAGGCGATTACATAAAAGAAGAGAATGAAGAAAATTTGGTTGAATTTTTGAAATTACTTTATATGCCTCATAAAGAGGATTTGAATTAATTATACTTTAAAATTGTCATTATCATGGTTTCAACACTAGAAAAAACTGCTCAAAAAGTTAAAGAAATACTTCTTACAAATGCTAAAATATTAGTTAGTGGATATAAAAATGTTCAAATTCTTAATCCTTGCTTATATGCTGGTTCTGGTTTTGGTAAAACTACAATTGTTGAAATGATTGCCAATGATAAAGATTTTCTCAAAGAATACTCATCATATTTTGGTCTTAATCAGACAAGTGCTCATGTTGAGAAACTATTGCTCCAAACATATTTACCAGAAGAAGTAATGGGTGTTCCCAAGAAAATTGCAAATATAACTTATTGGACAATTCCCGCTTGGTTTGATAAGTTATTAAAAACAAGTAATGAAAATAAAGTTCCAATTCTATTTCTTGATGAGCTTGATAAACCAAGAAAGGATGCAATATCAACAGTTCTTACTTTATTATCAAGTAGGGAATTAAGAGGATTAAAGCTACCGCAACATACGATAATTATTTGTGCTATGCAAAATGTAGATTATACGCCAGAGGGATTAATTGAAGATAGGACAATTGAAGCTTTGTGGAGAAGATTGGTTTTCGTAAATATAGATTTGGCTGATATAGAAGTTTTTGATATAATTCCAAATGTAAGAGTAGTTATTAATAAAGATAGTGATTTGTATAGATTTTCTACTTTTAATACAATGAGGAGTGGTTATGGAGAATATAGAGCTAAAAATCCAGTTGTTCCCTTTATATCACCAAGAGAAATTTCTTATCTTTTGGCATTTGTTGATGCTTATTTATCAAGAAAACCAGAATTAAAAAATAAAATTTTTAGTCTTAGTGTTGAAGAGGGTGTGAAAGAATTAACTAAGGAAATAGGAAATTTAATTTACTATAAGTGTGAGATTAAGGGATCTGACGAATCAAAAGTTATTGATTATATTGAATATATTTCTCAAATTTATTTGTTATCTTCTGTTTCATCTGTAAATTATGATAAATTTATTTTTGAAGCAAGTAGTTATAGTTTAGATACTATTATGGAACTTGCTAAAATTGCTGCTTACGAAAAAAGTTTTAGTAAACTTGATTTTTTGGCTTATGTTGCTAGTTTTAGTCCCCACATTTCCGCATTTCCAAAAGCATTATCTTATCTCATTTTAGTTATCCCATCTGATGTTATTAAAGAATACTTTGGAAAGGGTCATTTTCACAATCTTGTTTTAACTATTGGACAAAAATTTAAATATAATTACATTAGATTTATGAAAGAATATATAGGCGTGAAGGAGGGGGATTTAATTGAAATTAGTAATTTTCCTACCTATGATAGTATGTCTTCATCTGAAATTGCAATATTTTACCCAACTTTATTGAAAGCTTATAAGGAAGCTCCTTCTGGTTATAAAGCAAGAATTTACAGAAGAGAAGTTTACAAATTTAATCTTTTTAGCTTGATTTATATTGGTACCACCATTTTATTAAAACAAATTTTATCAGATAAAATTAATGGTATTGACTTGTTTGCTAGTACTTATGCTTCTACAAAGGGCATTATAGAGCTAATGAATAGATATGGAATTGATAATTTCTGTGATGCTATGGCTAATGATGTAGATAATCATATTCAATATGCAAAGGAATTTGTTAGTTATTATAAAAAAGCTAATACCTTAATTGAGGATGGCAAATTGACTAGAACAATTGGAATTGATAAGGACATTTTACTTTTCTCAGAAGTGATTGATGTTTCTCCATTTATATCCGTTTCGCCCTTATTGCCAGATATTGATAAAGTAATTTCATCTGTAAGTCAATCCAGTAATATATCTGAAGAGGTAGTGGAGGATATAAAGAAAATCAATAAATTTGCTCTTTTTAAGCTTGATGAAATGGATAATTACTATAATGATAAGGAAATTATATCAACTTTCATTAAATACTTAAATGGAGTATTGTAAGATGGAAGTGAAAAATGAATTAATTGAAAAGTTGCAAAAGGCTTTGAAGTATTATTCTGATTTACTTGAAAAAAATCCAAATGATTATTATTGTCAAGAAATGATTACTAAATGTGTTTTGGCTTTGAAAGTAGTGGAAAATGAGAAAGTTAAGATTGTTAAGGATAGAAGTCTGCTCACTGCTGGTATTAACGCTAAGAATGGAATAGTTGTTATTTATTTAGGTAAGATATATGATTCCATTCTTAATAATGATGATTTAGTTAATCTTATTGTTCATGAAGTAAAGCATCTTATTGATGGTGATATAACAAATGAAACGAAAAGAAGTCTTGAGAATATTGTTGAGCATGTTGCTAACATTAAGGCTAATGAACTGATAAGTTTGGGTTTTCAAGTGGATATTGAAAAATTAAAAAATGCATTACTTATTAAGGCTCACGAATTCTATAATGTAGTATCTGACATTGTAATAAATAGTGAACAAAATATAAGTTCTATTGCTGGCTTTGAAGTTTACAATTATAATAATGCTAGTGATTTGGTGTTAGAAGAGGGTGAGATTGTTATTCATTATAAATTGATGAAAGTTAGAGATTTACTTTTAAAAACTAAATTTACTATTATTCTTGATAATTGGGAAATGGGTGGCACTACTTTTAATTTATTTGATAATGTTAGCCCTGGTGGAATTGATTATGAAGGATTAAATGATATTATTTTTAAAACAAGGATTGGATTTATAAATGAAATTACTCAAAATAGTAAATTTAGCACAGAAAATAAATCAAAAATTCTTAATTATCTTGATAAAGTGACGCATGTCAAAAGAGTATTCTTTCCCGCTAGACGAGAAGAGAAAGGAAAACTTTACAAAGTTAAGCTTGAATATGTTGATTTCAATTACAACAAAATTAAAAGATTTATTGAATCCGCAGAGGAAACTTATAGTTATGAAAGAACTTATAGAAGAGAAAGATATGGTATTCCATTGAGAATTCCAATTCCTTATTACTCAGTTGGAATTTTAGTTGATACATCTGGTTCTGTTGCTGATATAGTTGGAGAATTTGCTGGTGTTTTAAGAAAATTGGCAAAAGACCATAAGTTAATAGTAGGAGTTTTTAGTTCTTATAATGACTATTACATCTTTGAATTAGAACCATCCGCTACTGTTTCTAAAATTGAAGATAAACTTAAAGCATTTCTTGGAGGAACTGAGATATTAGGTGTATGGAGAGAGATGTATAGAAGATACAGATTAAAACATTATATCATCTTATCGGACTTTATGCTTTATGATGAGAAAGATGCTATCAAATTTGTAAAAGAAAACAACTTCAAAATTCTAGCAATAGTTAATAAGGATATTTATGAGAAAAGTATTGGTTATTTGTGTAGAATAACTAATAGAAACAATATCGTAACCTACAAAAGGAAAGTTATTGAATTATGATATTGCGTATCTATGATTCATACTTGGATTTGTCTTTTAAGTTTCCCACTCTATCAAGCGATTTCTTAAATATTTTTTCACTTACTTTAACTCGAAAAGGATTTTTCGTATACTTTATGCAATTTGAGGATATTGTTGATGAAGGGAATTCATTATTTGATTATTCTGCATTGTATTTATTTGTGAGTGATGAGGGAATTGGTTATGTTACCAAAAGGAAGTTTTTATAGTGCTGGTTTCAGAATTATGTTTTTGAATTAAGACATGATTTTGAATTTATCTAATCCCTCTTTTGTTATGAAAATTAATTGCAGGAACTCATATAACTATATTGTACTTCTTGATTTCTCTTATACGGATTGGTTATTGAGAATTATGTTAGTATTTGATTGCAGTAATAATGGAAAAGAAAATATTTTTCTCTATTTTAATGTAAGTTCAAAATCTATTGTATATAAGTGTTTATAGGTGTCTATCTTGCCTTTAAACTTTCAAGTAACATGATTTATAGTTTCAATCATGCTTTTGTAATAGAATTAGATGAGGATATTTGGCCTATGATTCTTTTTATATTTGAAAAATTATTCAAATTAGATTTTGAGTTGCATTGCAGTGCTTCTTCTAATTCCTATTTTGTTATTACTTTAACAATTGATAATGATAATTTGAAATTTGATGTTGGTATTGATAATTAACAAAACTAGTTTGAAATGTTTGAATTAGGAGTAGCCTATGAGGAGGTTAAATAAGAATAGGCTCCCCTCCCCCAAGTGCAAGACGGGGATTTATTTTTACCTATACTCTCTATTTTCCTACGAAAAATTGAAATTTCACGCTGTAGAATAGTTCTGGATGATTATGGGATAGTAGACACTCTAGTTAAGTTTTAATAAATTGTTGACAATCAACTTTCCACCCTTTCAAAAATCAAGAAAGTTATTTTTGCTTTAAACTTTCACTTCAATTATGAAAAGAAAAATGATTGTTTTGGCGAAATTAAAATTTGACTTACGAGCTAGTGACGAAGTTTATCTGGCAGAACATGAAATATCTTCTATTTTAAACTGCGATGTTTATCCGGTTAAGACCATACCGGCTCTTTTTAAACGGTACCCTTTCAACAGATTAAGTGATGAAGCTATACACATAATAACTCGCAATCTTTATCTCGGTGGAATTCAAGGGTACATGGCAGAGGTTGAAGAAGTTGATATTCAATCACTCATTTCAAAACCTGCTTTTTTTAGAGAGATATTTCTGATTTTTGAAGATTATAAGAGCGAAGAAGAAATTAAAAATATTCTTTCGCTTAATAATGAAAACTTATCTCAGATATTTACGCATAAGCTTGAAAACGGTTTAAACTTGTTTTTAATCAGATTACTGACCTCACATACTCTTTTTGAATATGTTTCTGATGTTCTAAAACTTCCTTCTGTTGCTATCACACCCAAAAACAGAAAAAGTTGGGATGATTATTTTAAAGAAAAAGAAGAAGGGATTAAGAGGGGTTTAAATGATTTGCTTTACCATCTGAAAAGTAATCATTATAGGGCACCACATTTTGGTTTAGGAAAAAGACATATTGGGGACTTTGTTGATTGGGCAACAACGGATTTGAGGAAACCGTTTCTACATTACCTTCACAAATACAAAGGAAAAGGTGACCCAAGAATCTCAAGAGCTTTAATAAATTTGCTGAAAGTAAATAAAGGTGATACAATTTTAGATCCATTTGTTGGTTCTGGTGCTTTTATTGCTGATGCTGCAATAATGGGAATAAACGCAATAGGAATTGAAATTCTTGAAATTGGTAAAATTATAGCAGAAGTTAAGTGTTCGTTGGATTACGATATAAAAATTTTAAGGGATGAAATTCTAAAATTGTTTTCAAATGCACAAAATATAGGCGTAGGGGACTTATTTTCTCCTAATTGCGGAGACGAGATTTTATCAGTAAAGGCAAGGCTTAAAGAGGTAGGAAGTGAGAAAATCTATCAAAATATCATCAAACATCTTCAGCAAATAATATGTCTTAAAAGAATGATAGATGAAATCAAAGACATAAAAGTTAAGAAACTGCTTTTGGTATTGTTAAGTCAAAAAATTGTGGAATTTGCGGAAAAGAAACAAAATGTTAATTTCATTTCATCTTTTTTGAGTTATGTTGAAAATAGATACCTTATGTTATATGCTACTCAAAGATTGGCAGAAATGTTAGAAGTGAATTTGACAGAAGGAAGCGTTAGAATAATAAAAGCAGATTCAACCGATATGTCTTTTATCCCGGATAACTCCCTTGACGGTATATTAACATCACCTCCATATTTTGATGCCTTAGATTATGTTGACAATAACAAAGCAAGTATAATTGTGCTTGGACTTGACGATGACCTGAAAATTGGTTCAACAAAAGATTATTTTTCAAAGTTCAGAAATTATAATATAAATCTTCCAGAATCAAGCAGAGAACTTATAGGTTTGCTTCAAAAATCAAGGCGTTCCACAAAAGCAGAAATAGTAGAGAATTATCTCAATATGATGAAACTTTCTTTTGGAGAGTGTTATAGAGTTTTGAAACCAGGAAAGTTTTATGTTATGGTTGTGAGTAAATATCATAGTTGGATTATAAATGGAAAGGAAGAGATAATAGAAACTGCAAAAGTATTAGTAGATCTGGGTATATCTGCGGGATTTAAAGTATCACAATTGATAGAACATGGTCTGTCAAAGGCGGATAAAGGGAAAATAGGTGTGGAAGAAATAATAGTTTTTGAGAAGTGATTATGGTGAAAGAGAACAAAAATTTGTTTTCTCAAAAGTCCTTTAAACTTTATGCTTTGATAAAATCAAAAAGGAGGTTTTAATGTGGACTTATTCAAGAAAAAATCGAAAACAACAGGTGCTTTCTATGTTATTGCACAATAATTGCATAAATTGCACACTAATTGCACATTTTGGGCAAAAAGAGCAAAGGAGGTTATTTGAATGAGTGTTTTAAATAATT
>CBFGJN010000067.1:0-9301 GCA_965649115.1 Caldifarciminota bacterium | reverse complement strand
GGGGGATTATTAGGGGGGCTTCGCCCCCCAAAGGCAAAAAACGGGTATTTATAAGCCGAAGGCTTAAATATAGGGTGGGTGGGAAAGTGTAGAAATGAATATAATTTCCGAATTACTGGACAAAGCATGAAGTTCCGAATTATGAGATTTAAAATTTTCAAACATTGAAAAAAGTATATATAAAATCATTTCCAGAGTATTCAATCGTTTATGATGACTTATTAGTTTCAAGAGAAGGAGGACCTGGATCGGGTGATGTTGTTTATGTTTATCATAGAAGTGGTAAGTTTATAGGTTCAGCATTTTATAATCCACATTCAAGAATAGCATTAAGAATTTTTTCATTTAAAGAAGAAGATTTTGATTATGAGTACATTAAAAAGGCAATTTTGAGAGCTTATGAATATAGGAAGAATTTGGGTTTTAATGAAGCATTTAGATTAGTTTATTCGGAAGTAGATTTCATGCCGGGTTTGATTATTGATAAATATAAGGATGGATTTGTTTTTCAGGTTTTTTCAATTGGTATTGAAATTAGGAAACAACTTATTATTAAAGCACTAATTGAAATTTTTGATCCACTTTTCATTTATGAAAAAAGCACGGGACATTTAAGAAAACTTGAAGGACTTCCATACATAAACAAATTACATTACGGACAAATCCCAGAAAATTACACTATTAAAATCAATGACATAAATTTCAAATTTTTCATTGGTCAAAAAACATCTTTATTTTTAGATCAATCTGAAAATTATTTAAAATTATCCAAGTACATTAGAGATGGATTTGAAGTTCTTGATGCATTCTGTTATGTTGGAGGATTTGGATTACATTTTTTAAAAAACAAGGTCAATGTTGTATTTTTAGATATTTCAGAAAATGCTTTAAATATATTAAAGGAAAATCTAATGCTAAATGAAATAAATGGAAATTATGAAATTGTCTGTTCAGATGTATTTGACTATTTAAAGAATTGTTCCAAAAAATTTGATTTTATTGTTCTTGATCCACCAGCCTTCACAAAAAGTAAGCAAAAACTTGAAAATGCTTTAAAAGCTTATGATAGATTACACAAATTAGCAATAAATCTGCTAAAAGATGGTGGATACTTAGCTACATTTAGTTGTTCATTTTATATTACTGCTGAACACTTAATTGAAAGTATCAAAAAGGTTTCAAAAGGTAATTTTATTATTTTAGAAATTCTTTATCAATCAAAAGACCACCCTTGGACTTTAAAATTTTCGGAAAGTTTGTATTTAAAAGGTTTTTTATTAAAAAAGATATGAAAAAATTTTTGATATTTTTAACCATAATAGCTTGTAATGTAAAAAAGCCAGAAAGCGGTCCAAGTTGGGATGTTTATCCTAGATTTCCAATAGGTGATTCCATTTCTTCTGCTTATGATATAGCAAGGAAAAGTGCTCGTAAAGATTCATTTAAAATTGTCCGTGTTGATGATAATTTATTTTATTGGATAGAGGAGGATAAAAGACTAAATGATACTATTAATCTTCCAAGTGATACAGTAGTTTCGTTATTTGTTATAAACTTTAATAAGCCAAAGGAAATTATTAGAGGTTATGATAAGGTTTATATTAATGATTGTAAAGCAAGAATTAAGCTTTATTTCAGAAATGTCTTAAATGATTATATATATGGTTATTTGAAATTAACAATACTTTACAAAGAAACAAACCAATCTCAAAGCTATATTATATCAAATATAACAATCCCTCCCGGCGATTATAGAATAAATCCCTATGTTTATGAGAAAGATGGTTTTAGAATTAAAGCAGAAACAACAATTGTCTATATGGATTTTATTGCTAAGTCTTCAAATAATCCAAGTTTATTTGCAGTTCTTGATAGTTCAATTGGTCAGTTTTGGGTTCCGCCACATTTTGAAGCTTATGATACTGTAATTGCTTATAATTTGGCTAACTTTGAACAAAATCAATCAATACCAAACGAAAGTCTTGGTTTTAAAGTTAAGAAACTTTGGATTGAGCTATACACAAGACATTCCTTACCTATGAAAATTTTATCAAATATATGGCTTAAAGATACACTTTCTAATGATTCTATTTTTATTACTAATGAGTACTTCAAAAGTGCTCCAAAAGACCCAATTACAGGTTATTCAACGGGTTATATTTATGATACAATTATTGTTGTTTTAGATACAAATCAATTGAATTATTATAATCAGAGAAGAGGAAAACTGAAATTTTCATTATGGGGAATTGCTCCAATATATACCAATTACCCTGAAAGGGCTTATATAAGAAGCAAGGATTCACTTGAGGTTTGGGGAGATATAAAAGCAATAATTGGTATAAATCAAGGAAGGTGAAAAATGTTAATTTTATTAAGTTATTTTAATCCTGCTTATCCTGGTCTTTTATATTACCCAAATTTTTATTTCTCAATTCCATATCTCAAAGCTCAAATTACAAATAATTGGATAAACTTAAACATATATAATGCTTATGTTAATAGTTTCATAAATGATGAAGATAAAAACTACTTACTATCACAAATAGATGGAAGAAATTATTTTATATGGGGTTTTGCCGATGCTTCAATTTTTTTGAATTTTAGAGGATTTTATATTGGAATTGAAAATTCTGGTGGTTCTTATTTATCAACGAAAACAAATGATTTAATTTCTTTTATTCTATTTGGTAATAATGAAGTTAATAAAAATTATGATTTATCAATAGAGAAGGGACAATTATTGAATTATTTTCAATACTTTTTAGGTTATGCTTATAGATATAGGGATTTGATTTTTGGATTAAGGTTAAATTACCTTCAAATAACACCTTATTTTGAAGTCCTTTCAAACACTAATTTAGATAACAATAGGAATTATATTTCAAGTTATGATACAATAAAGTTAAGTTATTATGCAGGTGGTGATGGATTATCTGCTGATTTTGGTTTTTTATATGAGCCAAGGGGTAAGGGTTGGTTCGTTGGATTTAATGTAAGAAATTTATTATCTTCAATAAGTTTATCAAACACTTGGAAATTTCCATTTTATAAGCCAGATTTTAAGGATAGTGTTTGGATTATTAGAGGTTATTTTCATAAAACATCTGATACAACTGCTGAATTTACCAAAATTGATAGTTTCTTATTATATTTAACACCAGAGGAAGCATTTGAATTAACATTAATTGGAAACTTAGATAGTGTAAATGTTTTGCGAATTTTATTTTCTGACACATCAAGAAAACTTCTTTTAAATGATTATGTTTATTCAAAAAATATATCAAAAAATTTCAGAATTCCGCCAGTTCTATCGTTAGATTTTGGTTATAGAGATTTGACTAATAAGTACGGATTTAATTTTAGCTATATTCAAGGTTTTAGTGAAAGTTTTATATCTACTAAAAAGCCAAAATTTTTGGCAAGTGCTTTTTATAAAATTTTAAAATTTTTACCAATAGGATTTTATATTTCTGTTGGAGGAAGAGAGAAATTTGAATTTGGATTTAATGGTGGTCTTGATTTTAATTATTGGATTTTAAAGGGTGGTTGGGATTGGTCAAGAGGATTTAGTTATTCTGCAAAAGGCCATAGATTGTATTTAGAAAGCGCATTTCAATCTCCAATAAAAGGTAAGCTTCAAATAAAAGTTATTGATTCGCTTACAAATAAAGTGATAGCTAATGCTGAAATTAATATAAATGAAGGTTCAAAAACAATCAGAAAATTATTCACAAATTACGATGGTCTTGCTATATTGAATTTATCTCCAAATAAATATAAATTAGAAGTTTCTGCAAGAAATTATATTACAAAATTTGATTCTGTTGAGGTTATTCCAAAAATTGTAAATGATAAAATTGTTAAGCTTATGCCAGCAGGAGGATTAATAAATATCGTTGTTCTTGATAGTATAACGAAAGATACACTTAAAGATGTTAAAGTTGTTATAAATGATAGTTCATATAATTATATTGGAGGCGTTTTAAAGGTTTTTGCCAAGGAAGGGGATGTTAAAATAATGGCCTTTAAAGAAAGATATAAGGATTATTATGATGTTTTAAATGTTAAAATTGGTGATAGTGTAAATAAAGTTATTTTAATGAAACCGAAATTTGCTAACTTAACAGTTAAGGTCTTTGATAGTGAAACAAAACAACCGTTGATTGCAAGTATAAAATTATTTAAAAATGATAGTTTAATAAAGGATATTTCATCTGAAAGTTTGAAAGCTGAACTTGAAGATGGAAATTATAAATTAATTGTAAATAAAGAAAACTATTCACAGTATGTTGATTTATTTGAGATGAAAGGAGGGGTTGATTTAATAAAGGAAGTTTATTTAAGTAGAGATATTGGTTATTTATTAGTTGAAGTTATTGATAAAACTAGTGGAGAGCATTTAAGTAATGTTCAAATTTCCCTAATTTCAGAAAAGAATGATACAATTTCAAAATCAATAACTGATAATAGTGGAAAATATGAAACTTCAATTAGTAAAGGTCTTTATAAGATATTAGCTCAAAGAGAGGATTATTTACCAAATTCAGATTTTGTAAAAATTGAGAAGAATTCAAGAAATAAAATTATAATTCCATTAACACCAAAATTTGCTATTATTTATGGCCTTGTTCTTGATGCAGAAAAAGGTTTTAGAGTGAAAGCACAAATTGATATTAAGAAAGATAATAGTTTAATAAAAACAATTGAGGGTGATAGTTATTATGTTAAACTTGATGCAGGAAGTTATATTTTTGAAGTAAGAGCTAAAAATTATGCACCAAGAATTGCTGATATTGTTTTAAACAATGGAGATAAATATAGAAGAGATTTCTTATTAACAAAAGTTGGACAGGTATTCACATTTAGAAATATATATTTTGACTTTAATAAAGCAACAATAAGAAAAGAATCTTATCCTGTTCTTGATTCAATATATCAATTCTTGGCAGAAAATCCAACAATTGTAGTTGAGGTTGCTGGACATGCTGATGAAAGGGGAGGTTATGAATATAATATAAGACTTACACAGGCAAGGGCAAATGCTGTTGTTGATTATCTTGTCAAAAAAGGCATAAATCCAAATAGATTAATTCCAAAAGGTTATGGATGGACACAACCTGTTATCAAAGGTGCTAAAACTGAAAAAGAACATCAATTAAATAGAAGAGTTGAATTTAGGATTATAAAAGAACTTGAGGGACAATAAATATGTCTGAATTTTTAATAAGGCTTATCATATATGGTGTTAGTTTATGGATTATTTCTTATATTACACCTTGGATAAGATTTTCTTCTCCTTCTTCTTTAATTATTTCTACAATTATTATAGGGATTTTGAATGCTTTAATAAAGCCTATTATTCTAATTTTAACATTTCCTTTAACGCTTATAACACTTGGAATTTGGATATTTTTCGTAAATTTATTCTTATTCTATATAACAAGTCTCATTGTTCCTGGATTTCAAATAAATGGATTTTTAAATGGTCTTTTAGCAGTTATTGTATTTTCAATTTTAAGCACTATTATTTCAAAGTTAATATAGTCTTTAAAAATTTGCTTTGTTTAGTGCTTTGTCCGATAAATAGAGACTTATAAAATTTCTATAAAAATTATTGATTTTATTTGGGCTTTACCCCTCAAGGCAAAAGAGTGGGTAAAATTATTGCTTTAAATTATTGATTATCAATAACCTATTATTTGATGGGAAGGGATTATGGGAGCTTTGCCCCCAATAGCCGAAAATTGGAATTATTAGACACGGCATTATAACTATGCCTTGTCCAGTAAATGATGTTAAGTCCTTGATTGCCAATAACTTATAAAATTCATTTAAAACTATTTATTTTTCGGGGGATTATAGGGGGGCGTAGCTCCCCACTGCCGAAGTATGGGTTTTTATGAGCCGAAGTCTTATTTCGTAGGGTAGGCGGGCAAAAAATAGAAAAATAGATATTTTCAGAATTACTAGACAAAGCAAATTTATTTAGGCTTTAAAATTTCCTTTATGAAAACTATCACAATAAATTTAAAAGATATAAAACCTGGTAAAAGCACATTCCAAGTTTCATCAACTGCTGAGGAACTTGAACTTACAGATATAGAATTTAAAGTAATTGGAGATATTCAAACAGAAATAAATATATATAGAAATCGTAATAATTATGAAATGGAAATAACTTCAAAATTTAAAATGCTTTTATTTTGTTCTAGGTGCTTGAATGAATTTGAGAAAGAGTTTGTGGAGAATGACCATTTCTACTTAAAAGAAGGTTTTGAAAAGACTGATGAAGAGACAACATTTTCAGATGAAGATGCATATACTATATTTTTTAATGATGATATTATAGATATTTCTCCATTAGTCAGAGAGCAAGTTATTTTATCAATTCCAATAAAGCCATTATGTTCAGATAGTTGTAAAGTTCCTGAATATAATAAAGAGGAACAAATAGACCCAAGATGGCAAAAATTGTTAGATTTGTTTAAAAAATAATGCCTTGTCTAGTAATTCTAAAATTATATTCATTCCTATCTTTTCCCACCTACCCTGAGATTAAGGCTTCGCCTTTAAAATACCCATATTTCGGCTATGGGGGCGAAGTAAAATAAATAATTCTAATAAAATTTTTATAAGTTATTTATTGGTCAAAGTATAAATTTGTTGATTTGTCCAGTAATTAGTGTTAAGTGATTGATTATCAATAGTTTATGAAAATTATGCTGAAATTATTGATTTTACGGGGGTTTTTAAAGGGGGGCGGAGCCCCCCTACCGAAAAATGGGGATTTTTAAAGCCGAAGGCTTAATTTTAGGGTGGGCGGGAAAAATATGGTAAAATATATATTTTTAGAATTACTAGACACAGCATAAATTTGTTGATTTTATGGATAGCTAAGCTTCCACCTAACGAAATAATGTTTTGTCCAAGTAAATAATGTTAAGTAATTGATTATCAACAATTTACAAGAGGACAAAGCCCCCTTAAAGCCGGAAAATGAGTATTTATAAGCCATAAAAAACAATGATCAATAACTTATGAAAAATTCTCTAAAACTGTTGATTTCATTAGGAAGATTATAGGGGGCTCCGCCCCCCAATGCCTAAAAATGGGCATTTATAAGCGGAAGGCTTATTTTCAGGGTGGGTGAGAAAAAATAGAAAAATAAATAATTTCAGAATTACTAGACAAGGTAGCGAAATAATGTTTTTCGCTTTAAAATTTTCATTATGAATAAATGGCCAGATTGGCACAATAAATATCCATTCAATGATTTTTATATAAATAAGTTTGTTTCAGATGAACCTGGTGTATTTTGTATTTTTAACTATGATAATGATGAGATTATTTATTTTGGTTTTTCAGAGAATTTAAAATTAGGACTATTGAAACTATATCAAATGCCAAACAATTGTATTAAGGAGGTTTTGAAAAGTGGTTATAGACTTGGTTTTTCTTACTTTAAAGCTTTGAATCCTAAAAAATTTTATGAGCAAGTGCTAGAAAGCTATAATAAACTCCAAAAAAGAAATCCTAAATGTCAAGAAATTTAATTTTTTTCTTTTTAATAGCTTGCTCAAAAATTTTAGATATTGAAACTTATGATTACTTACCTTTTAAGAGGTTTCAAAATTGGATTTATTTAGATCAAAATAATAATGAATTTAGATTGTCAGTAATTAAAGATGATAGTTTTTTTGTTGTGCTAAATTTTGAGGGAAATTTGGAATTTTTACAAAACGGAGGTGATATGATTTTTATTAAAAGAAAAATTGAATTTTCAAATTATGATCAATTAGTTGTTGCTTACGATGGTTATCTTCCTTATTTTCCATATCCCTTCGTAAATGGTTTTAATAGGGAATATATAGTTTCTGGAAATAATTTTTTTACTAAAACAAAGATAATTATCAATAAAGAAAATTTAAGTTATTTTCTTGATTATTATTACTATGAGCAAACATCAAATAGTAAAAAAATGATAAGAAGACTTTACAAGTTTGCCCCTGATAGCTTTATTGTTTATGCTGAATTGGGACCTGATACGCTAATAGATGGTAATTATATTCAAGTTAAAGAAAGAAAAGTTTTAAAAATTTTGAAAATTGAATAAAATGGATATTCTTGCCGTTTTCTTATATGCTCTTTTTACAGATTTTGCAACAGGTATTGGTTCTTTGCCATTTTTTTTCATTAGGGAAATAGATAAAAAGTTATTAGGATTTTTTGAAGCTTTGTCAGGTGGTTTAATGATTGGAGCAAGTTTTAATCTTTTATTTTCTGCTCTTAATTTAAATATATTTCTATTGGTTTTAGGTATTATTTTTGGAATTTTATTAGTTATTATTACCAATAATTATTTAAATAATAAAGAATTAGTTTTGGGTAGTATAAAGGGTTTATCCGCAAGAAGAGCTATTGTATTTTTATTTATAATGACCGCTCATAGTTTTGCAGAAGGTGTTGCTATTGGGGTTTCATTTGGGGGAAAGGAAAATCTTGGAATTTTAACATCTATTGCTATTGCAGTTCATAATATTCCGGAAGGACTTGCTATATCACTTTATTTAATATCACAAGGAGCAAGCCCTTTGTCCTGTTTATTTTGGAGTATATTTTCAAGTTTTCCTCAACCTGTAATGGCTGTTCCCTCTTATATTTTAGTAGAAGTTTTCAAACCATTTTTGCCATTTGGTTTTGGGTTTGCAGCAGGAGCTATGATTTATTTAGTTATTTGGGATATAATTCCAAATTCTTTAAATTCAATATCAAGACAAAACTTATCAGTTTGTATAATGCTTGGAATTATATTTATGATTATTTTTTATAAAATGATTAATGAGTAAATTTAGGGTTCAAAAGAAAAGTTTAGACACAACAGCACCAAATTGATTTATCCAATAAATAGTGTTAAATTTCTGATTATCAATAACTTATAAAAAATTTTATTGGAATTATTGATTTTATTCGTGCCTTGTCCAATAATTCTAAAATTATTTATTTTACTATATTTTCCCCACCACCCTATATTTAAGCCTTCGGCTTATAAATACCCGTTTTTTGCCTTTGGGGAGCGAAGCCCCCCTAATAATCCCCCCAATAAATCAACAATTTCCTTAAAAATTTTATAAATTATTGATTATCAATCGCTTAACAATAATTACTGGACAAAGCATTTTATTCGCGGTTTTTCATAAGGGGTGTTAGGTCGGTGAAATAAAGAAATAATCTATATTTCAGAGTTACTAGACACAGCAAATTTTATCTATCCTTTAAAATTTAAGTATGTTTTATTTTC
>CBFGJN010000066.1:0-9363 GCA_965649115.1 Caldifarciminota bacterium | reverse complement strand
CATTTTCGTTAGGGAAAATTTAAATTTAGTTAGGTATGGACTTAGTTTGGTTAATGTTTCTCTTTACAAGGCATCAAGCCTTGTTGAAATAGGTTTAGGGGGTTAAAAGGGGAGGTTTCATCTGAACATAGTGGAATTTAAACTCTTTAACTGTTTCTCGAATCTTTACAATAAGAACAGTTTCATCTGAACATAGTGGAATTTAAACAATAAAGTTATTGCATCATTTATATTGTTTTTTAAGTGTTTCATCTGAACATAGTGGAATTTAAACTCTACGGCTAACTTTGAACAACTCCGAAATGGAAAATTGTTTCATCTGAACATAGTGGAATTTAAACGGACTTGGGTGCTTAACTGGCTTATTTGGAATTGGCTTGTTTCATCTGAACATAGTGGAATTTAAACAAAATCCCTCAAAAAACTGAATAATTAAAATGCTTTAGTTTCATCTGAACATAGTGGAATTTAAACTTCTCAAAAGTTTTCTTTGAATAATAAGAAGCAATCAGTTTCATCTGAACATAGTGGAATTTAAACAATTCTTTTTAAAGGGTAGCTCATAAATGGAGTGGTTGGTTTCATCTGAACATAGTGGAATTTAAACCGATAAAAACGAACAATAGGGTGTAAATGTAAATGAGAGTTTCATCTGAACATAGTGGAATTTAAACCACATTTTATATAATTGACAAAATTTAAGCTATTTAGTTTCATCTGAACATAGTGGAATTTAAACTCCTTTTTTTCTCACCCTTTCTTTTTTTTACAAAAATGTTTCATCTGAACGTAGTGGAATTTAAACTTTTGCAATAGCTCCTGAGCCTTCAAAATTATTTCAGTTTCATCTGAACGTAGTGGAATTTAAACATCAGGGACTTGGATGTAGGAGTGAGATAAAATATGAGTTTCATCTGAACGTAGTGGAATTTAAACTACTCTCACCTCCTTTTTTGTTCTTATATTTCAAAATAGTGTTTCATCTGAACGTAGTGGAATTTAAACGGTGGCACGTAAATACTGTATCCACGCTTATAAAAAGGTTTCATCTGAACGTAGTGGAATTTAAACATCATCTTCAAGGGTAATATCTCTCAAATCAATTTCGTTTCATCTGAACGTAGTGGAATTTAAGCACAGCACTGTTAAGATTTGCTACTTTCTGATATTTCTTTGTTTTATCTGAACATATTGGGATTTAAACAACTACGCAACCAAATCCTTGACTTGTTCTATTTCCAATTCCTTTTTTATATAAAAATTCTATAACTTTTGGATTTCCTTTAATTCTAAAAGCTCCTTCAAAGCATGTTAAAAACATATAATTTTTATTTGTTTTTTCTTTAAATGATTCCAAAAAATGTTTAACTACAACTTTTCTATAATTTAAAAAATCAATTTCAACATCTTCATAATTTAAATTGAAACTTTCAAAAATTTTTCTATGGAGATTATTAAATTCCAAAACGAAATTTTCATCAGAAGGTAAAATTGGTTTATCTTCTTTACTTTCAATCAAAATTGGACTTATCGTTTTAAATTGATATTCTTTACTATTGAAGCTTGGCTCATTCAATAAAAAAATTTTTTTTGGATATAAAATTATTTCCTTTGAAAATCTAAATTCTTTGATTTTCAAAATTCCATTATAGACATAAACACCAAATTCATAATCAAAAGTGCTAAAAATTAATGATAAACTCTTATTTTGTAAAACAAAGTAATTAGTTTCAATTTCATAATCAAAAAAATGAAATTTTTCATTATTACTTGATATTTTAGCATCAGTTATTAAAGCAAATGTAAATGGCTTTGGTTTTTTAGTATTATAATAATAATTCAAAACATTTTCCCTTTCAAGAGCAAACTTAAAAAAAGAAATAAGCCTATTCCTATAAATAATTGGAAACTTATTATTATTTATCTCAAAAATAACTCTAAATCTCATCCTTTTACAACAATAATTGGCCTATGTCTGCTAACTTTTTTACTAATTCCTGCAAGCTCAACAGCATTTACAACCTTACTAACATCTTTATATGCCTCTGGTGCTTCTTCCAATAAAGTAGCATCACTTTCAGCCCTAACGACAATTCCTTTTTCAGAAAGTTTTCTTAAAAGTGAGCTTTTTTGAACTATTTTTTTCGCTTTACTTCTTGATAAAACTCTTCCTGCACCATGACAAGAACTTCCAAAAGATTCCTCAATTGACTTTGGCATACCTATTAGAACATAAGAATAAGTTCCCATATCTCCTGGTATCAAAACAGGTTGTCCAACATCCTTATATTTTGGAGGGAGTAATTTATGACCTTTTGGAAGCGCTCTTGTAGCACCCTTCCTATGAACAACTAATTTTTTACCATTAAATTCTTCAAGTTTTGCTATATTATGTGCAACATCATATAATATATTCATTTCAAGACTTTCAGCACTTTTATTTAAAACTTCACTAAATGCTTTTCTAACTTGATATGTAATAAGTTGTCTATTTGACCAAGCAAAATTAGCGGCACAAACCATAGCCTTATAATAACTTTGTCCTTCCTTTGAATTGAAAGGGGCACAAGATAATTGCCTATCAACAAGTCTTATACCATATTTATTTAAAACTTTATCAAACTCTTTTATATAATCACTTGCTATTTGATGACCAAATCCTCTACTTCCACAATGAATCATTATTACAACTTGACCCTTAAATAGACCAAGTTTTTTAGCAACTTCTTCATCATAAATTTCATCTACAACTTGAACTTCTAAGAAATGATTTCCACTTCCAAGGGTTCCAAGTTGTTCTCTACCTCTATCTCTTGCTAATTGACTAACTTTTGAAAAATCAGCACCTTCCATACTTCCAAATTCTTCAATATATTCATAATCATTATCCCAAGCATATCCAAGCTTTTTAATATATTTTAAACCTTCTTGTGTAATTCTTTCAAGTTCTTTATCAGAAAATTTAAACTTGCTTCTTGCCCCCACACCACTTGGAACATAATCAAACAACTTATCTGCAAGTTTTACTTTGAACTTTTCTATATCATTTTCAGTTAAATTCGTTTTAATAATCCTTACACCACAATTTATATCATAACCAACACCACCAGGACTTATTATTCCTCCATTTTCAGGGTCAAAAGCAGCCACACCACCAATAGCAAATCCATAACCCCAGTGTATATCGGGCATTGCTATTGAAGCTTTAACAATGCCAGGAAGTGTTGCAACATTAGCAACTTGTTCAAGTGCTTCGCCTTCTTCAATAATCTCTTTAATTAAATCTTCTGTTGCAAAAATTATACCATCAACATTCATACCTTCTTTATAAGTTTTTGGTATTCTCCATTTATAATCACTTACCCTTTCAAGAATTTTTTCCCAATTTTTCATAG
This sequence comes from Caldifarciminota bacterium, assembly GCA_965649115.1. Classification (GTDB taxonomy): domain Bacteria; phylum Hydrothermota; class Hydrothermia; order LBFQ01; family DSFT01; genus DSFT01. The sequence continues at coordinate 5,968 of CBFGJN010000066.1, read as the reverse complement.
GATAAAAATTTTAAAGGATAAGTAATTTTTAAAAATGTTTTGTCTAATAATTCTGAAATCAAGCCTTCCGCTTTAAAATTCCCATATTGCGGTAGCTTGCTCTTAGGGTAGCTGATGAAAATAAAGAAATAGTCACAATAATTTTTAATTTAGATTTTTTTAATTCTTTTTAAACCTAAATAAGTTAGTGGTTTTTCAAATAGAAAACCAATTGAAGGAAATGTATTTACTATTTTTGCCATAATTGATCTATGAAATGGTATTGCAATTTCTAATCTCTTTGTTTTAATTGCTTTAAAGACTGCTTTTTCAACGTCTTTTACATCTAAAATTTTAAATCCAGAAAATACAATTGCAGAAGATAGTTTATCTTTTACATTTTCAATAAGTGGTGTTTTGACTGCGTCAGGACATATTACGCTTACAAATACATTAAATTTTCTTAATTCATATGCGATAGCTATTGAGAATCCTCTAACGGCAAATTTGGTAGCAGTATAGATTGAAATACCAGGAATAGGTGCTATACCTGCCAATGAAGAGATATTTATAATATGTCCAAATCCTTGTTTTATCATAATTTTTGAAACAATCTTTGAGCCAATGATTACACCCTTTAAGTTTGTATCTATTTCGCTTTGAATGTCTTCAACTTTCATGTTCCAAATGTAATCTGAATTCATAATTCCAGCATTATTTATTAGAATATCAATTTTTGAAAACTTATTCAAAGTTTTATTTATTAAATCTTCCCAATTTTCATAATCTCTAACATCTAATTTTTCAACTAAAATTCTATCTTTTTCAAGTTGATTTGTCCAATTGAGTTTTTCATAATTAATATCAGTTATTACAACATTATACCCTTTGTTATAAAAGCTTAAAGATAAATTCCTACCTATCCCACTTGCGCACCCTGTTATAAAAACAACATTTTTCATAGCTGAAATTAAATTTTAAAGTTCAATAATTCTGCTTTGTCCAGTAAATAATGTTAAGTGCTTGATAGTCAATAACTTATTAAAAATTCATTAAAATTCTTGAAATAATGGGGGGAATTTAAGGGGGGCGAAGCCCCCCAAAGCATAAGAATGGGTATTTTAAAGCCGAAGGCTTATATTCAGGGTGGGTGGGAGAAGTATAGAAATAATTATATTTTCAGAATTACTAGACAAAGCACAATAATTCTGAAAATATTGGGCTTAAATCAATAATTTGAGCAACTTAACACTATTTATTGGACAAAGCACAAAAAAAGCATTAAAATTTAAATCTTTATGAATGAACTACTAAAAAGACTTTTTGAAATAGGAGATTATAGAAACATAATAAAAAGTATTAGAAATTATGAAATTGATAAGTATTATTCAGACTTTATAAAATGCTATACTTTACTATTTTTAGATGACTTTAAAGGAGCAAGAATAATTGCTTCAAAATATCAAAATGATTTAAATTTCTTACTTGTTGAAGCATATATAAGTTATGTTCAATTAAAAAATGATTTAAGTCTTGAATTAGTTAAAAAAATTATTGAAAGTGATAATGTTATAAACTACATTAGACTTGAAAGTTATATTATTGCAATAAATTGCTTAACTGAAAATGTTAAAATGATGGAAAAATTATATAATGAAGCAATAAATTATGCACTTTACGAAAACTTATTTGTTTATAAATCAATTATTGATTATGTTTATAATCGTTCAATAGCTTCAATTTTTGGTGATGATGAAGCAAAAAGAATTGTTTTAAGAACTGAATTTGAACTTGAAAATTATGGAAATTTAAACTATTATTTTTATAATGTTTTATTTAATGTTAATGAATTAATTTCAGATTATAGATTTAGTGAAGCAGAAAAAAAATTAAAAATTGCTCACGAAATTGCCTTAGAGGTTGGTTCATTATCAATGCTTTCAAGATTGTTTTTAGTTAAACACTTTTTTAATTATTCAAAAGGAGAATTGATTTATGAAGACTTAATAAAAGCTTATGAATATGCAAAGTTATCTGAAAATTATATAAATTTAACTTTTGCTATGAGCTATTTAATATCATATTATGAATTTATAAAAGACTATGAAAATAGGAATAAAATTCTTTCAGAATATGAAAAACTTATTAAAGAGAATAATATAAAGAAAGGGATTTCAAAATTTTTATTTTCAAAAGCAATTGTCCTTTCAGGAGAAGAAAAATATGAGGAAAGTTTAAAGTTAATTGAAGAAGCATATGATTTATCAGGTTCAAAGTACTTAAAATCTTCCATAGAAACATTTAAATGTGCCCTTCTCTTAAAGATAAACAGAATTGAGGAAGCTTATAATTTATTTTTAAAATTATTAGAAGATGGTTCAATTATCTCACAAGCATTTGAAAAGGAAATTATAGAAGAAATAAAGCCATTATTTGATTTATATATTAAAAGAAATGAAAAATTAAGCGAAAACTTTATTAAGTTAATGATAAAAGTAGGATATGAAGACAAATTAAATATAAAGGATATTTATAATTACATGGATGAAAGCGAACTTCTTAAAAGAATTGATAAAATAAAGGATAAGAACATCATTAAAAAATTGAAGGATAAACTCAAATATGAAATTTATCTCTTTGGAAAATTAAAAGTTAAAATTTTAGATAAGACAATTTATGAAGAAAATTTTGATAGACCAATAACAGCAAAAGTTTTTAAATACTTCTTAATAAACAGAAACAAATTTTTAAGTAAAGAAATGATATTTGAAGAATTATGGCCTAATGATGACCCTAAAAAAGCAAGTGCAAAATTACATACAATCGTAAGTAATATAAGAAAAATTTTAATTAATGATGAAATAATAGTAAGCTCTGGTGGAAATTATGGATTTTTCACAGATGATAAATTTTATATTGATATAGACGATTTTGAAAAATCAATTAAATATGCAATAGCTATATCTTATAAAAATATGGAAGAAGCAATTTCAAAAATCATTCATGCATTTAATTTATATACTGCTGATTTACTTGAAGGTGATTTATATGAAGAATGGATTTTTGTTGAAAGAGAAAGATTAAAACAACTTTTATCACAAGGGATATTATTACTTTCAGATTTATTAGTCAGAAAGAATTTAGATAGTTTAGCAATTGCTTATCTTGAAAGTTCATTATTTAGAAATATTGAAAGCAAAACATTCAAAAAATTAATGGATATTTTAAAGCTAAAAAATTTAGAAGATAGGATTGAATTTTGGAATAGTTATGTAGAGAGGGCATTAAAATGAAATTTTATAATGAGTTTTTAAATGTGGAATTTGAAATTGAAGAATTAACAAGAGTCGTTTCATTAGCACCTGATATAACGGATACTTTAAATTTTTTAGGTTTGTTTGATAAGGTTGTAGGTGTTAGTTCTTATTGTTATAGACCGAAGGAAGCAAGAAATAAACCAAAACTTGGGGGTTATTTAAAAGTAAATACTGAATTATTAAAAAAACTTAATCCAGATATTATTTTAACAACAACAGGTGTTCAAAGAAAATTAAATGAAGAATTATATAAAAATGGTTTTAAAATTTTTACCACAAAATTGGCAAATAGTTTGTTTGATATTCTTGACAATGTTATTAGAATTGGTAATCTATTTTCAATTACAAAAATCGCTTATGAGAAGGTAAATGAACTTCTTGAAATCATAAATAGAATAAGAAATAATAAAATAAATGCTAGGTACTTTGCTGAAATTGACCTATCACCTGAAATTACATTCGGTTCAAACTCTTATATAACTCATGCACTTTATATAATGGGCTATGAAAATATATTCATTTATGATAAAAGAAGTTATTTTTTGCCTAACTATGAGGAAGTTAAAAACAAAGAACCAGATTTTATTATTTATGAACCTAAACCTGAAAAGTTGAAAAAACCAAGTTTAGATGAAATTATTGAAAGATATAATAAAATTGGTCTTGGAAACCTAAAAGCAATTAGAGAAAAGAGAATTATTATTACACCAGGAGATTATATAGCACATTATGGACCAAGTTTTATAATTGAAGTTTTGCCTTATTTAAATGAAGAAATTAAAAAGATTCTAGACTAACTTTCTAATGCTTTTTATAAAAATTTTAATAAAGTTATGGATTTTATGAGGGGAATTTAAGGGGAGCAAAGTCCCCCGAGGCATAAAAAGGCAACAAACAAATGCTTTGTCCAATAATTATTGTTAAATCCTTGATTATCAATAACTTATAAAAGTTTTGAGGAAATTATAGATTTAAACGGGTATTTATAAGCCGAAGGCTTTTATTTAGGGTGGGTGGGAAAGTGTAGAAATGAATATAATTTCCGAATTATTGGACAAAGCAACAAACAAAAGCTTTGTCTAGTAAATGGTGTTAAGTGATTGATAGTCAATAACTTATAAAAGCTTTGAGGAAATTATTGATTTAATGGGGGGATTATTAGGGGGGCTTTGCCCCCCATAGCCGAAAAATGGGCATTTTAAAGCCGAAGGCTTATATTCAGGGTGGGCGGGCAAAATAAGAAATAATCTATATTTCAGAATTACTAGACACAGCAACAAACAAATTTCTTAAAACTTTAAAATTTCAAGTTTTGAATAGAGTTTTAATTCTAAATAGAAGAGATATTTTAAATCCTAATGGTGGTGGTGCTGAAAGATATACATTTGAAGTAGCAAAAGCATTAATTAAAAATGGTTATAGTGTAGATTGGTTCTGTTCAAAATTTAGAAATTCAAAGGATGAGGAAATTTATGAAAATATAAGAATTATTAGAAAAGGTAATGAGTTTTCAGTTCATTTTTATGGTTTAATTTATGCTATAAAAAACTTTAAAAATTATGATTTAATAATTGATGAGTTTAATGGAATAGGATTTTTTACATTCTTTTTGAAAAATTCAATTTTGCTCATTCATCAATTATATAATGAATTTTGGATTTATGAAATGGGTAAATTTTTTTTCTTTATGAAATATATAGAAAAATTCTTACTTTGGTTTTATAGAAAAAAATTAACAATAACAGTTTCAAATTCAACTTATGAAGATTTAATTAAAATTGGATTTAATAATGTTTTTATTGTTCCAAATGGTATAGATCATATAAATTTGAATTGTGAAAAAAATGAAAATTTAACAATTTGTTTTCTAGGAAGATTAAGAAAAACCAAAAATCCAGAAGATGCTATTAAAATTTTTCTTAAAGTTAAAGCGTTTATAAATTCTGCTAAAATGATTATTATTGGAACTGGCCCATTAGAAAATTATTTGAAAAATAAGTATAAAAATTATAAGGATATTGAATTTTTAGGTTATTTAAACGAAGAAGATAAATACAATAATTTATGTAAATGTCATTTTTTAGTAGTTCCAAGTATAAGGGAAGGTTGGGGTATTGTTGTTATTGAGGCAAACATGCTTGGTATTCCTGTGATTGGTTATGATGTTAAAGGTTTAAGAGATTCAATAAAAGATGGTTTAAATGGATTTCTTGTTAAGGATATAAATTCTGCTTGTAAAAAAATTGTTGAGATCTGGCATAATAAAAATTTCTATTACCAACTATCAATAAGTTCAAAAGAATATGCAAAGAGCTTTTCTTGGGAAAAAACAAGAGAGGAATTTATAAAATGTCTTAAAAAAACAAAAATTAAGACATAAGATATGTTTTTGGAATTATTGGAAACAGTATTTTCTTTTGATTATGAAAAATTTTCTGAAATGTAGAGGCGTAGCCTTATATTTAGGGTGGGTGGGCAAAATATAGAAATAATCATATTCCCGAATTACTAGACAAGGCAATTCTAAATGCTTTGTCCAATAATTATTGTTAAGCGATTGATAATCAATAATTTATAAAATTTTTAAGGAAATTGTTGATTTATTGGGGGGATTATTAGGGGGGCTCTGCCCCCCAAAGCAAAAAATGGGTATTTTAAAGCCGAAGGCTTTT
>CBFGJN010000065.1:0-9569 GCA_965649115.1 Caldifarciminota bacterium | reverse complement strand
CATCAGAGTGTCCTTCTAATGTTATAATTAACTTCCAAGTTCCAACCTCCCATATCTTGATTGTATTATCCCAACTTCCACTTGCTAAATACTTACCATTAGGACTAAATGAAAGTGAAAGAACACTATTAGAATGCCCTGTTAATGTCTTAATTAACTTCCAACTCTCAACTTCCCATATCTTGATTGTTCCATCACGACTAGCACTCGCTAAATACTTACCATTAGGACTAAATGAAAGTGAATAAATATCATTAGAATGTCCTTTTAGTGTTGTAATTAAATTCCAAGTTCCAACTTCCCATATCTTAATTGTTGTATCAGCACCTCCACTTGCCAAATATCTACCGCAGTGACTAAATGAAACTGAAAAAATAGCATCAGAATGCTTTTTTAAAGTTGTAATTAACTTCCAAGTTCCAACCTCCCATATCTTAATTGTTTTATCATCACTTCCACTTGCTAAATACTTACTATCAGGACTAAATGAAATACTTTCAGGATGTCCTTTTAATGTTATTATTTCTTTCCAACTTTCTGTATCCCATATCTTAATTGTTTTATCATAACTTCCACTCGCCAAATACTTACCATCTGAACTAAATGAAATTGAGCTAACCCTAAAAGAATGCCCTTCTAATGTTATTAATTCTTTAAAAGAATTTTTACTCTTTACAATCTCAACCTTAACTATATCTCTAAAACCAATCTCTCCTATTTCTGAAATATCAATCAATTGCTTAGTATCATTATTGTAAATCAAAATTAACTTCCCATCACTATTTATAACTCCTACTATATCTTTATTACTATGTCTATAAACCTCCTTTAATGAATAAATGTAAATAACTCTTAAATTCCCTTCATTATCCAAAACTACTAAAAAATTCTTATAAACATCAAAGTCATTAACCTCATAATCAACATCTAACTGCCTTAAATACTTATCATTCTCATAAATTAAAAATCCCCTCCTATCTGATAATAAATAAACTTGCCACTTTCCATCATTGGCAAAATCTATTATATCCTTCCTTCTTGGATACTTTAAGCTTATATTTAACTCAAAAAACCAGGGAGATTTTTCTATTAGATTAAAAAGTTCTTTCTTTTCTTCTTCTGAAAATTCATTTAGAATTTCACTGCTTTTAAAATAGTATAAAGATGGTAATAATTTGAGAAAAACTGGTAAATTTATTTTTTCACCTTGATTGTACTCAATAAGTGTTATTACATCAAGTTTATCATCTCTCAGATTTCCCTTATTTTTTAATAGAAATTTCAAGAACTCAATTTCTGCTTTTTTTACCCTTGGTTCTACAACTCTTGACATCTTACTAACCTCCTTTTAACTTCTTAATTTGGTTTTCAATATATGGGAAACTTTTACCTTCAAGTGCAAGAATGTCAATATCTGTTATTTTTAATCCTAATTTTCTTATATAGCTTTCAATAGTTTCCTTATCAATTTCAAGGATAATTTTTTCAAAACCTAAATTTTCAAGATAATTTTCAAATTCATTATTATGAGATTCAACGCAAATAATCAAATTTTCTAATTCTTCAAAATTTTCATTAAAGTTATTTTCATCCAAGAACAAAATTATTTTTCTGTCTATGTTCTTAATAATTTCCTTCTCAAATTTCCTAATAATAATTCCATTTATTTCTCCCCCAAATGCATTAATAAATGTTGTTTTTCCAACCTTTCTATTACCACATACAACAAATCTTTTAATTCCAATACTTAAATAATTTATGATAATTTGCTTTTGCTTATCATATCCACAAATATCACTAAATTTAATTTTGGGAAATATGGGTTCTAATTTTGCTAACTTTTGTAAAAGAACTTCATCTAATAATTTTTCTTTGCTTATTATATTTTGCTTTAATTTTTCTCCCAAATTCCTTATATCTCTTCCAGAAAGGCCAACAAAATAATCAACATAACGAATGAAATAATCACTATAATTTCCAAAATAATCCCTAATTAGTTCTTTTAAAATTTCTCTATCAGGTAAAGGTATCTCAATTTTTTCAAATCTACTTAAAATAGCATCATCAAGAAGATTAATATTATTAGTTGAAATTACAATGAAAACTTCCTTATCACTTTTAAGTCCATCTACATTGGCAAGAAATTCATTAACAATTTCAATTATATAACTGTCAGACCTCATAATATCTCTTTTAAGTAAAATCGCATCAGCTTCATCTATGAATAAAACAGAAGGTTTGTTATTCTTCAATTCTTCAAAAATTCTTCTTGTATTTTGTCCAGATTGCCCAATATATTCACCTTTGAAATCAGAAGCAGATGTTTTCATAAAATAAAATTTTGATTCCTCAGCAAGTGCTTTGGCAATTGTTGTTTTACCTGTTCCAGGTGGTCCGTATAAAATAATTCCATTTATAATTGATTCACCTCTTCTAAACTTTTCAAAAATTTGCCTTATTTTTTCTTTTGTTTCTTTATTTATTCTAACTTTATCCAAATTCCATTTTTCTTCACCATCAACAGCCAAATTTATATTCTTTTCTTGAACATTCTTAATTTTTTCTTTAAATTCATCTATAATAATTTTTAGTTGCTTATCATCTTGTAAAAAAATTTTAGCGTTATCTAGTGGGCGTAATAGGATTTTATTTTCATTTTTAGCAATTATATAAAATGATTGGCCAACTTCATGAATTGATGGTTTGGAAATTTCAATTGCTTTATTATAATCTATCCCAAAATCTTCAAGTTTTCCTAAGGTTTTATCTCTTATTATAATGAAAAAGTAATGCTCGTTCATATCTTTCCAATTTAAAATTGTATCCTTAAAAACTAAGCTTAATGTATCGGTATTAAATCCTTTGTATATTTCCGAAATAGATTCGAAGTTATCAAATATAACGCAAAAACCATTCTTATTAACTAAAATTTCGTTTATACTTTTAATTTCGTTTAAAAAGCTTTGTAAATCATTAAATGACTTCTCCTTAATAGAAGTTTCAATTGTTTTAGTGCCTTCCAATTCATCTTTAATTAAAACTTTTTTACTAATATCAAAATTTGTTTTCAATTTTATTTTACCTTTTTCTTTGAAAATAATCAAGTAATTTGTTATAAAATGCTTAAAGGCAATTTCAATAATTAAATCCCTTATTTCAAAAAAAGCACCATTATAATAAAATAAATCTCCTAAAAAATTACTATCACCATAAACAAAAACTAAATTTTGTTTTTTCTTAAAAACTTCATATATTTTCTTAAATCTCATCTTTCACCCCTTCTTTTTTCAATATCATAACTTGTTAATTTCTTTTCTTCACCATCATCAGTTATAAATACGAATTCCAAAATTTTATCCTTGTTAATCCTAAAAATTAAGCTTTTTATTTCCTTTCCGATAATTTCCTTGACTTCACTTATTTCAAGAATTTCATAATTATTATCTACTTTTATTTTAAATGAAGGAAGTAGCCTAATTTCAATGTTTTCATTATTAAATTTAAATTTTTCAAGTTTCTTTTCAATTCCTACATACTCGTCTTTTGAAAATAATAAAATTTCATACTCTCCCTCAGTTCTAATAAAATTAATTTCTTGTTCTTCATAAGTAACTTTTTTTAATTCAAGCGAATATTCAACTACCCAATAAATATCTTTTTTCAGTGTTTCTTTAAGTTCAAGTCCTATACTTATAGCACATCCAATTGCTATACTATTATCTTTTTTAATTTCTTTACTACCAAAATCCTTATCTTTAGATTTTGGATAAACCTGCTTCCCCCTTAAAATTTCCTTAGCTATCTTTTCAATTAAATAAAACCTACTAAAACCTCCTGCAAAAATTAAATAATCAAAATTCTCTTTATTATAATTTGACAATAATTTCTTGTACTCGTCAATCCAATCTTTTAAAACTTCATTTTCAAATTCTCCAATATCAACAGTAAATTCTTTATAACTAGTTTTTTCTAATCCCTTTGAAAAATCATAGCTTACTTTAAGTTTTAATTGTTCTGCCTCAAATAAGCTATCAAGTTTATAATAATTTTTTATTTTTTCATCTACGAATTTGCCAGCTTTTTGTGAGAATGAATAAGATTTTTCAATATCTTTTAAACCTTTGTCTGTAATTTCAATTATAACAGCATCAATAGTTCCTGCTCCCGCATCAATTACAAGAATTCTACTATTAGCTTTGCCTATTTCGTCATGAAGATAATAAAAAGCACAAGCATAAGGCTCACTTATGAAAACATTGTCATCATTTTTATTTATAAATCCGAGCTCAAGCAGTAAATCTTTATATCTTTCCCTTTCTTTTTGCCATGAATTAGGCACTGAAAACTTTATATCACAATTTTCCAAATCAATTTTCTCTGACAATCTATCTTTTATTACTTTAAGAAATTTCTTACATTTTTCTAATCCTTCTTTGTTTAAAATGTCCATTTTAAATCCATATTCAACATCTTTATTACCTTTTTTGTATTCATCATATGCTTGAATACCTATTTTATTATCAACGATAAAAGAATAAATAAATCCATCAAAGTCACATATCTCACTACCGAGATTTAGAATTTCAGGTTTATTACCTTTTATATAAGCTATTTTTGTGCTATATGTTCCAAAATCTATACCAATTTTTTCAACTTTATTCATTTTTTAATTTTCCTTTAAAGTCAAACCAAAAATTTCTCTCTGGTATCCCAATAACGAAGAAATCATTTCCACATACAACAACTTGAATTTTTCTTTTCTTTTCAACAATAGCATCTTTATATCTATTACTTAACAAAATTATTCTTTGATTTTCTGACCCTTTCCAAACATTATTATTGTTTAGTTCATCTACATACCTTCCATCAACAATAACATCTATAAGTTTTAAATGTTCATAGAAATCATTGTTCAAAAGCTCTTCTATTGTATAACCGCTATAAACCCATATTCCATAATCATTATTTTTGAGAATTCTTAGAAAATCATAAAGAGCACTTTTGTCTTGGTCAAATGGTTCTCCTCCTGACAAAGTTATTTCCTTTAAGTTAAACTTTTGAATTTCATTAAATAGTTCATAAGGCCTAAAAACTTTATTTTCTTTAAAACTCCACAGTTCTGGAACAAAACAATTTCTACATCTTATTGAACACCCTTGAAACCATATTCCAATTCTCTCAAATGGTCCTAAAACATTATTTTCAATTCTAAAAATAGCATATATATTAAGCATTTTTCAAAATTTTAAAGGATAAAAAAGGAATTTGTCCACCTTGTCCAGTGGTTCAGAAATTATAAGCCTACAGCTTGAAAATCCCCAAATTATAATTATTTCTTATTTTTCCCATTTGCCCTGAAAATAAGCCTTAAAATCAATAAATTTTGCTTCAATCCATTGAAATTATTGTTTTGCTAAAAACAAATAAATAATAAGATAATCTTTTTATTGGGTCTTCAATTGGCATTTTCTTATTCAAATCTCTATAAATTAAATCAATAGGAATTTCTATCATTTTTGGCTTTAAAAATATAAATTTTGCCCATATTTCACAAGGAATAGCATAATCCTTGGTTTTTAAATTTAATTTCTCAATTAACTCTCTTCTATATCCTCTAAATCCGCAAAAGCTATCAGTTATATTAAAATTTGTAATTTCATTTATAAGTTTTGTGAAAACCATATTTACAAATTTCCTATCTTTTGGAAATTCAGTTAAAATTCTTGATTTTGGATGATAACGAGAACAATTTACAAAATCGTACTCTTCAAGAAGTCTTCTTATTTGATAAATGTACTTTGGTTCGTGTTGTCCATCTGCATCCATAGTAATTATAAAATTATAATTGTTTTTTATAGCATATTCAAAACCTACAATCAAAGAGCCTCCATATCCTAAATTCTTATCATTTCTAATAATTTCTTTAAAAATTTTACTCTTTTTAGCAATTTCATAAGTTCCATCCTGCGAACAATCATCAACTAATAAAAAATCAAAATCATTACAACAAACTTTGATATCTTCAATTAAATATGGAAGACTCTTTTCTTCATTATATGCTGGAATAATGATAAGTGTTTTATCCATTTTCAAATTGAAGTGTGTAAAGATGGTAATAGAAACCTTTTTTATTTATAAGTTCATCATGTCTACCCTCTTCAATTTTTTCACCATAATACAGAACTACAATTTTATCAGCTGATTTTATGGTTGAAAGTCTGTGAGCAATTATAATAGCTGTTCTATTTTCTAATAATTTTTCAAGAGACCTTTGAATAATATATTCTGTTTCTTGATCTACACTGCTTGTTGCTTCATCAAGTAATAAAATTTTTGGATTGTTCGCTAATGCTCTTACAAAAGAAATAATTTGTCTTTGACCTGATGAAAAGCTTGTTCCTCTCTCATTTACAAATTTATTTAAATCAATTAAATTTTCAACATTTAGATATTTGAAATAATTTTCAACTTTGCCATTTTTCCTATAAAGAAAAACATTATCTTCAATGTTTCCTGAAAATAAAAATACATCTTGAAGAACAAGAGAAAATTGACTTCTTAAAAACTTCAAATCTAAATCTTTTATATTTACTCCATCAAGTAAAATTTCACCTTTTTGAACATCCCAAAATCTTAATAATAAATTCATAATTGTAGTTTTGCCACTACCTGTTGGACCTACAATCGCAACTTTTTGTCCAGGTTTAACTTCTAAATTAAAATTCTTTAAAACCCAATTTTCGTCCTCATAAGCAAAATAAACATTTCTAAATTCAATATGTCCTTTAACCTCTTTTAAGATAATACCTTTACCTCTATCTTCCTCCTTTTCAGATAAAAGTAAAAATATCCTTTTTGAAGCAATAAATGCAGATTGCATAGTGTTATATTTTTCAGCTAAATCTCTAATTGGATTAAATAACATTTCAATGTAATTTATAAATGCTACTAATCCTCCAAATGTAAATCCTTGTTTTAATATATCAATGCCTCCGTTATATATTAGAAGTGCAATAGCAATAGATGAGCCAAGACTAACTAATGGCATAAAAATACCAAAGACATAAATTAAATTTAAAAATGCTTTAAATAAATCATCATTTATTTTAAAGAATTTACTTTTCATATAATTTTGAGCATTAAAAGCTTGTATTATAGAGATGCCTACAATACTCTCGTTTAAAAATGCATTTAATTCTCCAAGAATTCTTCTAACATTATCATAAGCTTTTCTTGCAAAGTACCTAAATAAGGCGCTTGCAATTATTAGAAATGGAATAATGGAAAGAATAATCAAGGTAATTTTAACATTCATCAAAAACATAATTGATATTATTCCAATTATGATTACAAAATCCTTTATTAAACTTACTAAAACAGAAGTATAAAATTCATTTATTGCATCAACATCATTAGCTACTCTTGTGACAAGCCTTCCCACTTTTTGTTTTTGTAGAAATGAAATAGGAAGTTTTAATAAGTGTTCAAATAGCTTTGTCCTAATTTCATATATACTTCTTTGTCCAAGTAATGTTAGAATGACAATTTGAAGATAATTCAAAATAAAATCAATTATTAAGAGAATTAAATATAACCCTCCAAAGAATAAAATACCTTTTATGTCATCTTTCCTTAAATTGATTGGATTTTTTAGTTTTTTATAGTTTTCAACGGAAATTATAAATTTATTTTTAAACTTTATTGAATTCTCAACAGAATCCGAAATTATGAAGTACTTTTCATTTGATAAGTATCCAAGTTTTTCAAGTTCCACTCTTAAATGATTAGGTAATTCGTAAATAAGAACATAATTTCCATAAAAAGCATTTGGATATTTATCACTCCATTCTGGAAGTTTATTTAATTTAATTACTTGTGGTGTAATATGTCTGTCAATTGTTAATTTGACAATATAAGGCATTGATAGTTCAAGAAAAGCAGATAATAAAACTACAACAATTGATATTATAAGAAATTTTTTATATGGTAAAACGAATGAAATTAGTCTTCTAAACTCACCCAATTTATTCCTCTATTAGTTCAACATTTGCTCTTGGAATAGATAAAATTTTACCATTAACTTGAACTTTTAGAATTCTTGTCCTTGATTCAGTTTCTATGCTTACAGGTTCAATAGGAAGTTCAACAACTTTCCCTATTAGACCAAAATAAGGTGCTCTTATAATTCTGACAAGTTTTCCAACCTTTAAAGTTCCATCGTCTTGATATTCAGTTTCCTTGCCTTCTTTTAGTGGAACAATAATTTCAGGTCTCATAACACCCGCTCTAATTTGTGTTGCTCCGTTTATTGATGCTTTAAATCCATCTAAGGATTTTAATAAATCAAATGTTCTTTTTGCCATTGATATTTTACCAAAACCTTCAGTTATTATTATTGTTGTAGGAATGTTTTCATTTCCCGTAATAGCAACACCAATATCATATCCAAGAATTTCCTTTATTACATAATCATCAATACCACCTACAACAATACCATAAGCACCTCTTTCCATGGCTACTTTTATTGTTTTAACATCAACATAAGAACCTCCAATAATAATGTTTCCTTCTTCATTTTCCAATAAATGTTCAATTTTTAACTCCTCATCAGGACTTTTTACAGCTATTCTTATTTTTCCTATTTTTTCTCCTCCAATTCCAAATATACCTTGAATATACGCTCCATAAGTTTCAATTTCAACACCTTCATTTTCAAATACCTTAACTACCTTTCCATCAAAGTAAGCATTTATTTGAACTGGAATAGGAGGTTCTCTTAAAATTACTTGTCCTGTTATTTCAGATATATTTTCAACATAACCATCTATTGGTGAAATAATTGGATTCTTAATAAGCCCAAATAAAATTTTACTAATTGCTAAATTTTCCCCCTTCTTTATAGCTTCACCTTCTGATTTTGTTAGATATTTTCTTATTTCATTTGGACTTATTCCAAGAATTCCCGCAACATTTAAAATCACAACATTTCCAGGAATTTCTGTTTTTGCTACTATGTCTTCTGCTTTTACAAACTGTCCTTCCTTCACAAGAACAGAACCTTTAATTGGCAGCTTTCTTTCTTTTCTGATTAATGTCCATTTTGAAACTTTTAAACCAGGTGTATAGGCATATGCCATAACAAAAAGTTTAAAATTTTAAAGGTTGTTTGAAGTGCTTTGTCCAGTAAATAGTGTTAAGTTGAAACTATTTATTTTATGGGGGTTATAGGGGGCATAGCCCCCCAAGGCATAAGAATGGGTATTTTTAAGCTGAAAGCTTAATTTCAGGGTGGGTGGGAAAAATATAGTAAAATATATATTTTTAGAATTATTAGACAAAGCAGCTTATATTTGCTTTGCCCAGTAAATAATGTTAAGTTCTTGATTATCAATAACTTATAAAATTCATTTAAAACTATTGATTTTTTGGGGGATTTAATGGGGGGCGAAGCCCCCCATAACCGAAGATTGGGCATTTTTAAGCCGAAGGCTTATTCATAGGGTGGGTGGGAAAAATAAGAAATAATGATATTTTCAGAATTACTAGACAAGGCAGGATTGCTTTGCTTT
>CBFGJN010000064.1:0-10050 GCA_965649115.1 Caldifarciminota bacterium | reverse complement strand
GGGCGAAGCCCCCCATAACCGAAGATTGGGCATTTTTAAGCCGAAGGCTTATTCATAGGGTGGGTGGGAAAAATAAGAAATAATGATATTTTCAGAATTACTAGACAAGGCAGGATTGCTTTGCTTTAAAATTTTATAACTTATGGAAGAGAAAAAAATTATTGAAGAATCAATTATAAGTTTCAAAGAGGGCTTAAAAACTGCTCCTAAAATTGAAGGAACACCTAGTGGTATTGAAGGACTTGATGAATTATTTTTTATTACGAGATTTGAGGAAGGAAAGATAATTAAAGAAACTTTAAATGGATTTCCGAAATATGCAGTTATAAATATAACAGGTGTTAGTGATACAGGAAAAAGTCTTATGGCTGAACAATTTGCTATCAAACAAGCAAGCTTGGGAAACACAACAATTTTTATAACAGTGGAAGCACCAGCAGTTTTTTTAATTTCAAGTTTAAAACAAAGAGCATTGGCTATGGGTATAGATCCAAAAAGCATAGAAAATAATATCGTAATTATTGATGCTGCAAGTTATGATAATTTAAGAGAAGATATTTCGGCACTTTTGGATACACTTGCTTATACAATAAAAAAATACAAATCGAAAAATGTAATAATTGATTCTATAACTGGACTTTATGAAGCAAAAGAAGTTTTAGCAAGAATTATTGTAAGAAAATTATTTAATTTCCTTAAAAAGTGGTATCAAACCGCAATTTTTGTATCTCAAAAAAGAAGTTCTCACGAAGAATTTTCTGTTGAAGGTGCTGGTGGTTATGCAGTTCCTCATATTGTTGATTGTAATATAGCACTTGCTAAAAAGGTTATTGAAAGTTCTTATGATGAAAAATTATATAAAAAGCCCATAGGTGAAATGGTTAGAATTTTTAGAATTGATGGTTGTAGATTATGTGGGCATGATACTTCAACGAGATTAATGACAATAACTGATACAGGCCTTGTAGTTATTGGAAAAAGTTTAAGTGAATTAAGAAAGGAGGTTAAGTAATGAAAGTTATAGAACCATCAGAAATACAAGAGAAAGATATAGATGCTATTGCTGTAAGAGTTTTTTTAAAGGCTCTTGAAATCCTTGGAGGACCAAGAAAACTTATAGAATATAGGAATTTAACTTGGCTTCCAAGCCTTATGGTTGCTTCTTATGCTGTTGTTTTATCAAATGAATTGTATAAGACTGCTGATGAAATTGCTCAATTCCTTGGTTCAACAAAAAATACAATAAGAAATATGTTAAGAGCTGAAACGGAAATTTTGAAAGAAAAACTCAAAGGAGAAATTGAAATTCCAAAATCTAAAATAAAGAATCATACTGCAGGTGCTCTTGCCAAACTTGCCTATGATGAGATAAAAAATGGTAGAGAGAACCTTGAAATTTTTTCACATTATCTTAAAGAATTCTCCGAAATTTATGAAATATATTGGCCTGTTGAAGTTTTAAAAAATATAAAAGGTTTAGATTTTCCTATCAAAAAAGAAGTTTTACTTGAAAAGTTAAGACATATAAAGATTGAAAATAAAAGTTTTTCTGAAATTTATGAAAAGTTACCTAATGAAATTAAGAATCCTTCTCATTTATTAAAAGCTATAAAGGAAAGCTTGCCTGCTAATAGCTGAAATTATAAAATAATCCACTGATTGATAATTGATGTGTTTTGTCTAGTAATTCTAAAAATATGATTATTTCTATATTTTCCCCACCCACCCTATAATTAAGCCTTCGGCTTATAAATACCCGTTTTTTGCCTTTGGGGGGCGAAGCCCCCCTAATAATCCCCCCATTAAATCTATAATTTCCCTAAAAATTTTATAAGTTATTGATTATCAAGTGATTGACAATAATTACTGGACAAAGCATAGCTGTGTTGTTTTGTCTAAGAATTCTGAAATGTAGATTATTTCTATTCTTTGCCCACCCACCCTATATTTAAGCCTTCGGCTTATAAATACCCGTTTTTTGCCTATGGGGGGCGAAGCTTTTATAAGTTATTGATAATCAAGGATTTAACAATAATTATTGGACAAAGCATAATTGATGCAATTCTGAAAATATAATTATTTCTATACTTTGCCCACTCACCCTGAATTCAAGCCTTTGGCTTATAACTTCGTCTCCCATTATTTCAAGTATTTCAAAGCTCTCATAGGCAAAAATGGGCATTTTAAGGCGGAAAGGCTTAATTATAGGGTGGGAGGGAAAAACAAGTCTTTTTATTTCCCTTTAAAATTTTAATTATGGAACAAATAACAAGACCCTTTGGTTGGAATGTTTCTAAAATTGATTTTTTAATTATGTACATTACATTTTTTATAGCTCTTTTTTTCTTTTTTTATGGATTTTATAGGCATTTTAAAGTTTGGTCAATTGGCAAAAAAACAAAAGTAAATATAAATGTTTTTTCTTATTTAATTAATGTTCTCTTTCAAAAGAAAGTCTCAGAAAGAAAATTTGGTTTATTTTCTCACATTCCAATTTTTTGGGCTTTTTTAATCCTTACAATTACAACTATTCTTGTTGGAATTCAAATGGACTTTGGTATTAAATTTATACATGGCGATTTTTATTTGTTTTTGTCATTTATCTCTGATTTTGCGGGAATTTTATTAATAATTGGTTTGATTTTGGCACTATTTAGAAGATTATTTTTTCTGCCAAATTATCTAAGAAACATTCTTGAAGATAACATCATTTTAATTTTACTATTAATTTTAGCAGTTCAAGGGTTTCTTATTGAAGGTTTAAGAATTGCTTATTTTAAACCTGAATTTGAAAAGTTTTCATTTATGGGTTATTTAATTTCAAAATTGTTTTATAATTTTCCAAAAGAACAAATTTCATTTCTTCATAGGATTCTTTGGAACATTCATGCTTGGACAACAATGTTATTTATTGCTTATATTCCTTATTCAAAACTTTCTCACATTTTCACTTCCACATTAAATTTAATTTTCTATCAAAAACAACCCTCTGCCAAACATGATGTTGAAAATAATTTAATTGAAATTATGAACAAAGAAAGTTTTAGTGAAGATGAAATAAAAACAGGTTATAAGTACATTTATGACTTACCTTGGTTTAAAATTCTGATGGTTGATGCTTGTACAATTTGTGGAAGATGCACAAGTGTTTGTCCTGCTTATTTAACTGATAAACCATTAGATCCTAAAAAAATAGTTCTTGATACAAGAGATTATGCTTATGAATATATTGAAAATAAAGAGGATAAAGTTTTAGGATTTGTTGTAGGTGAAGATGCATTATGGTCTTGTACGAGTTGTGGTGCTTGTGTTCATGCTTGTCCTGTTGGTATTAATCAACTTGATTTAATAATAAATTATAGAAGAGGACTTGTAGAAGATAATAATTATCCATCTCAATTAAATAATAGTTATAGAGGGATGGAAAATCAATTTAACCCTTGGAATGCTCCAAAAAATGAAAGATATAAGTTTGCAAAGGAATTAAATTTAATTATTTTAAAAGAAAATCCAAATTATAATTTTGATTATTTACTTTGGATGGGATGTGCAGGTGTATATGATAGTAAAAGCCAAAAAACTATTAAAGCACTTGTAAATATATTAAATAAAGCTAATGTAAAATTTGCTGTTCTTGGAGATGAAGAAAAATGTACAGGAGATAGTGCAAGAAGAACTGGAAATGAATTACTATTTCAGACCCTTGCTTATGAAAATGTCCAAACATTTAAAAAATATAACATCAATAAAATTATAACAATTTGCCCACATTGTTATAACACATTAAAAAATGAATATGAATTTTTTGGAATTAAACTTGAAGTCTATCATCATTCAGAAATTATTCTAAATTTAATAAAAGAAGGTAAAATTAAGATAAATAAAATAGCTCAAAAAATCATATTTCATGACCCTTGTTATCTTTCAAGACATAATAATATATATGAACAGCCAAGAGAAATTCTAAATAATATAGGAAGTTTAATTGAACCTGAAAGAAATAGGAAAAATAGTTTTTGTTGTGGTGCAGGTGGTGGTAGAATGTGGATGGAAGAAAAAATAGGTAAAAAGATAAATATAGAAAGAACAGAAGAACTATTAAGTAAAAGTCCAGATTTAATTGCTGTTGCTTGTCCATTTTGTAATATAATGATTTCAGATGGTGTAAATAGAAAAAATAGCAATGTTAATGTTATTGATATTGCAGTTATTGTAAGTGAAAATTTAATTTAAAGTGCTGTGTCCAAAAATTCTGGAATTATTTATTTTTCAAAAGCCTTCGGCTTTAAAGTACCCATTTTTTGCTTTGGGGGGCAGAGCCCCCCTTAAAATTCCCCGTAAAATCCATAATTTTAGACAAAGCAATAAGGCTTCGCCTATTATCAAGAACTTATCACTTTTTGTTTTCTTCATAATAAGCAATAAGTTCCGCTATAAATCCCATTGAAATTAGAAGTAATCCTGAAAGAACAAATAGAATTACTAAATAAGCAAGTGGTCTATAACCTAAATCAAAAACAAATCTCAAAATAATTGCCAATAAACCAATTAGAAACCCAATAAACAAAAATAAAAATCCTAATGTTCCAAACAACAATAATGGTTTTTCTTTAAATGTTAATAGGAATTTTACAGCTAATAAGTCCATAAATCCTACTAAAATTCTTAATTTGCCTCTATACTTACTAATACCTGCTCTTCTTGGATATAATTTAACAGGAATTTCTGTAATTTTAAATTTATAATGATGTGCAATAGGAATAATATATCTATGCCATTCTTTTCTTAATGGAATACTTTCAAGAACTATCCTTTTCATACCTTTTAAAGCATTCATGTCCCTAACCTTTATATTAAAAAAAATTCTTGATAAAAAGTTATAAATAAATGAGACAAATCGTTTTTCGTACTTACCGACTTTATAACCTGCCACTAAATCCCAATTCTCGTCTTCAATTTTTTTAGCAATTCTATAAGCATCTTCAAATGAAAATTGTAAATCAGCATCAAAAATTATAATAATTTCTCCTTTTGAAAATTTAAAACCTTCCTTTATAGCATCTGTTTTACCTTTATTATACGGAAGTTTAATAACTAAAATATCTTCTCTATTTTTTGATAATTCAATAGCCTTCTCATAAGTCTTATCAGAACTTCCATCATCTACAATTATAAGTTCCCAATCACTTAAATTATTATTTTCTTTAAATTTGATAAACTCTTCAATTAAAAATGGAATATTCTCTTCTTCATTATAAGCAGGAGAAATTATTGAAACTTTCATAAGTAATTTTCAGGATTAAGAATTGCATAAATCATATCTATTGTTTGTTTGGTTTCTTTAACATCATGTGTTCTAATTATATTTATCCCCTTTAATGTTAAATATGAGCTAACAACTATTGAGCCAATTAATCTATCTTCGGGATTTTCTAAATTTAAAACTTTACCAATGAATGATTTTCTTGAATGACCAACTAAAATTGGCAGTTCAAAATCGAAAAATTCATCAATATATTTTAAAATAACTAAATTATCATAAACTCTTTTACCAAATCCAATGCCAGGGTCTATTACAATTTGCTCCTTTTTAATATCATTATTTAAAGCATATTCAATTCTCAAATTTAACTCCTCTTTTATTTCCTTTATTGTATCTTCATAATAAGGATTTTCTTGCATATTCTTAGGTTTTCCACGAATATGCATTATTACTACTCCACAATTGTAATCTTTTACAACTTTTGCCATATTTTTATCAAACATCAAACCAGATATATCATTTACAATATTAGCTCCGCTTTCAAGAGCTAGTTTTGCTACATTTGAACGATAGGTATCTATTGAAATGTAAATATCTTTTGGAATTTCATTTCTAATTGCTTTAATAATAGGAATAACTCTTTTAATTTCCTCTTCTTCGGGAATTTCATCAGAAAATGGTCTTGTTGATTGTCCTCCAACATCTATAATTTTAGCTCCTTCTTCAATAAACTTAATTGCTCTATTTACAGCTTCCTTAATATCCATAACTCTTGAATTTTTGTAAAATGAATCTGGTGTTATATTTAAAATTCCCATAATTATTGGCTTATCTTCAAACTCAATCTCTCCTTCCTTTAATTTCCAAATCATATAATTCTTACAAGTATAGCTTTTATAATTTGTAAGAGAAATATGGCTATGATTGGAGAAATATCAATAGGTAAGGACCATTTTAACTTTTCAAAAAGGAAATTTCTTATAGGTCTTAAAACAATATCGGATAAACTATCAATAAATCTAACAACATCGTTATTTCTTTCTAAGTCAAACCAACTTAAAATTGCACTAAGAAATATAATAAAGCAATATACATCAATTGTTAAACTTATGAAGCTCTCCATCCTCTTATTTTCCCCTTTTTGATTAAAGCGTCATATTGCTTCATAATAAGGTATGAATTTATTTGATTTACTAAGTCAAGAATAACACCTACAATAATTAAAATTCTTGTTCCTCCAAAATAAAAAGGAATGTTTAATAACTTTGATAAGTGATATGGAGCAATTGCTATAAATATAAAGAAAATTGAAGCAGGTAAAAGAATTCTTGACATTACATGGTCTATATATTGTGCTGTTGCATCGCCAGGTCTTATTCCTGGAATAAATCCTCCATATCTTTGTAAATTATCTGCTATATCCTTTGGATTTAAAACAATTGATGTATAAAAGTAAGCAAAGAATAGAATTAAAATTCCATATAAAATGTCATAAATTAGCGTTCCTGGTGAAAAATAAGTTTGAAATAGAACTTGAATTTGAGTATTTGGGAACATTGTTGATATTGTTTGTGGAAAGATAAGAACACTTTGAGCAAATATAATTGGAATAACACCTGCCACATTAACTGTTAATGGTAAATATGTTGTTTGTCCTCCAACAACAGCTTTTCCTACAACTCTTTTAGCATAATGAATTGGTATCCTTCTTTGAACCTCTGTTATTATAACTACTGCTGATGTTATTAAAACGAAAAATGCCAAGAAAATTAAAACATTTATCCAGGTTATTGTTCCAGAAAGTAATAAATTACTAACCGCTCTTATTTCAGCGGGAAATGTGTCAAGAGAACCTATTAAAATAAGAACTGATGAACCTCTCCCTATTCCTCTCTCATCAATTTGTTCCCCAAGCCACATTACAAAAATAGCACCACCAACAAGTGTTATTACAGTTGTTATTGTAAATAATAAACCAGGATTTGGGACAATAGGTATTCCCGTTTGAGTTTTAAGTGTTTGAAGAAATGAAGTTATACCAAATGCCTGAACACTTGCTATTAGAACTGTTAGTAATCTTGAATATTGATTTATAACTCTTCTCCCATGTTCTCCTTCCCTTTGAAGTCTCTGTAAATTTGGAAGTGTATTTGATAATAATTGCATTATAATTGATGCAGAGATATAGGGCATTATTCCAAGAGCAAAAATGGAAGCTCTTGACAAAGCTCCTCCTACGAAAATATCATAAATCCCAAAAACAGTTCCTCTAAGTGTCTCAAAAAATTGTGCAAGGGCAGATGCGTTTATACCAGGTAATGGAATGTGAGTTCCTATCCTAAAAACAAGGATTATCAAAAGTGTAAAGAGAATTTTTTGTCTTAATTCATCAATTTTGAAAATGTTTGCTATTGAATTTATCATAGTTTTTACTCCTTTATTTTTGAATTTGATGCTTTTATAATTTCAATAGCTTTTTTTGAAAATTTTTCTATTCCTTCAAATATAAGGGACTTTGTAAGGTTTCCTCTTGCAAGAATTTTAACTGGTTTTTTAGTATTTTCTATTAATTTTCTTTCAAAAAGTGTTTGTTTATTTACAATTTCACCCTCTTTAAATTTTTTATCTATTTTATCAAGATTAACTTCCTGATATTCAATGGAAAATGGATTTTTAAAACCTCTCTTTGGCAGTCTTCTATATATAGGAGTTTGACCACCTTCAAACCAAGGTTCTTTTGGATCCCCTTCTCTTGATTTTTGACCTTTTTGACCTCTTCCAGCTGTTTTTCCAAGTCCAGAGCCTATTCCTCTTCCAACTCTAACTTTCTCAAAATTTGCTCCTTTTTTTGGTTTCAAATTACTCAACGTTATCATATTCCAACCTCCCTTAAAAGCTTATCTAAATTAAAAGTTATATTCTCCATAACTTCTATATCATCATCCCACTTTTTAATCTCCCAAGATTTCCCCTTCTGGGCTATTAAAATAATCCTTGGCTTGGTTAATATCCATATTACTTTGTTTGTCCCACTATTTAGTAAATCATTCGCTTTCTCATATATATAATTCATATATTCACCTTCCTTTAATTGCGCCTTCGTGTCAATCTCAATTGCTATTATAGGACAGATTGGTAAAATTTTGTCTTTATTTAGATAAGGTTTTATTTTCTCAAAGTTAAAAATACCTATATCCAATGCTCTATAACCACTATTTGTTCTAACTCCTACCTCACCTGTCAGAATAATATAAGCTCTTCTTAGCATTTTCTTTAAGTAATCTCTTATTATTTCCAAAATTAAAGAGTGAAATCCTGAACTTGCCATAACCTCCTCCAGAGTTTTTTTACCTTTAATAACGAGCTTATAATTCTTGTAATAAATTGGTTTTCCATTTACTTCTTCATAAATTAGCTCTTTTAGCAATTTTTTATTTTCTAAAACTTTCATAACTCCTCCCTTAAAAGCTTATCTAAATTAAAAGTTATATTCTCCATAACTTCTATATCATCATCCCACTTTTTAATCTCCCAAGATTTCCCCTTCTGGGCTATTAAAATAATCCTTGGCTTGGTTAATATCCATATTACTTTGTTTGTTTCTTTTTGAAATAAATCATTAATTTTTTCAGAAATGTAGTCCATAATATCTTTGTTTTTTAATTCAGCCTTTGTATCAACTTCAATACAGATTAACGGTGTAATTGGAACGTATTTTAATAAATTTTTATATGCTTTTATATCATCTTTTCTATATATAGCAATATCTATACTTCTAAAACCTTTCTTTGTTCTAACGCCCAATTCAGAACCTAAAACTAAATATCCTATTGGATTTAATTTTGAACTTAATAAGTTTATTAGAGCAGTAATTATTCTAGATTGAAAAATAGAACTTGCCATAACCTCCTCCAGAGTTTTTTTACCTTTAATAACAAGTTTATAATTCTTGTAATAAATTGGTTTTCCATTAACTTCTTCATAAACTAATTCTTTAAGTAATTTTTTATTTTCTTTTAAAACACTTTTCATAACTCCTCCCTTAAAAGCTTATCTAAATTAAGCGTTATCCCTTCTATGATACTTATATTATCCTTAAAACTTTTAATTTCTGAACCTTGATGGGTTGCTATTAAAATAATTTTTGTTTTAGTAAATATCCATATAACTTTTTCTGCTCCACTAGTTAGTAAATCCTTTGTTTTTTCGTTTACATAGTTAATGACATTGCCTTCCACCTTTGTGTCAACTTCAATAGCAATTTTTGGAACAAAAGGTATAATTTTACTCTTTCCTAAATATGGTTTTACTTTTTTATATTCAAAAATAGCAATGTCAATCGCTCTTCTACCACTATTTGTTTTTACACCTATTTCATGAGCAAGGATTTTGTACTTACTCTTATCAAGTCTTGAAGATAAAAAGTTTATTAGTAAGACAATAATTTCAGATTGTAATGGAGAACTCATTTTAACCTCCTCCAGAGTTTTTTTACCTTTAATAACGAGCTTATAATTCTTGTAATAAATTGGTTTTCCATTAACTTCTTCATAAATTAGCTCTTTTAGTAATTTTTTATTTTCTAAAACTTTCATATCTCCTCCCTTAAAAGCTTATCTAAATTAAAAGTTATATTCTCCATAACTTCTACATCATCATTCCACTTTTTAATCTCCCAAGATTTCCCCTTCTGGGCTATTAAAATAATCCTTGGCTTGGTTAATATCCATATTACTTTGTTTGTCCCACTATTTAGTAAATCATTCGCTTTCTCATATATATAATTC
>CBFGJN010000063.1:0-10442 GCA_965649115.1 Caldifarciminota bacterium | reverse complement strand
TTTTTGCTTTGTCCAATAATTGTTGTTAGGTTATTGATTATCAATAACTTATAAAAATTTTAAGGAAATTATTGATTTTAGAGGGGTTTTGATGGGGGGCGAAGCCCCCTAAAGCCGAAAAATGGGCATTTTAAAGGCGTAGCCTTTATTTCAGGGTGGGTGGGAAAACATAGAAATGATTATATTTCCAGAATTATTGGACAAAGCACCTAATTTTTCAATTTCTACTTTAAAATTTTGAAAATTGAAAATCTCAGTCTCAGGAATAAGGGGATTATATCCAAATGAATTAAATCCTTATAGTGCTTTAATTTGGACAAATGCATTTTGTAATTATTTAGATGGTAAAAACATTGTTGTTTCAAGAGATACAAGAAGCTCTGGAAAAGTCCTATATCCAATAGTTATAAATACTGCTCTCTCAACATGTAAAAATGTTTATAGTCTTTCAATTTGTCCAACACCAACAAGCTTATATATAATAAAAAACTTAAATTTAGATGGAGGTATTATTATTACAGCAAGTCATAATCCAAGTGAATATAATGCATTGAAACTTGCCATAAAAAATAGATTTTTATTTGAAGAAGAACTTGAAACATTAAAAAATTATTTAAACAATTTAAATTTTTCATCATGTATAGGTGATTTAATATATGCCGAAAATAGTTATAAAATTCATATTTCATCTATTGTTGATTTTGTAGGTTTAAAAATTATTAATAGTTCAATAAAAGTTGCTATTGATTGCGTGAATGGTGCAGGCTATAAGGTTTTTCCAGAACTAATTGAAAAATTTGGTATAAAAAACATTATTAAGATAAATTGTGATAATAGTGGGGTATTTACAAGAAATCCTGAACCAAGAATTGAACATTTAAGACATTTAGAAGAACTAAAAGATGAATGTGATTTAGTTTTTGCTACTGATCCGGATGGAGATAGACTTTTATTTGGATTGAAAAATTTCGGATTGTTTTCAGAGGAATGGACAATTTTAGTTGGAATATATGAAATTCTTCAAAGAGAGAAAGGAGATATTGTAGTGAATTATTCTACAACGATGTTAGTTGATTTTATAGCGAAAGAATTTGGGGTAAATGTAATTCGCTCAAAAGTAGGCGAAGCAAATGTAATAAAAAGAATTGAAGAAACAAAAAGTATTATTGGAGGAGAAGGAAACGGTGGAATTATTTATCCAAAATTTAACAAAACAAGAGATGGATTACTATCCTTAGGTTTGATTTTAAATAGCTATGTTGAGGGAAGAATTTTTAAACTTATAAATAATCTTCCAAGAACACATTTTATAAAGGAAAAAATTGAAAACGATAATTTTGAAGAAATCAAGGAAAAGTTTTTAAAAGAATTTTCAAATTTTGAAAAAAATTTTGAAGATGGATTATATTTAAAGCAAAGTAATGGATGGATTCACATTAGACCATCAAATACTGAACCAATAATAAGAATATATGCTGAAAGTCTTGAAAAGAAATTTATAGATTATGTTTTGGATTTTATTAGGAAATCTTTTAATAAATGAGGTAATGAATTATCCAAGTGATGAGAGTTGTGGAGAATATATTGAAATTTATAATAATTCAAATGATACAATCTATTTAAATGGTTTTAAAATTTCAGATGGGGAAGATATTGATTACATTATTCAAGTTCAAAATCCTCCAAATTATATTCAATCAAGAATGTTTACTTTACCAAAGGAATTTACGCTAATAATTGATAGTAATTATTTTTTAAATTGTCCAATAAATTATAATTTATTTGGAAATGTTTTAACTGTTGATGATAATGCCATTGGAAATGGTCTTTCAAAAAATGATAGTATATATATATTAAATCAATTTAATGATACAATTGCTAAATTTGAGAAACCAATTTTAAATGTTCCTATTGCTCATTCAATTGAACGAATAAATTATGATATTGACGAATGGGGAATAAGTTTAAATGTAAATGGAACACCAAACTATCAAAATTCAATCTTCTCAAACAGCTTATTAAAATTGGATAGTGCTTACTTAACTTCAAATTATTTAAAAATTATAATAAAAAATTTATCAAATCAATTGTTTTCAGACACTATAAAAATCATTTCAAAAGATACATTCTATTTTAATGTTTCTATAAATCCAAATAGCAATTATGAAATTACAATTTCAAATCCAAAATCACCAAAAATTGAAATTCTTTCAAAAAATTTTTACGATTACTTTTATGTACCAATTTTTTATCCAATTTTAATAATAAATGAAATTGAATATGATTATAATCCTGAATGGATTGAAATTTATAATAATAGTGATATTGAAATTGATTTGTCAAAATTTAGAATTTTAGATATGGCAAAAAATGAATTTAGATTAATTGGAAAAATAAATCCAAAAAGCTTTAAAGTTTTTAGGGCAGATAGTGTTGTAGATTTTATATCGTTGAATGATAATTATGAAAGCTTAGTTTTAATTTCAAAATTTAATTTTCAGTTTGATAGTGTTTATTATAGTTCTTCTTATGGAGGTAAAGGTGTTCTTACCCTTGAAAAAATAAATCCAAGTTTAAAAGGCTATTTGAAGGATAGTTGGAAAAGTTCCTTAATTGATTTTGGAACCCCCAATAAAATAAATAGTGTTTATATTGATAGTTCAAATTTAAATTTGGAAATATATATTTCAAATAAAAAAATAAAAAGAGGAGAGATTTTAACAATCTCTGCTTATTTAAATGAAAATGATGATGTTGATGTTTATCTTTTTGATGATATTGGAAGATTAATTGAAAAAGTTTATAGTGTTAAAGGAACAAATAGAATTATTTTTAATTTAAACACTCAAAATTTAAATGATGGAATTTATATTCTGCTTTTTAAAGGTTCAAAAATAAATAAAAAAACTTATTTTAGGGTTTATGAATAATAATTTTATCAAGGGCAATAAGTGAGAATATAAATAAAACATAAAAATTTGATGAAATAAACATTATTTTTTCGTTAATAATGTTTTTCCAATAAGTAAAGTTAATAGTAATCCAAATTATATTCAAAAATAGAACTAAAATCAAAAAGCTGATACTTAAATTAGCAATATAGTAAATTGCTATTGTTATTGGAATTATTGAGAATGAATAAAGAAAGCTTAAAATTTTATTATATTCATAACTATATTTAACTGAAATTGTAGGGATTTTTGCATTTTTATAATCATCTTTTAAGAATAAAGACAAATAAATAAAATGAGAAGGTTGCCATAAAAACATTAATGAAAAAAGACTAAAAGCAATAATATCAACTTCATTTTTCATAGCGACATATCCAATTGAAGTTGGAAGCGCTCCTGGAATTGAACCAATTATTATTGAGAAGGGAGTTTTTCTTTTTAAAAATGTATAAACAAACGAATATGATACTATTGCTATTAAATCTAAAATGAAAGCTTTAAAACTAAAATATAAAATTCCTAAAAGTCCTAAAATACATAATAAAAATCCATAAATTAAGGCAATTTTTGGATTTATTTTATTACTTGCTAATGCTCTATTTTTAGTTCTATTCATAATTTTATCAATATCTCTATCAAAATAGTTATTTAAAACTGCTGAACCTCCTGCTGAAACCATAACAAAAAAACTAATTATTATTGATTTAATAATATCAACATTAGCAATGATTGAACCTCCAAAAGCAGTAATCCCTACCCATAAAGTAATTCCTGGTTTTGTAATTTCAATAAGGTGCTTTATCAATATATAAAATTTTAAACCACAATAAAAAATGGAAATTCTCTAAATGAACAATTTTTAGCTCTTTTATATAAATCAATTAAATAATTATAAATTGAACTTTCTTTTGCTTGAAAAAATAACTTCTCGTTAATTTGTCTAATCAAATTAAATGCTTTTGGATTATTTAAAACCAAATTAAATTTTTCGTATTTCAAATAGTTTTCATCTAAATTCAAATTCCAATTAAAGAAATAATTTATATCTTTTAGGGGACAAAAGCACTTAAAAAGGTATTCAGAATGCCATTTTAAATCGCTAATGATATTTTTAAGCTTATAAAACTCATCAAAACTTTTAATTTCAATATCTAAATCTAAAAATTTATCACCTGTAATAAGAAATTTTGGTGAAAGATTATCAAAAATCATTTCAATAATTTTATCATAACCATAACCACCCTTACCATGTAAAAATGCCCATCCATTTTTCCTAAAAAATAATGTTAGTGTCCAAGCTCTTGGTCTAATTTCCAATTTATCCAAATTTTTTAAATCATCCTTATATAAAGGCTCTCTTTTATTATTAATAACTTTCCAAAATGGAAGTTCATTTTCTTTAAGCAATCTAAATGGTTTTCTTTTTAGTTTTAACAAAACTTCATTAAATTTTTTATTAAAATCACTATTTGAAACTTCAATAACGAAATTTTTAAATTCATCAGTTTTTGATATTTCAGAAACTTTCTTAACATTTAAATTTAAATTACAAAACTTAAATGTCCAACTTATCATAAAATCACTATAATTATCAACTTCTTTGACTAAATTAAATGCTAATTCAAAGGCAAATTCTAATTTCTTTAATAATTTCTTATTTGTTAATGCTTTGAAACTCTTATAAAAATTAAATAAATGCTTTTGACTAACAGATGGAAATTTTTCAAAAATAATTTTTTCACTAAATTTTAAGAAGGAAATTTTATGGATATTGAAATTATCATCTATTGTCCAAGTGTAAATTTCATTCCTTTCATCGTGGTCTGCAATTAAAAATAAGTGATTTTTGTGACTTTTTAATAAAATGGCTTTTAATAGAATTCCATAATAGAAAAAAATTGGTTGATGACCACTTACAATTTTTGGATAACTTAAAATTTCATTAATTGAAGGTTTTACTATTATTCTCTCCATAATTTTAATAAATTTTTAAATTCTTCTTCAAAATAATCAACTTTTCTAACAATAACTCTATGATTTAATCTAATATCATTTGGAATTTGATAAAGACTATAAACACCTCCAAATTTTGGTTCTCTTAAAACATAAACTAATTCAGAAATTCTTGAAAGGACAATAGCAAAAGAACACATAATACAAGGTTCAACATTTACATAAATTTTAAAACCATTTAAAAATTTAACTTTTAGCTTTTTAATAGCTTTTTTAATAGCAATAATTTCAGCATGTCCTAAAACATCATTTTTCGTTTTATTAAATCCTTTTGAAATAATTTTCTTGCCATCAGTAATTATAGCACAAATCGGTATTTCATCATTTTTTAATAATTTTTTACAATCTTTTAACATTATTTTAAAAATTTTTTCATCACTTAACAATTAAATCTCCCTCCTCATTTACACTATTTATTTCAACGGTGTGAATTTTGCCAATTTTAAATGAACCTTTAAGAATAACCCTTCCATCTACATTTGGAGCATCGTAAATTGTTCTACCATAAAAATAACCTCTTTCATAATCTTCAATTAAAACGGGAATTTTTTTATTTGTTAAATGCTTTTGAAATTCTAAGAATTTCCTAAATGAAATTTCTTTTGCTATTTCATATCTTTCATTTTTAATACTTTCATCTATTTGATTTTCAAAATTATAAGAAGGTGTTGAAAATTCTCTGTAATATGGAAAAACTCCAATTCTTGAAAATGGACTATCCAAAATAAAATCCATTAATTCATTAAATTCATCTTCTGTTTCAGAAGGAAAACCAACAATAATCTCTGTTCTTAAAGTATAATTTTTTAGATATTTTTCTATTATTTCAAGAGCTTTTAATATAGCAAATTTACCACCTGTTCTATTCATAAGTTTTAGAATTCTATCATTTATATGTTGAATTGGAACTTCAAGATAGGGAACAAATTTTGAATTTGCCAATAATTTAACAAAATTTTCATTTTTTACAATCCCATAAGGATGAACATATAAAATTCTAAACCAGTCAATTTTATCAATTTTATTCAATTCCTCAATTAAATCAACAATAGCACATCTTCCATATAAGTCATATCCATAAAGTGTAAAATCTTGTGCAACTAATATAATTTCCTTTACATTTAATTCTGATAGCATCTTCACTTCATTTACAATATCTTCAATAGGTCTTGAACGAAAATTTCCTCTAATTGAAGGAATTGTACAAAATGAACATCTTCTTGAACAACCTTCACCAATTTTAACATAAGCATAATAATTTGTTGTAATAATTCTTGGTAAATTTGAGTTTGGAATATATCTTGGATTCTCAAAAATTTTTGGTTTTACTTTATTTTCAATTAAATCTACAATTTTTTCAATATCATCATGTCCTATTATTAAATCAATATCGGGAAATTCTTCTAAAATTTTTTGCTTTTTTCTTTGAACAAGACATCCAGCTACAATTAATTTTTCAATTTCACCATTCCTTTTCTTTTGAATATATTCTTCTATTTCACTTTCACTCTCCCTTATTGAATCTTCAATAAAAGCACATGTATTTATAATTACAATTTTACCATTTTCAGAAAATTTATAATTAGCATTCTCCAACAAACCCATAATAATTTCACTATCTACGACATTTTTTGGACATCCTAAATTAACAATTTTATAAGTTTTCATAATTTCAATAGACCTTCCCTATTTAAGTAGTAATTTATTTTACTATCAAAGAAAAGTGGTCTGTAAATTAAAACATTATCAACAATACCCTCATTAATTTTCACTTCAAAAATTTCATCACCAATTTTGATAGTTTTTTCCCAAGCAATTTGTTTTAATGTTTTTGAATTTGCTTCAATAGTCCTTATATAGGGTTTTATGTAATCATAAAAAATCTCACTTCTACATGCATAAAATGAGCTTTTGTATATATGATTTGATGTTATTAAGACATTTTCAATTGGTTTTAAACTTGGCTCAATTAAATCAATTTTCTTATACGAAAGGACATAATTTGCTAAATCATATTCATAAAATTTTATAAGTTTTTTAATTGATGGAATAAATGGTGGATAATTTCTATAATTTGGTTTTTTATCAAAGCTAACACTATTATATTCAAAAACTTCTTTTTTCATCAATTTTCTAATATCATCTATTGAATTGATATTTAAATTTATTCCAAATCTTTTAATTAAACTTTTGAATATCCACCAAGCAGGCATACTATCTTCATAATTCCATAACGCTTGTTTGTGAATTTGTACCCTTCCTTCGCAATTTGTTCTACTTCCATCTTCTTCAAAAATTGTCGTTTCAGGTAAGATATATTTTGCATATTTTATAGAATAATCTGCAAAGGGAGAAATATAAATAATTATAGGAATTTTACTTAAAGCATTTTCAATTTCATTCCTACTTGGAAATTCTAAAATTAAATCAGTATGCCAAATAAATAATGCCTTAATTTTACCTTCGTTTGCATTTTGAATAATATCATAAATTGAAACACTATTTAGTCCAACATCAATAAATCCTTGGGCATTGGGTTTTGTTCTCAAAATTAAAACCTTACAATTTTCTCTATAAACTGAACCAATTAAAACATTTCTTATAACACTATATGGTAAATTATCAGGTAGAATAATAATAGTTTTTCCATCTTTCAATTCAATATCTTCAAATTTTTCACCATCTTTAAGTAGTTTTGCAAGTTTATAAGCATAAAATTCAATCTCATTTGGATGAAAAAGAATACCTTTTGCCCAATTTTCACTTATGTACCTTTCCTTATAATAGTTAAAAACATAAACATTAGCATTATTTCTTTTTGCTTTAATAATTCTAATTCCAAGGATTGGAAAGCTATTCTTAATATCACCAAAAATAATTATGTTTTGAGCAGTGTCAATATCTGTAATTTTAGCATTTCCAATTGAATATCCAAAAACTTCTTTTATTGGGTCTTTATCATAATTCAGAAAGCTTATATTTTCAGTAAATAAAAATTCCTTAAATAATATCTTTGATAAAAATGCACTTTCATTTGAACTTCTTGCACCACTAATTAAAGCGATTTCATCACTTTTTAAATTTTTAATATCTTCGTAAATAGCATCTAAAATATATTCCCAATTAACTTTTCTATAATTTCCATTTTCTTTAATTGTTGGATAAGCAATTCTATTTTCAGCATTTACCCAACTATAAGAATATCTTTCCCTATCTGAAAGCCAAAAATCATTTACAGAGGGGTTATCCCTTGAAGTGATTCTATAAACTTTAAATAAATCCTTTCTCCTCCCTCCAATTTCAAAAGGTCCTCTACTTAATGGTTTTTTCCTTCTTACTTCTACATATATGTTAGAACCAATAGAATCGTCAGGAGCAATACTTTCAATACTTTCAATTTCCCAAGGTCTTGCTTTGAATTTATAACTTCCATCATTTATTGCACCAAGAGGACAAATTTCCCACATATTTCCAGAAAATTCATTTTCTATAATTTCTTTTTCCCAAACACCAAAAACCTCATACCAACCCCTATTATAAGTTCCCCATTCAGTTCCTCCTCCAATTAACCAAAAAAATCTACTACATCTATCGCATTCAATACATCTATTTGGATAAAGGTCAAGAAATGGACTAACATTCTTCCTTTCAAATTCTCTCTTTGGGAATTCATATCTACTTCTATCACTTCCAAATCTTAATGTTAGCTCTTGTAAATCACATTCCCCTCCCGCATCACATGTAGGACAATCCAAAGGATGATTTAATAATAGTAATTCAAGAACACCTTTTTGAATATCATTTTTAACAACAGGACTATTTGTTATAACTTCCATATTGTCTGAACACACTGTTGCACATGCTGGCATAATTCTTGTGATATTATTTACTTTAACTTCAACATTACAAATTCTACAAGCAGCTACATAAGGCATTTTGGGATGATAACAAAAAACAGGAATAAATATGTTATTTCTCCAAGCAACCTCCAAAATTGTTTCACCTTGTTTAAATTCATATTCTTTGTTATTTATGAAAATTTTAGGCATTTTGAAAATTTTAAAGTTCTAATAAATAAATTTTTGTTTTGTCTAGTAATTCTAAAAATATGATTATTTCTATATTTTCCCCACCCACCCTATAATTAAGCCTTCGGCTTATAAATACCCGTTTTTTGCCTTTGGGGGGCAGAGCCCCCCTAATAATCCCCCCATAAAATCTATAATTTCCTCAAAACTTTTATAAGTTATTGATAATCAAGGATTTAACAATAATTATTGGACAAAGCATAAATTTTTTGTTTTGTCTAGTAATTCTGAAATATAGATTATTTCTTATTTTGCCCGCCCACCCTGAAAATAAGGCTTCGCCTTAAAAGCTTCGCCCCCTTAATCCCCCCATTATTTCAAGTATTTCAATGAATTTTTTATAAGTGATTGATTATCAATCACTAGACAAAGCATAAATTTTTTGCTGTGTTCAATAATTCTTTATTTTCCAGCTCACCCTGAAATTAAGCCTTCGGCTTCCTAACGTCCTCTAAAATACCCAGTTTTAGCCTTTAATTAACTATGAAAAATTACATTTAGATAAACTTTTAAAACCTTTAATGTATCCTTAAATTTTTTAATATGGCTTTTTTTCGAATTATAAATAGCTGGAATATCAATATAACCGACCTTATAACCTTTCTTCACTGCTTTTATAATAAATTCGGTTTCAAAATCAAATCCATTAGAATTAATTTTTAAATTTTTTATAACATCAATTTTTATACCTCTATATCCACTTTGAGCATCGGGAATGTTTTTTAAACATAAAATTGATATAAAAGCGGAATTGAATCTATTTGAAAAATATCTATCCATAGGCATTTTCTTTATATTCATTTGTTTTCTACGAGAACCAATCACAATATCAAAAAATTTTAATTTCTCTAAAAATAGTGGAATATATTCTATTGGATGTTGATTATCTGCATCAATTGTAATAACACAATCATAATTATTCATTATAGCATACTCAAAACCAACTTTTAATGAATAACCTTTACCAAAATTTCTTTCATTTCTGATATAATTAACATTTGATTCTTTTATAATTTCAGTTGTTCCATCATTAGAACCATCATCTATGAATAAAAATTCGTAATTTAGTTTTTTAATAATTGAAATAAATTCTAAAATTTGTGGAAACTCATTATAAGTTGGAATAATAATAAGTGGTTTAATAAATGGGCGGGAGAGGACTTGAACCTCTGACCTCTGCCTTGTAAGGGCAGCGCTCTCACCTACTGAGCTACCCGCCCTAAAAGAAGTTTGAAATTTTAAAGCTTTAAGGATTATATCTTATGCCTTGTCCAATAATTCTGGAATTATTTATTTTTCTTTATTTTCCCACCCACCCTATATTCAAGGCTTCGCCTTTAAAATACCCATATTTCGGCTTTGGGGGGCAGAGCCCCCCTAATAATCCCCC
>CBFGJN010000062.1:0-10611 GCA_965649115.1 Caldifarciminota bacterium | reverse complement strand
GATTTTATAGGGGGTTTTAATGGGAGGCAAAGCCGAAATATGGGTATTTTAAAGGCTCTGCCTTAATTTTAGTGTGGTTGAGCAAAATATAGAAATAACTATACTTTCCGAATTATTGGACAAAGCAGACAAAATATGGCCTTAGGCTTTAAAATTTTCAAACTGGGGAATGGCGTCTCCCCTTAACCGCCCACCAGAGGTGGGATGATGACGCCTAATTATGGAAAAACTCTGGTGGGAAATTTTCATTTGGTTTTTCCTTGTTTTTGTTTCAAGCATAACCGCTTTTATTACAAATATCTCATCCTCACTTATTGAACTTTTAGTTGGTATTGTTGCTGGAAATACTATAAAGCCCGAAATTACAGAATGGATAAGCTTCTTAGCGACTTTTGGAGCTGTAATTCTAACATTTTTGGCAGGTGCTGAGCTTGAAAGTGAAGTTGTAAAAAAATATTGGAAAGAGTCAGTTTTTTTAGGTCTTGCTGGCTTTTTCGCTCCATTTATTTTTGTTTCAATTATAACTTACTTCTTTTTAAATTGGAATTTAAGTCAAGCTTTAATCTCTGGTATTGCTTTATCTACTACATCAGTTGCTGTTGTTTATGCGGTAATGGTTGAAAGTGGTTTGAACGAAACAAATCTTGGAAAGGTTATACTTGCTGCTTGTTTTGTAAATGATTTGGGAACGGTTATAGCATTAGGGCTTATTTTTACAAAATTTGATTTCTGGTTTTATTTGTTTTCAATTCTTATGATTGTATTAACGCCTATTATTCCATTTATTTCAAATTATTTTTTTAAATGGGTAAAAAATCATCCATCTGAACCAGAAGTAAAATTTACATTTGTTATTATTGCTTTATTTGGATTTTTTGCGGTAAAAGGTTATCTTGAAGCAGTTTTACCTGCTTATATAATAGGTGCTGTTTTAGCAAATCAATTTATGAAAAATAAAGAATTAGTAAGGAGAATGAGAGCAACGGCAGTTTCAATTTTAACACCATTTTATTTCTTAAAAGCTGGTAGTTTGGTTGATTTAAAAGTTGTTATTTCTTCTGTTATACTTGTAGTTATATTTTTCTTTTCAAAAATTGTTGCTAAGTTTTTGGGTATTTTTCCACTTGGTTATTTATTTAAATTCAATCTAAGAGTAAATGCTTATACTACACTAATGATGAGTACAGGATTAACATTTGGAACAATTTCTGCACTTTTTGGACTTCAAAATGGAATTATAAATAGAGAGCAATATTCAGTATTGGTTGTTTGTGTAATTTTGACAGCTTTAATTCCAACTATTATTGCCAATAGTTTCTTTAAACCAATTTATAAGCATGAAAGAGCTTTAAGAAGATTTAAGATAAGGAGGTGAAAAATGTTTAAGAAAATTTTATTAGGATATGATGGTTCTGAAAGTTCAGAGCTTGCCTTTAAAAAGGCTTTGGAATTAGCAGAGATTTTCAAAAGTAAAGTATATATTCTAACTGTTGGTAGAATACCAGAATATGTTCAAACTATTGACGAAATTGAGGAATCAAAAAGACAAGCTAAAAAATTCTATTCAAAAATTCTTCAAAAAGTAGAAGAAATGCTAAAATCCAGGAATTTAGATTATGAGATATTATTGGAGTTTGGAAAGCCTTCTGATGTTATAATGAAAGTAGCAGAAACATTAAATGTTGATTTGATTGTCCTTGGAACAAAAAAACACTCCTATTTAAAAAGGATACTTGGAGCAACTGTTGATAAAGTTGTAGATAATGCCCATTGCTCAGTTTTAGTAGTAAGATAAATTATAAATGCTGTGTCTAGTAATGGAACTATATTATATTTTCCCCACTCACCCTGAAATTAAGCCTTCGGCTTATAAATGCCCATTTTTATGCCATGGGGGACAGAGCCCTCCTAATAATCCCCCTGTTAAATCAGTAATTTCCTTAATTATTGGATAAAGCAAATTATAAATGGTCAATTTCTTTTTTTATATTTTTTAACTTCTGCCTTAATATAAGAATTTTTCTTTTTTTTACTTCTTTTAAAAGAATTTCTCCTTTTGGGGTTAAATAAGCAACTTTTCTTGGCTTTCTGTTATTAACTCTTTCATTGACTATTTCAATTAATCCTTCATTTTGTAGTTTTTTTAAAATTTTTGAAATTAAATTTCTATATCCAAGTTTTTCTCCCAATTTTCTAACACCTACTGACATTTTTCCCTCATTATTAAGCTCATAAATTGCTTTTAGGACTTTATAATACATCTTTCTTTTTAATAAAACTTCAACAATGGATTTCAATTTCTAACTTCAATAATAGGGGTGTGTCCTTTTATATCTTTAACAATTCCTTTTAGAAATGTTCCTGGTTTGAAAAATCCTTTGATTAAGACTGATATGTTGTTAAATGTTTTACCTAAACTATAACCAAAATCCTTAGAATTATAGCTTTCAACTAAAACTTCATATTCTTTGTTAATCATTAATTTTCTTCTTTCAGAGATTGCTTTATTAACTTCATCTATAAGTCTTCTTAATCTTCTCCCTTTTGTTTCATTATCAATTTGTTCTTTAAATAAACTTGCTGGTGTTCCTTCTCTTGGTGAGTATTTGAACATATAAGCACCATCATATTTTACTGTTCTTACAACATCTAGAGTTTCTTCAAAGTCTTCGTCTGTTTCAGAAGGAAATCCTACTATAATATCAGTTGTAATACTAACATCTTTAATAATATCTCTTATTGTTAAAGCTTGGTAAATGTACTCTTCTTTTGTATATCCTCTATTCATTCTTTTTAAAATTTTATTTGAACCTGCTTGAAGTGGCAAATGAATCCATCTGACAATTTTTTCAGATTGAGCAATTGTTCTTATTACTTTCATCGTTATATCTCTTGGATTTGGACTTGTAAATTTTATTCTTCTTATATATTTTGTTTCATCTTCAATTAGTTTTAATAAATCCGAAAAATCATATTTTCCATCAAAATAGGAATCTACATTTTGTCCAAGTAAAACAATTTCAACAATTCCTTGCTCTTCAAGTTGTTTTATTTCTTCTAATATATCACTTGCTTTTCTTGAAACTTCTCTTCCTCGTGTATAAGGGACAACACAGAATGTACAAAAGTTATCACATCCATGCTGAATATTTACATAAGCTGAAAATTCTCCCTCTTTAACTTTTCTACTTTTAAGTTGAAATATACCTAAATCTTCACATATTGCTCTTTTTGTTTGCTTTCTTTCAAAGTCTAATAAAATATCAATTATTTTTTCATAACTTTTTGTTCCAATTACAATATCAGCTTTTGCAATTTTAAGTAATTCTTCTCCTTTATGTTGTGCTAAGCAACCAAGCATTACAACAGTTTTCTTTTTGTTTTTCATTTCTCTTGAATAATGGATTGCTTTTTCCTCAGCTTTTCTTCTAACAGAACAAGTATTTATTAAAATAATTTCAGCATTTTTTTCATTTTCAACTTCAATATATCCTTCACTTAAAAGTTTTTGTCTTATAAGCTCACTATCAAGTTCGTTCATTTGACAACCAAATGTTTTAATATAAAAGGTTTTCATAAAAGTTTTTAAATTTTAAAGCAAAAATTTTTTGTCCACTAAATAATGAGTTATAAAAATTTTTTTGAAATTATAGTTTTTCGGGGGGAATTAATTGAAGTTTAAAATTTCAAACCTATGGATGAGATTATAAAAAAATATAATGAGCTTGTAGATTTTCTGAATAAATGTGATTATTACTACTACGTTTTAGATAATCCTATAATATCAGATGCAGAATATGATAAACTTAAAAAAGAACTTTTTGAAATTGAAAGAAAATATCCTCAAATAATAAGATCTGATTCTCCAAGTCAGAGAGTTGGATTTAAGCCTTCAAAGGAATTTAAAGAAATTGAACATAAAGAAAGAATGTTATCTCTTGATAATGCGGAAAGTGAAGAAGAAATCATAGAATGGATTAAAAAAATTAAGAAGGATTATCCTAATGCTACATTTGTTGTAGAACCAAAGTTTGATGGAACTTCTCTTGAATTAGTTTATGAAAATTCAATTTTAAAATTTGCTATTACAAGAGGAGATGGTTTAAAAGGTGAAGATGTTACAAATAACGCCAAAACAATAAGAACAATTCCATTAAAAATTCTTAGAGATGTTAAGAGAATTGATGTTAGAGGTGAGGTTTTAATCTCAAAAGAGGATTTTAGAAAGTTAAATGAGGAGCTTCTTAAAAATAATGAGAGAACTTTTGCTAATCCAAGAAATGCTGCTGCTGGTTCATTAAGACAATTAGACCCAAGTATTACTGCTAAAAGAAAATTAACATTTATTGCTTGGGGTGTTGGATATTTTGAAGGATTAGAAATTGATAATCAATTTGATGTATTAAAATTACTTAAAGATTTAGGTTTTAAAGTTTCAGAACCTATCAAATTATGTAATAATGAATATGAAGTTGTTGAGTTTTATAGAGAAATGTTTAAAAATAGAGATAGTTTTCCATTTGAGTTAGATGGCATTGTAATAAAGGTAAATGAGTTTTATATCCAAAAAGAACTTGGTTGGACGATAAGAGCTCCTAGATGGGCGTTAGCTGGAAAGTTTCAAGCTGTTGAGAAAACAACAAGAATTATAAATGTTGTTTTTCAAGTAGGAAGAATGGGAATTATTACACCTGTTGCTATATTAGAACCAGTTGAAATTTCTGGTGTTGTTGTTTCAAGAGTTTCTTTACATAACTTTGATATTATTAAAAAGCTTGATATTAGAATTGGTGATTGGGTTTATGTTAGAAGGGCAGGTGAAGTTATACCAGAGATAACAAGTGTTATCAAAGAAAGAAGAACAGGAGAAGAAAAAATTATTGAGGAGCCTAAAAAATGTCCATCTTGTAATGGAGAAGTTATAAAAGACGGAGCTTATTATAAATGTATAAATTTATCTTGTCCTGCTAAGCTTTCAAGCCATATTCAATATGTCGGAGAAGTTCTTGAAATTGAAGGGCTTGGAGAAGCCACAGCTAACAATTTAGTTAAACTAAATTTAGTAAAAGACTTGGCAGATTTATTTTATTTAACAATTTCTGATTTTATGAAACTTCCTAATTTTGCTGAAATTTCAAGTAGGAAATTATATAATGAAATTCAAAAAGTTAAGGAAGGCATATCACTTGAAAAATTTATAATGATGCTTGGAATACCCTCAATAGGTAAGGCGAATGCCAAAGCTCTTGCTAATAAGTTTAAAACACTTGATAAATTTTTAAATTGTACATATTCAGAGCTTATTTCAATTAGTGGAATTGGACATGAAATAGCTACAAATGTAATAAAGTTTTTAAGAGATGAAAATAACAGAAGAATAATAGAGAAAATTTTGAAAAGTGGAATTAAAATTACCCAAGAAGAAAAACCACAAAAACTATCAAATTTCTTTTATAATAAGAAGGTCGTTATAACAGGGGAGCTTTCAAAATTTACAAGAGATGAGGCTATAAAGTTTCTTGAAAGTATAGGAGCAATTGTCTCAAATAATGTAAGTAGTAAAACTGACTATCTTATTGTTGGTAGAAATCCTGGTTCTAAATTAGAAAAAGCTAAAAAATATAATGTGAAAATCATTGGTGAAGAGGAATTTTATGAGATACTTAAAAGTGAAGGATTTCTTCAATAAGATAGCTAAATTTTACGATATTATGATGCGTGATATGGATTACAAAGAATGGGCTTTTTATATTGAAGAAATTATAAAAAAATTTTCAAATGGAAATAAAATTTTAGATTTGGCTTGTGGCAGTGGGAAAATTGGTGAATTTTTAAAAAATAAAAAATATAAAGTTTTTGGATTAGATATATCTTTTAATATGCTACAATTGGCAAAAAGGAGAAATGTTAATAATTTAGTAAATGGAACATTTTTCAAATTACCTTTTAAAGACAATTCATTTGATGTTGTTATATCAACATTTGATAGTTTAAATAATGTTGAAAGTTTAAATGATTTAAAGAGTGTTTTCAATGAGGTTTATAGGGTTTTGAAGAATGGTGGATTATGGACTTTTGATTTAAATACAATTTTTGTTTTTATTGACTATTGGAATAATTATTTCAAGATGGATGTTTTAGATGATTTAATAATCATCTGGAAAAGCAATTATGTTATTCCAAATGCTTGTCTTTTGAAAATTTACATTTTTGAAAGGATTTACGATGAAGTTTATATGAAATATGAAGGTGAATTATTGGAATTTAGTTTTAAATTAGAAGATGTAAAAAATGCTTTAAAAGAAGTTAATTTTAAA
The DNA here is from genome assembly GCA_965649115.1 of Caldifarciminota bacterium. GTDB lineage: Bacteria > Hydrothermota > Hydrothermia > LBFQ01 > DSFT01 > DSFT01. The sequence goes on along the minus strand of CBFGJN010000062.1, from coordinate 4,294 downwards.
GAAGTTAAAATTTACGAACATTTATCTTTTAGGAAAGGTTATGAAAAAAATTATAGAGTTCAATTTGTTGCTATAAAGTAAGTTAATATTTCTATCCTTAAAAACCCCCATTAAAACAATAGTATCAATTCATTGATAGTCAATGGGGGCGTTAGGAAGCGGAAAAGCTTATTTTTGGGTGGTTGGACAAGGCAGCCGAAGGCAAAAGTACAGCATTAAAATTTTGAAACTTGAAAATAGCAATAAAATTTCCAAATTGGTTAGGCGATTTAGTTATGTCTAATGGATTTTATAACAAACTTAAAGAAACTTTTAAAGATGCAAAAATTTATGCTATTGTAAAACCTGAAATTGGTGAATTATTAAATTTATTTGGAAATTTTGAGAGGATTTATTATTTCTCAAAACATCAATACAAAGGATTTTTCGGAATATATAAATGGGCAAAAGAAATAAATGAAAAATTTGATATTTATTTTTCTCTTCCAAATTCGTTTTCAAGTGCACTAATAGGTTATTTTCTAAATGCAAAGGAAAGAATAGGTTATAGAAATGAACTGAGAAATTTTTTACTTACAAGAGCCTACAAAAAACCAAAAAATTTACATAGAGTTGAAGAATATTGCTATTTACTAAAAGATTTTATTAAAAATCCAATTGAAAATATAAACTTGAAACTAAATGTTGAACCTGATGAAGAAATAATAAAACTAAATTCAAAATATAAAATTGCTATAAATATAAATTCAGAAGCAGAAAGTAGAAGAATGTCAATTCCGAAGTGGGCTAAAATCATAGAAACCCTAAAAAGAGAAATAGACGCTTACTTTATCTTAACAGGTTCAAAAAAAGACACTAAAAGAGTTTATTGGTTAATTGAAACACTAAAAAACAAGGATAAAATTATAAACTTAGCAGGAAAAACTAATTTAATTGAACTTGCTAAAATTTTAAAAGCCTGTGATTTAATGCTCTCAACTGATTCAGGTCCAGCTCATCTTTCAAATGCACTAAATATAAAAACAATTGTCTTATTTGGAGCAGGTGATGAAAATAATACAGCTCCTTATAATAAACAATTTCTGAAAGTTATAAGAATAAATTTAGATTGTTCTCCATGTTTGAAAAATAAATGTCGTTTTTCCGTTCCAATATGTTTAGAAAACATAAATGAAGAAATCATTATTGAAAGTGTTTTAAAAGCATTGAAATAAATAAAAGAAATTAATAAGTTTCAGAGGGGTTGTCATTTTTGAGATTTTCGTTATCTAGTAAATGATGTTAAGTCCCTGATAATCAATAACTTATGAAAAAATTGATTAAATTATAGATTTAGCCCCCCAAAGCCGAATAAATAAAATGCTTTAAAATTTCAGAATGATTATTATACTATATCAAGGGATTTTATCAGTTGAAGTAGAAACAACCAGAATAAGTGGAATTCTTTATCAAAGATATAAAACACCTTATAAAACTGAAAGTTCATACACTCCAAAACCTACACCTACTAATCCTTCTATCCTTTCTGCTCAAATTCTTTGGATTGACAATAACCATTTATATGCTATCGCTCAAAGTGGAGGAATTTACAACGATGGTTCGGAAATAGTTATAGGTTGGACATTAAATAATGAAAGAGTTAGTAGGTATTTTACTAATGGTTCTTCAAATCCTGATTGGGTATATTATAAAAGTGGTTTATGGTGGGCTGACTTATTTGCCTGGCCATCAAGATGGAACAAAAAGATAGCGGTTTCAATGCTTGGCTCTGATTTTGACTTTATGAAAAGTTCATCACCAAATCCTATTTATTCCTATTCTAATTCAAATGTGTTTAATGCATTTGTAAGCCCAGATGGTAATTATAGTGTACTTCTAACAAATGATTATAAAGTAATTTATATAAATAACCAAACAAAATCAGTTCTTTGGACATACAATGCTAATCCAAATGATTATGGATTTTATGGCGTAAGTTTTAGTTTAGATAATTCAAAAATAGCTATAAGTCAATACTATAAAGTAACAGTTCTAAATACCCAAAATGGTTCTGTTATTTCCACAATAAGCAATTACGGTCAAACATCAGCAAAACTTTCAGGAAGTGGGGATTACCTTTTACAATATGGATTTAATGGAATTGTAAATGTTTATAAATTCAATGGAAGCACATATAATCTGCTTTCAAGTTATAACCTTGGTTCTGGAAAATGGATAACAGATGGAGACATATCAGATAATGGAAAATATATAATTTTAGGAACTTATATTTACTCTCCATCAGATGCAGGTTCAGTTCATTTCTTTGAAATTTCAAATAATCAGTTAGTTTTAAAATGGTCAAATAATAATTATGGAGATTATGTAAGTAGTGTTTCAATATCTTCTGATGGAAGCAGAATGATAGTATGTTCTTGGGGTAAATATAATGGAACATTTGGAGATTTAATAACTATTTATGACTCACTAGGAAATGTCATAATAAATGTCCCAGATGATGCGACAAATTTAAATGAAAAAGGTTCTTGTTTTTTAGCAAGAATTTCAAAAGATGGTAGATATGCTATTGCAGGTGGTAAAGCTGCTCATGCAAGAGATTTTGGAAATGGTGGATATGTATATGCTTTTAAAATAATAGATCCTTATAGCACAGATTTGGCTATTAGTCAAATTGTTTCTCCTCCTACTGACTTACAAACAAACCAAAATTACCAAAATATAATAAAGATAAAAAATGTAGGTTCAAATACAGCTTCTAACTTTAAAGTATATACAAAAATCTATTACAACTCAACACTTATAGATACCGATTCCTCAATCGTCTCAACAATATCTCCAAATAGTGAATTACAAATCAATTTTAAGAATTTTGTTCCAAGCCAATATGGAATTTACGATTTTGAATATATTATATCCTACCCATCAGACCAAGACACAACAAATAACAGAGCAATAAGAACCTCTATAAATTACCACGATATATCACCTAAAAAAATTATATATCCTTACTTGGAATTCTCAGAATACAATCCATTTAAAATTTATGCTAAAATCAAAAATAACGGCTCTTATGACGACAATGTAAAGGTTTATTTTATAATAACTGATCAGTTTAATAATCAAGTTTTTAAAGACAGCAATAATGCTTTCATACCAAAACATCAAGAAGTCCTAATAACAAATACGAATATGACACTACTTCCAAGGGGAAATTATCAATTAAAAGTTATTACTAATACTATTGATGACTATTTTACAAACAATGATACAACAATTAGAAACTTAAATTCTCTGATGGAATTAATTGGAGATGATGGAGAAGTAAATGCTTTTTACTATGTATCTAGCGACTTTTACAACAATAAATTTTTTAAAGGTTATAAATTTCCAACTTATAAAGATACTTTCTTAATAAGAAAGCTAAAACTTTATATCTACTCTCCACAAACAACACAATTTCAAATTTCTCTAAATTCCGATAGCTCTTCCCTTCCATCATTATCAAACTTCATAATTCCACCTCAAACAATTACAATCGGAAATTATCAAGGATGGTTTGAATTTAATGTAAATCAAAAAGTAGCTGGTGGAACAAAAGTATGGTTAGCTTTAAACTACCTTCAAAACTACCCAAGTACACCTTATATTGGTTTTGATGATAATTTTGATGAAACACCATTTTCTGATTCTTCAAGCTATTGGTATTGGCAAGGACCAAGCAATCCAGGATTTAACCCTATGTTCTATGGCAATCTTATGATGAGAATTGTTTATGATACATTACTTACAGATATTTCAGAAAACAAAATTTACAAAAACTATATTAAACTAAAAACTAACTTTATTGAAATATCAACAAATAACAGAACTAATGTTAAAATTATTGCATATTCAGTTGATGGAAGAAAATTGCTTGAAATAAATGATAAACTTGAAAAAGGAATAAATAGAATTCCTCTTAATTTTAAATCAAAAGGTATATATTTGTTAGATGTAGAGACTGACTTTAAAAAGGAAAAGTTTAAATTCCTTTATATTTCTAAATAAATAGTTTTAAGTTTTTTAAGGGGGGAGAAGCTCCCAAAGCTGAAAATATGAGCATTATAAAGGCATAGTCTTATTTCGTAGGGTGGGTGGGAAAAATAAAGAAAATAAGATATTTTTAGAATTATTAGACACAGCATTATAAATTTGGTTTGTCTAGTAATTATTGCTAAATGTCTGATAATCAATTACTTATAAAATTTTCAAGAAAATTATTGATTTTTAGGGGGGTTTTAATGGGGGGCTCCGC
>CBFGJN010000061.1:0-10807 GCA_965649115.1 Caldifarciminota bacterium | reverse complement strand
GGGGGCGAAGCCCCCCTAATAATCCCCCCAATAAATCAACAATTTCCTTAAAAATTTTATAAATTATTGATTATCAATCGCTTAACAATAATTATTGGACAAAGCAAGTAAATTATGCTTTGTCTAATAATTCTGAAAATATCATTATTTCTTATTTTTCCCACCCACCCTGCTATTAAGCCTTTGGCTTTAAAAAACCCATTTTTATGCCTCGGGGGGCTCCGCCCCCCTTTAATTCCCCCCAAAAAATCAATAATTTCAGCATAATTTTCATAAACTATTGATAATCAATCACTTAACACTATTTATTAGACAAAGCAATTCTAAAATTATTTATTTTACTATATTTTCCCCACCCGCCCTGAAAATAAAGCTTTGCTTTATAAATACCCATTTTTCGGCAGTGGGGGACGAAGCCCCCTTGCCAATTTTAAAGTAAAACTACCCTTAAAATTTTCACTATGTTCATAATAACAGAAGATGAAATAAGAAAAAAAGTTAAGGAAATAGCACAAAAAATAAACGAAGATTATAAAAATTGTGATGAAATAATTTTAATAGGTGTCTTAAAGGGAGCCTTTGTATTTTTAGCAGATCTTATGAGAGAAATTAAAATTCCATCTAAAATAGATTTTATAAAAGTTTCATCATATGGTCAAGCTACGGAAAGTTCAGGAATTGTTAGAATTGAACTTGACACCTCTCTTGATATAACAAATAAAGATGTTATTATTGTTGAAGATATACTTGACACAGGTTTAACGCTTAAATATATAAAAGATTTATTTCTTTCAAGAAACCCAAAATCTCTTAAATTAGCTGTTTTGCTTGATAAAGTTGAAAGAAGAAAAGTTGATATAAAAGCAGATTATGTTGGTTTCGTTGTTCCTGATAAATTTCTTGTAGGATATGGTCTTGATTTTTCTGAAAAATTTAGATATTTACCTTATGTAAGAGAACTATCTGAAACCGAAAAATCTTCTTAATACAAAATCAATTAAAATTAAAAAAATAACCAAAAATCCAAAAAATAAATTATTAAAAATTTCTTTTTGAATTTTAATTTTTTCAGATTTAATTTCATTTGGGCTTTTTATAAATTTTCCACCTGTTTTATTAACGAGATTAGCAAGTGTTAAACTATCTATTCCTTCTTCATTCTCAAAACCAATTGTATCAGGCATTAAAGTAATTTTATTCTCATAAATTTTTCTTGCATTTAAAAACGCTTTTAAATTTAACGTTTCAGGTTTAAGAATTTTAAGTACATTATAATTTGGGATTTCTTTGTCATTTAAATAAAATTTAACATTTGGATTATTTGAACTAACTTTTAAATATGCCTTATTGAAAACGACATGATAATCAATATCTATTCTTGGTTTTAAATTTAAGGCAGTGTTTATGGTTGGCAATAATAAATTTTTATACTCTAAAAAATCAAATCTTCCAATTTTCCAAAGCTCATTAGTTAGAACAAAAACTCTATTATTATAAATTCCACTAATAGGATTTAAAATAAATTCATCTAACTTAAAATCAACAACACTATCAATGCCCCTAAAATTAACAAATTTTTTCTTGCCCTCAATAAAAACTAAATCTTCCCCATTATCCTTTCCATATCCAATTGTTAATTCAAAATTTCCACTAATTTTTTCATTTTTTAAATTTAAAACAACATTATATCCTAAATCTTTAAGAAGTCTATTTAATAGGCCAATTTCAGGTGTAATTTTATAAACATTAATTAGAACATTTTTTGAAGGACTTTTTACATTTAAACTATATTGTCTTAATTTATTTGATATTTTCAAATTTATTTTATAATTTCCATCAAGACTTGGTGCTTTTAGAATAAAGGTAAATGAATTTATACCTTTTGATAAATTTAAATTCTTTTGAATGATTGTATCAAGTTTAATTTGAAAATTTATTGTTGTATCTTTATTTGAAAAAACTTCAAGATAAGTTTGAAAAATTTCATTTGGTTCAACAAACTTAGGATAAATATAATTTTTTATTGATATTTCACTTGCTTTTACATTTGGATAAATTACATAAATCGGTGAAAAAAAACCATTATAATCAATTTCAGATGGATAGTTATGCCACCCATCACCAACATAAATGATTTTATCATAATTTTTAAGATAGCTTAAAGCATTTAAATTCGTGATATTGTATTTAAATTCAAAATTTTTAAATTTGTAAATACTATCGCCAAGTTCATATTTATCAAAATTTTTTGTATCTAAACTTTTATAAAATTCCAAAAGCCACTTTGAACTTTTTGTTAAATCAAATACAATAGCAATTTTTTCTTTTTTATATTCGTAGGTTGTTATTTTTGGATTTAAAACCATTAAAATTAAAATGAATATAGCAAGTGCTCTTAAAATTTTTGAAAACAAAGGCTTTACTAAAATTAAATTTAAGATGAGAACTAAAATTAAAGCAAAGATAATCAAGAACTTAACCTAATAATAAATAGTTCTTGACCATATTCAACAGGTTTTCCATTTTCAACAAGAATCCTTTCAACGATACCATCAACATCACTTTCAATTTCATTCATAACTTTCATCGCTTCAATAATACATAAAACTTGTCCTTTCTTAACAAAATCACCTTCTTTAACAAATGGTTCAGCACCTGGTGAAGGTGCTCTATAAAATGTCCCTACAAGTGGAGATTTAATAATATGAATGTTTTCTTTCTTTTCTTCTTTTGTTTCTTTAATAACTTCTTCCTTTTGAATTGGTTGAAAATTTTGAATTTGTGGAATTTGAACAACTTGTGTTTGAAATTGATTATTTTTTGAAAGCTTTATTTTAAATTTAGGCTCATCAATTTTTATTTCAAGCTCAGTTAAGTTGCTTTTCTCAAAAATTTCTATAATTTTTAAAATATCTTCAAATCTCATTTTTTTCCTACCCTTTCAACATATTTATCTTCTCTTGTATCTACTTTTATAATATCACCAACTTCAATGAAATATGGAACTTTTATAACAATTCCCGTTTCAAGTTTTGCAGGTTTTCCACCACCAGCAACTGTATCACCTTTAAAATTAGGTTCGGTTTCAATAACTTCAAGTTCAACAAAGTTAGGTAGTTCAATACCAATTGGTTGATTATCAATATATAATATAAATAATTCCATACCTTCCTTTAAGTACCCAAGAGCATTCTCAATATCAGATTTATTTAAATGAACTTCTTCGTAAGTTTGATTGTCAAAAAATACAAATGTTTCGTCATTCAGCTTATAAGAGAAAATTCCTTGATGTTTTTCAAGTTCAATTTCTTCAAATGGTTCATCTCTTTTCATTGTCAAATTATAAACATTTCCTGTTTTTATATGTTTAACCTTTAAGGAATATGTAGTAATATCGTTTGCTTTATGAACATGTTTGAAATCAAGGACTAAATAGGGTTCATTTTTATATTTAATTGCTATTCCTTTTCTTATTTCAGCCATATGAAAATTTTAAAGGACTAAAAATTATACTCTTATTTTTGTCTTGCTTTGTCCAATAAATGATGAAACTACTGACTTAATGGGGTATTTAAGGGGGGCAGAGCCCCCTGATGGCAAAAGTTGGGGTTTTTAAAGCCGAAGGCTTATATTTAGGGTGGGTGGGCAAAATAAGAAAAATATATATTTTTAGAATTGTGCTTTGTCTAGTAAATAATGTTAAGTGTTTGATAGTCAATAACTTATTAAAAATTCATTAAAATGCTTGAAATAATGGGGGAATTTAAGGGGGGCGAAGCCCCCCAAAGCATAAGATAGGGTATTTTAAAGGCGAAGCCTTGAATATAGGGTGGGTGGGAAAAATATACAAATGATTATATTTTCAGAATTACTAGACACAGCATTAGAATTGCTAGACAAAGCATTATAATTATCAAACTTTATGAACATCATCGGCCATAAAGATATTTTAAAACATTTAATTTCCATTTCAAAATTTGAAAATGTTCCTCCCTTATTATTTTATGGTCAATTTGGTATTGGTAAATCGACAACTGCCCTATATTTTTGTTCTTTATGTAATCCAAAACAAGAAGAAAAAATTTATAAATTGAATCATCCTGACATTATTTTTATTAGTGTTGGTGAATTAAAGCCTTATGGCCCAAGACCAGAAAATTTTGATAATCTAAAAAATATCTCCATAGAACAAATTAGAAATTTAAAAATTGAATTACAAAAACCACCAATTTATGCAAAAAAAAGAATTGTAATAATAATGGATGCGGATATGCTTACAATTGAAGCCCAAAATTCACTTTTAAAAATTCTTGAAGAATACCAAAAGAGAACAACATTCATTTTAATAACTTCAAACTATTTAAAAATTCTTCCTACAATTCTTTCAAGAACTTTAAAAATTTCTTTTAAATGTTTAAGTTTTGAAGAATTTTCAAGTTATGAATACAATTGGAATTACAATATAAAATTGATTTATGAAATTTCAGAAGGTTCAATTGGCATAGCAAAGCAATTAAATAATTATCCAATAAATGATTGGCTAAATATATTAAATGAAATAAGAAGTGTTAAAGAGGTTTTAGAAATTTCAAAAACTATTCAAGATTCAAGGGATTTTATGAATTTTTTAAGAGTTTTTAGATTTTATTATAAGAAGAAATATATTGAAAGCTCAAATGAAATTCACTATAAAATTCTTAAACATTCTCTTGAAATTGAAGATTTAATAAAAAGATATGCTTCAATTGAAGCAAGTTTAATTAGTTTATTTTCATTTTCAATTGCAAAGTTTTAAAAAAAGTAATTATATTTTGCTGTGTCTAGTAAATAATGTTAAGTTATTGATTATCAAGGATTTATAAAAATTTTAAGAAAATTATAGTTTTTATGGGGGGTTGATGGGGGGCGAAGCCCCCCAAAGCCGAAAAATGGGAATTTTAAAGGCGAAGCCTTAATTTTAGGGTGGGTGGGCAAAATATAGAAAAATATATATTTTCAGAATTTTTGGACACACCAATTAATTGAATTTATCATCCTTTAAAATTTTATTTATGAAAGATAGGAAAAATGGATTAGCATTAAAGAGGTTAGAGTTGGCAAAGCGTTATTTAGAAAATGCTAAGGAGGATTTAAAGAAAGCAAAAGTTGATAAGAAAGTTGGAGAGTATGTAGATGTTAAATATGTATCATCAGCTTGTGGTAAGGCATACTTATCAGCACTTGAAGCATTAAAAGCGCTATTTATAAGTGAAGAATTATTAGACGAAAAAGAAATAAAACAGAAACTAAAAAAAGTTGATATGTATGATAAATTCATAAATGAGCTTTCAAGACTTGGTAAAGATAAAGATATTATAAGAAAACTTTTTAATCATGTTTATGACATTCTTCATCTTGGTGGTTATTATAGAGAATTACAAAGTAAAAAAGCAATAGATGATGGTTTTGAAAAAGTTGAAAAAATCATTAAAATTGTTGAAAGTTATATTAAGTGATTGACTACCAATATAACCCAAAGGCTTGAATTCAGGGCGAGTGGAAAAAATAGGAAAAATAAATGTTTTCTGATAAAAATCTACTTAAAACTGCTTTGTCCAATAAATGGTGTTAAGTTCTTGATTTTCAATAACTTATAAAATTTTCAAGGAAATTATTTATTTTTCGGGGGAATTGTAGGGGGGCGAAGTCCCCCACAGCAAAAGATGGGGTATTTATAAGCCGAAGGCTTATTCATAGGGTGGGTGGGAAAAATAAGAAAAATATATGTTTTTAGAATTACTAGACAAAGCAACTTAAAACTACTGAATTTATAGGAGTATCGCCCCCGAGGTATAAAAAATGCTTTGTCCAGTAATTAATGTTAAATGAAATTATTGACTTAATGGGGGGAATTATGGGGGCATAGCTCCACAATGCCGAAAAATGGGAATTTTAAAGGCTAAGTCTTGAATATAGGGTGGGTGGAAAAATAAAGAAAAATAAATGATTTTAGAATTACTGGACACACCAAATCTATAATGCTTTGTCCAATAAATGATGATAAGTCCTTGATTATCAATAACTTATAGAAGTTTTAAGAAAATTGTTGATTTAACGGGAGAATTATTGGGGGACAAAGCCCCCCAAGGCATAAGATGGGGTTCTTTTAAAGCCGTCCGCTTGAATACAGAGTGGGTGGGCAAAATATAGAAAAATATATGTTTCTAGAATTATTGGAGACACCAAATCTATAATGCTTTGTCTAGTAGATAGCGTTAAGTTATTGATTATCAATGACTTATAAAACTTTTAAGAAAATTATTGATTTTAGGGGGGTTGATGGGGGGCATAGCTTTAAGGCGAAGCCTTAATCTTAGGGCGGGTGGGAAAAATAAATACTTTCAGAATTGCCAGACAAAGCAATAAATTTATGCTTTGTCCAGTAAATAGTGTTAAGCAATTGATTATCAAGGACTTATAAAAATTTTATTATAATTATTTATTTAAGGGAGGTTTTAATGGGGGGCGAAGATTTATAAGCCGAAGGCTTAATTTCAGCGTGGAAGGGAAAAATAAGAAAAATAAATAATTTCAGAATTACTAGACATAGCAATAAATTTATGCTTTAAAATTTTGAAGATGAATAAAAGAAAATTTTCTGATTTGAAATGCTCCTTTTGTGGTAGGAGTGAAAAAGAAGTTGGAAAATTAGTAGGTGGAAATTTTGCTTATATTTGTAGAGATTGTATAGAACTTGCTTATGAAATTATTAATGATGAGGAACTTGAATTTGAAGAAATGAATTATAATCTGCCTAAACCATCTGAAATAAAAGCATTCTTAGACGAGTATATAATTGGCCAAGAAAAGGCAAAAAAAATTATTTCAGTAGCTGTTTATAATCATTATAAACGAATTAAATTTAAAAACAAATTTAAAGATGTTGAAATTGAAAAGTCAAATATCCTTATGATTGGTCCTACAGGTGTTGGGAAAACACTTATGGCAAAAACACTTTCAAAACTATTAAAAGTTCCATTTGCTATCTATGATGCAACACCATTAACAGAAGCAGGTTATGTTGGAGAAGATGTAGAAAATGTTCTTTTAAGGCTTGTTCAAAATGCTAATTATAATCTAAAAATGGCAGAAATAGGAATTGTTTATCTTGATGAATTTGATAAACTTTCAAGAAAAAGTGATAATCCATCAATTACAAGAGATGTTGGTGGTGAAGGTGTTCAACAAGCATTACTAAAAATTGTTGAAGGGACAATTGCAAATATCCCTCCACAAGGAGGAAGGAAACATCCTGAACAAAGCTACATTCAACTTGATACAACTAACATTTTATTTATGATGGGAGGTTCATTTGAAGGACTTGCTGAAATTATAAAGTCAAGACTTGGGAAAAAACAAATTGGATTTATGGCAAATTTAAATAAAATTACAGATAGTCAGATATTACATTATGTTGAGCCAGAAGACTTAATAAAATATGGTATTATTCCAGAAATGGTTGGAAGATTACCAGTAATTGCTGTCTTTGACCCACTTGACATAGGAACACTTGAAAGAATTTTAAAAGAGCCAAAAAATGCTTTAATTAAGCAATACCAAAAACTTTTTGAAATGGAAGGCATAGAGCTTGTTTTTACTGATGATGCTATAAGAAGAATAGCGGAAATTTCTTATAGTAAGAAAGTTGGAGCAAGAGGACTTAGAGCAATTGTTGAAGATATCCTTATGGAATGGATGTACAAAATTCCAAGTATGAAGGGTGTAAGAAGAATTATAATAACAAGAGAAGTTGTTGATAAAGATAAGGAACCAATTATAGAAGCAGCTTGAAAGCAATTTTAATATCTCTAATAAGAAATAGTAAAGATAGATGGAAAGGATTAGATAGACTTGAAGAACTTGAAGAACTTGCAAAATCTGCTGAATTTGAAGTCTTTGAAAAATTCATTCAAATAAGAGAAAAACCTGACCCTGCATATTTAATAGGTAAAGGAAAAGTTCTTGAATTAAAGAAAATATGTGATGACTATAAAATTCCTGTTATTATTTTTGATAATGATTTGACACCAATTCAAAAGAGGAATATAGAAAAAGCAACAAATAAAAAAATAATAGATAGAACTGAACTAATAATTGAGATATTTAGAAGAAGAGCAAGAACATCAGAAGCAAAAATTCAAGTTGAAATCGCATATTGGCAATATCAATTAACTCATCTTGTAGGTTTAAGTAAAGAAATTTCGCTTTCAAGGTTAGCAGGTGTTCCAGGAACAAGAGGACCTGGTGAGCAATTACTTGAAAATGAAAGAAGAAGAATTAAAGAAAGAATAAGACATTTACAGAATAAATTAAAAGATATAGAAAGAACCAAAGAAATTCAAAAAGAAAGCAGGAGAGAATTCATAAAAATATCACTTGTTGGTTATACAAATGTTGGAAAATCAACGATTATGAACTTATTAACAAAATCAAATGTTTATGTAGATGATAAACTATTTGCGACCTTAGATGCTACTACTAGAAGTTTAAAAATTGATGGAATTCCATATAAAGTTGTTCTTTCAGATACAGTCGGATTTATAAGAGACTTACCACCAAACTTAATTGCATCATTTAAAGCAACATTATCAGTTATTGAAGATGCAGATTTAATTTTACATGTCGTTGATATTTCTCATCCTAATGTAAATGAGCATATTGAAACTGTTGAAAAAATTTTATCAGAAATGGGTCTTGAAGAAAAGCCAAAAATAATGGTATTTAACAAAATAGACTTAATTATTGACAAAAACCAAATATATAGATTTAGAGAAAAATTTTCAGATAGTGTTTTTATTTCTGCAAAACTCAAAATAGGAATAGAAAATTTATTAGAAAAAATTAAAGAATTGATATTAAGACAATTTTTGGAGTTTGAAATTATAACAGAAAACTACAACTTATATTCAAAAATTAGGAGATTTGCTTTAATTGAAGAGGAAGAAATTTTAGATGGGAAAATAAGAATAAAAGGAATAATTCATAAGAGGTTTTATAGTTATGTTAATAGCAATAATAGTTGAACTAAAAAACTTAGAAAATTACTTAAAAAATCATCAAATTGAATTAGCAATTTCTGAACTTAAAAACTTAAAAACTGAACAAGAATTTACAAAAGCATATTATTTATTTTTAAGATACAATTTAGATGAAATGATCGTTATTAAAACAGCAAGGGAAGTTTTAAAAAGTGAAAATATTATGATAAATGAGGCATTTGAGTACTATTATAAAAAGGATGATATTGAAAATTCATTATTTGAGCTTTCAAAATCAAAAGATGAAAACTATATTTTTTATCAAATACTAAGACTATATAGTAGTTATGGCAGTAAAATTTACAGATATATTGAAAAATATAAAGGAAATTATGTTTTTAGAAAATCAATTTTTAGATTTTTAATTACTGATAATAAGCTTGAAATGGCTTTGAAGTGGGCTAATGATATTTCGGATAGTCTAACTATTGCAAATAGTTATTATGAGAACGGAAATTATAACAAAGTTATAGAAATTCTAAAAAATAAAAATGATGAATTTTCAAGGAGATTATATGGACTTTCGCTCTATAAAACTGGCAATTATGAAGAAGCATCAAAAATTCTTGAAGAATTAGAACCAGAAACATCTGCTATAAGTTATATGAAAATTGGAAACTATCAAAAAGCAATTAAATTAACAAAAGATACATCAAAAATTATAATTTCTTTATTTGAAATGAAAAAGTACAAAGATGTTATAAAATTTTGTTCTAATGACTTTTATAAGGAATGCTTTTTATCTTACTTATACACACAAAGTCCTGAAAGTGTTATAAATTATTTCAAGAGAACATTTCCAAGAGCAAGAAATATAGACAATGATATAGCACTTTATGTGGAAATTTTGAACACATATGATTTAGAAAATGCTTTAAGTTTTTTTTATATATTGAAAGGTGAAAAAAAAGAAATTCAAGATAAAAATCTTGAAAATCTTGCTTATGCTATTTACTTTGAAAGAAAAAATTTTTTATTTGAAGCTAAAAATTATTATGAAAAAATCTCAGATAGTAGTTGGATTAAACCTTTCGCATTATATAAACTTTACGAGATAACAAAAATAAGCTCATATAAAGATAAACTAATTGAAAATTATCCAAACTCAGTTTATTCAGAAATGATAAGAGATAAATAATTTCTAAATATGATTATTTTGCTCGAGGGCTTTGCCCCCTTACCGAAAATTGGACATTTATAAAGCGAAGCTTTATTTTTAAAGCCCTTTTGTTAAGTCCTTGATAATCAATAGCTTATTAAAAACTCAAAGAAATTATTGAATTTATCGGGGAAACTTATGGAGGGCAGAGCTTTTAAGGCGAAGCCTTATTTTCAGGGTGGGTGGGGAAAATAAGAAATAATCATATTTTTAGAATTACTAGACAAAGCACCATTAAGATGCTTCGTCCAAAACTTATAAAAGCTTTGAAGAAATTATAGATTTTATGGGGGGATTATAGGGGGGCGAAGCCCCCCATAGCCTAAATATGGGAATTTGTAAGCCGAAGGCTTAATTACAGGGTGGGCGGGCAAAATAAGAAATAATCTATATTTTCAGAATTACTAGACAAAGCACCATTAAGATGCTTTGTCCAATAAATGATGTTAAGCGATTGATAATCAATAATTTATAAAATTTTTAAGGAAATTGTTGATTTATTGGGGGGATTATTAGGGGGGCTCTGCCCCCCAAAGCAAAAAATGGGTATTTTAAAGCCGAAGGCTTTTAT
>CBFGJN010000060.1:0-11157 GCA_965649115.1 Caldifarciminota bacterium | reverse complement strand
CCCCCTAATAATCCCCCCAATAAATCAACAATTTCCTTAAAAATTTTATAAATTATTGATTATCAATCGCTTAACAATAATTATTGGACAAAGCAATTTATGGTGCTGTGTCTAGTAATTCTGGAAGTATAATTATTTCTTATTTTTCCCACCCGCCCTGATAATAAGGCGGAGCCTTATAAATTCCCATTTTTCTGCTGAAGGGGGCTCCGCCCCCCTTAAATTCCCCCCCAAAATCTATATTTTCAGTAAAATTTTCGTAAGTTATTGATAATCAAAGACTTAACAATAATTACTAGACAAAGCATTTTATGGATGCCTTGTCCAATAATTCTAAAACTATTTATTTTTCTTTATTTTTCCAACCCACCCTGAATATAAGCCTTCGGCTTATAAAAACCCCAACTTTTGCCTACGGGGGGCAACCCCCCATAAAATCAATAGTTTCCATTAAAAATTCATAACCTTGCAAAGTTTTAATGCCTTGTCTAGTATTTTATTATATTTTCCCCAACCACCCTATAACTAAGTCTTCCTGTTTGCATTTGGGGGGGCTTTGTTCCATTAAATTCCTCAATAAAATTTACTTGACGAATTATTTATCATAAAAAATTTGTTCTGCTAAATCTAAAATATCAGCTTCTCTAAAATAATTCCCCATGATTTGTAAATTAATATAAAAACCATTTTTTGCCTTTTGTATAGGAACTGAAATTGCAGGAATACCAACCAAATTAGCAAGAACAGTATAAATGTCCGCTAAGTACATTTTCATAGGGTCATCTATTCTTTCTCCAATTTTCCAAGGAAATGTTGGAACTGTTGGAGTAATTATAACATCAACATTCTTAAAGGCATTAATAAAATCTTCTTTTAATAACCTTCTAACCTTACTTGCCTTTATATAGTACTCATCATAATATCCATAGGATAAGCAAAACGTTCCAATTAAAATTCTTCTTTTAACCTCATCACCAAATCCTTCACTTCTTGTCTTGAAATAAACTTCAATTAAATCATCACCATCAGCTCTATAACCATACCTTATCCCATCATATCTTAATAAATTTGAACTTGCTTCTGATGAGCTTATTATATGATAAACACTTAATGCATATTTCCAATAATCTAATTTAATATCCTCAACAATATGACCCATATCTATAAGTTTTTTTATAGCATATTCAAAACCTTCTTTTATTTCCTTATCAACATCATCGGTAATAATATCTCTTGGAATGCCAATTTTGTACTTTTTAAATCTAAAAATTTCATCAAATTTTTCAACTTGAATATTTACACTTGTACTATCCTTTGGGTCATATCCTGAAATTATTGTCCAAATATATGCTACATCTCTAACATTTAATCCAATTGGTCCAATTTGGTCTAAGCTTGAAGCAAATGCCACAAGACCATATCTTGAAACCCTACCATAAGTTGGTTTAAGTCCAACAAGTCCATTAAATGCAGAAGGTTGTCTTATTGAGCCTCCCGTATCTGAACCAAGGGAAATAGCACATTCTCCAATTTTAACAGCAACTGCTGAACCACCAGAAGAACCACCAGCAACATATTCAGGATTTATAGAATTTTTTGTAGGTCCAAAGTAAGAAAATTCCGTAGAGCAACCCATTCCGAATTCATCCAAATTTGTTTTTCCAATAATTATTGCACCTTCATTTATTAATCTTTTAACAGCAGTTGCAGAGTAAGGAGATTTAAATCCAAGTAAAATTCTTGAACCGCAAGTTAATTCCATATTTTCAACAGCTATGTTATCTTTAATACCAATTGGAATTCCATATAACAAATAATTATCAGGATCCTGTCTTGAAAGTTCTAATGCTTTCCTAATAGCCTCTTCCTTATAAACATTAATAAATGCATTATAAACATTTTCCTTTTCTTCAATAACTTTAATGTACTCTAAAATTAATTCATATGGTGTTATTTCCCTTTTTCTTAAAAGTTTTAAAAGTTCTAAAACGGTCATCCTTTTAAATAAGCATTTCTTATAATTTCACCTTTCTTAGTCTTGTAATTTTCTAAAACAACATTAGGACCAATTTCACAATCTTCACTAATATAACTATTACCAAGAATTGAAACAAATGGATAAATTACTACATCATTTTCAATAATGACATCTTCTTCTATATAGACAAGGTTCGGGAATAATATACTAACACCATTTTCCAAATGTTTTTTAATTATTCTTTCTTGTAAAATTAAGTGAGCTTGAGATAACTGTTCTCTTGTATTTATACCTATAATTTCTTTCCAATCAGTTATCTTATAAGCATAAACACCTCCATATTTTCTTTGAATAATAGCAATAACATCCGTTAAATAATATTCACCTTGTTTGTTATCAGGTTTAATTTCACTCAACGCCTCAATTAAGATATTACTTTCAAATATATATATACCCGAATTTATTTCTTTTATTTGTTTTTCTTCGGGAAAAGCATCTGCCTCTTCTACAATCATCAGAACTCTATTTCCACTACTTCTAATTATTCTTCCATATCCTGTTGGATCTGGTATTTCTGTTGTTAAAATACTAACAATAGCATCATTTTCTTTATGAAATTTATATAATTCTTTTATCGTTTCTATTCTTATTAACGGAACATCAGCTGGCATTATTAAAACATCCATATCTTTATTTTTTATGTAGGGAATGACTTGCATAACTGCATGGCCTGTTCCAAGAGGCTCATTCTGATAGACAAAAACGATATTATCATCATTTACAACATTTTTTATATCTTCACTATTTTGACCGATTACAATATATAGTTCATCCGGAATTAAACTTTTACAAGCTTTAATTGAATAGCTTATTATAGGTTTTCCACAAAGTTTATGTAATACTTTACTTTTTTTTGATTTCATTCTTTTTGATTTTCCACCTGCTAAAATAATACAAGCTAATGGATAACGCTCCAAAGTTTTAAAATTTTAAAGGATGATAAATGTATTTATATGCTTTGTCTAGTAATTCCAAAACTATTTATTTTGGGGGGCAAATCAATAATTCTAAAAATGAACTTAAATAACAAATTTTCTTCTTAAAATCAAGTAATTTTCAATAGCAAGTCCATCAAGAGATGAATTTTTTAATGTCCATATAGCATCATTTGGAGACATAACAATTGGTTCGCCATGTAAATTAAAAGAAGTATTTAAGACACCTCCAATCCCAGTTTTCTCTTTGAATTTTTTAATAAGCTTATAATAACTTTCATTATGTTCTTTTATTAAAATTTGGGGTCTTACAGAAAGGTCATATTGATGTAAGGCTGCTTTAAGGTCTTTGTGAGCCTCTTCTTTTGTAAAGAAAGCCATTATCATATAATATCCTTCGTACTTTTTTGGATTTATTATGTATCTATCTTGGTCTTCATATAAAATTGTTGGGGCAAATGGCATCCAAAAATCTCTTTGTTTTATAGCTTTATTTATTTTTGTAATAACTTCAAGATTACTTGGATTTGCTAATATACTTCTATTACCAAGTGCTCTGGCTCCAAATTCCATTCTATTTTTAAATCGTGCTATAATGTAATTCTCACTTATCAATTCACCTACAAGTTCATCAATATCATCTCCAATATATTTTATTTCAAATTCTTTTTCATCCAAATTTTCAAAAGCTTTTTCAACTTCTTCTTTACTATAAGAAGTTCCCCAATATATATCTTCAAGAAAATTAACATCTTCAAATTTAAAACCTTCATCAATTGCGCACTTTATAGCACAACCAACTGCCAAAGATTCATCTGAACAACTTGGCATTACAAATAAATTTTCAACTTCATCAAGCATTAAAATTTTATTATTTAATTTAACATTCATAAAGACACCTCCACCAAGAACAACATTTCTTATGTTAGTTTTTCTAATAGCATTTCTAACAAGTTCAATAACAATTTCTTCTAATAACTTTTGAGCAGAAAAAGCAATATAATCAAATCTTTTATTTAAAATTTGCCTTTTAAATAAATTCAAATAAAGACTTTTATATGCTCCTGTCCTATTATAAATTTTTAAATTCTTAACTTCAAAATAATTTTTGAAAATTTTAAATGTTTCTATTGAATGTTTGTCATTTTCATCAACATAAGCAGAAAGTCCCATAACTTTATATTCATGAGACAATGGTTTCATTCCTAAAAATTGAGTAATTCTCATATAAAATTCACCAATAGAATCATAATTTGAAATTTCAGAAATTCTAATTATTTCACTATTTCTTCCGATACTAATTGTTCCTGATAATAAATCCCCTGAACCATCAAGTGTAATTATTAAATTTTCATTTCTTGTTTTTGATAAAATATGACTTGTAAAAGCATGAATAAAATGATGTTCATATAAATAGACTTTTGCTCTAATGCCTAATTTTTCAAGTTCATTTTTAATGTAATTTTTCCTACTTGATAACATTTCATAAATTTCTAAAAATAACTTTCTTAAACTTGAACTTCTAATTATGGATTTTGGTATAAATTTTATTGAAAATTTTGCTAATTTCTTTAAGAAATGACTTTCAAGTTCATCTACACTTCTAATTGGAGGAAATATAGAACTAACGCCTACTGCTTTTATATCTGATGGATTAACATTAGAAATTTTTAAAACTTCTAATATGGCATTTTTTGGAAATCCACCCCATTCCTTAATTCTGTTAATTCTTTCTTCTGATATACAAGCAATAATTTTTCCATCTTTAAATAAGCAAGCTGTTGCAGTATGACCATCATGGATTCCAAGGTACATAATTATAAGAATTTTCTTTGGTTTATGATTTCAAACTTATCGTTTTCAATTAAAATTTCAAGAGGTTTTTCTCTTCCGTTGTAATTTGAAGACATTGAATAACCATAAGCACCACAATTTTCAATAATTAGTAATTCATTTAATTTCATATTTGGCAAAAAGTACTCACCAAAAACATCAGAACTCTCACAAATTGGACCCACTACAATATAAAATTTTTCTGAATTTCTATTTTCTAAACTTCTAATTGGATGATAAGCTGAATACAAGGCAGGTCTAATAAGTTCAGACATTCCACAATCTATTACTAAAAAATCATAAGGATAACCTCTTTTTATAGAAATAACTCTTGTTAGTATAAATCCAGCATCCGCTATTAAATATCTTCCAGGTTCAATAAAAATTTGATATTTGCTTGAAAGTTCATTATATAGTTTTGGTATTTCTTTAAAATTCATATTTATTGCAAATCCTCCCCCGAAATTTAAAATTTCTAAATTTTCAATAACTTTTGAAATTTTTAAAACTCTATAAGCGGATTTAATAAATGGTTCTTCATCTTTTATATTTGAACCAATATGACTATGTATTCCTATAATTTTAACATTTTTTAATTTTTTGTAAATATCAATAACTTCGTCTATTTCTTCATCATTCAAACCAAATTTACTTGTAAATGTTCCTGTTTGTAAATGGGAATGAGTCTCAACATCAACAAGGGGTTTAATTCTCATAAAAGCTTTTATTGTTTTATTTAATGCTTTTGCAGTTTCTTCAAGTAATAATAATTGATCAAGACTATCAAAATTAAAGAATTCAACACCATTTTCAATTGCAAACTTAACTTCTTCATAAGTTTTTCCATTGCCATTAAATATAATTTTTTTGGGATTTATTTTTGTTGATAAAGCAAGTTTTAATTCTCCTTTTGATACAACTTCAAAGCCAAATCCCTGTTCTTTAAAAATTTCTAAAATTTTTGGATTGAAATTTGCCTTAACAGCATAAAATATATTAACATTTTTAAAATAATTTTTGAGTTTTTGGGAATTTTCCAAAATTTTCTCTTTTAAATAAAAATACACTGGTGTTCCTAAATTTGAAATTTCATATAATAACTTATTCATAATTTAAATTGCTCTTTTAAAATTTGTTTAATTTTTTTGCTATTGTAAGGAAATACTTTAAATCCTTCAACTTCTTCAAATTTTCCTTTTAAGAATTTTTGAAATCCTGTAATAATGAATTTTGCATCTGGAATTTCATTTTTTATAGCTAAATAAATTTCATATAATAAACTTTCAGCGGAAGATATATCTAAAATGATTACTTTTGGTTTGTGCTTTTTTATATATAAAAGTGCTTGGTTATCTGGGTTTAGAACAATAGACTTTTTTTCTTTTGCAAGTTGTTCCATTTCTGCTCTCAAAAGCGATATATCATATGATATTATAACCATATCGTTAAGCTCTAAAATTTTAAGGTATGACAATTTTAAGTATTGAAGATTTAGAAAAGAATAGAAAAATTTTGGAAAATCTTGAAAGTGCTGAAATAAATGGTGTTTATATTAAAAACTTAAAAGCCATTCCAATAGAGATGCTAATTTATTTGAGAAAAAACTTAAATAAGCCTTATGTTCATATTGAAATTAAAAGTAATGATGATTTTTTTTATTATCTTGAAAATCTTGAAAAATTTGACAAAAATAACATTTATTTTATAACTTGTTCTGATGGAATTAGAAGTTCAACATTATGTGATATTTTAAGAGAAAATGGAATTGAATGTTATTGGAGTGTTTTAGAAAATTCTTGCTAAGCTTTTTCAATATCAAAACTTTTAGCAATAACGACTGCTTTATCATTAGCAAATTAATCATTTATAACTTTCAAAATTCTTTCTAACATATGCTCTGGAAGAAATTTTTCTTCAATTGTTTTTACACAATTTTTTGAAATATCCAAAATAATTTTTGGATTTTTTTCTATAAATTCAATTTTTTCAATTAGTTGATTAACATTTTCACATTCAAATAAAAAACCGTTGTAATTTTCTTTAACAATTTCAGGAACTCCTCCTACATTACTTGCTATTACAGGAATTCCAAAGGAAAAGGATTCTAAAATAACTTCTGGCAATCCTTCTCTTCTTGAAGGTAAGACTAAAACATCAATTTTATTGAAAAACATCTTTTTATCTTTTATAAACCCAAGATATTCAACATCATATTTTAAAAATTCTGAATTTTCAAAATTTCCTGCCAAAACAAGTTTAAATTTTTTCATTTTATATGCTTTTAACAAAATATCAGTTCCTTTATCATAATCATTTCTTCCAAGATAACCAAAAACAATCGGACTATTAAAAGAGCTTTTAATCCCATTTATTTTATCAACAAAAGAATAAATAACAAATGTTTTTTTTGAATTTATTTTTTCGGCAATATCTTTACTTACACAAAGAATTTTATCAGAAAATAAATTTTGTATAAGAATTGATAACTTCGTGCTTTTTGGAATTGCTCTTCTTACAGAAAAAATTTTTGCTTTTGGATTTAGAAATTTTATTAAAATTAATAAATTTCTTGCTTTGCTTTCAGTTAAGAAAATGATTTCAAAATTTCTTATATATTTTAAAACTTCATTAAAATCAATAAATTTCAAATCGTTAAATTCTTTTTTTATATTCTCTAAAATTGTTGAAAAATAAACATCAAAACCATTTTTTTGAAGTAATTTGGCAAGTTTTAAATCGCTTAATAAACTTCCTGCAAGATATGGAGCTGTATTTATAAATAAAATTCTTTTCACGGATAAATTCTATCAATGAGTCTTGGAAATGGAATAGTTTCTCTAATATGATTTGTATTTGTTATCCATAGAACTGTTCTTTCAATCCCAAGTCCAAATCCTGAATGTGGAACACTTCCATATCTTCTAATATCAAGATACCATTCATAAACTTCCATAGGCAAATTTTCTTCTTTAATTCTCTCCATTAAAACTTCTAAATTTTCTTCTCTTTGACTACCTCCTATAATTTCACCAACACCTTTTACAAGCATATCAAAATTTCTAACCTTGCTTTTGTCATTATAATCAATTTTCATATAAAATGGTTTAATCTTTTTTGGATAAAACATTATTGAAACAGGTTTATCAAATTCTTCATAAATTCCTCTTTCTTCATCAGCCCCAAAATCATCCCCATATTTGATATTAAATCCTTTATTCTTTAAAATTTCTATTGCTTTTTCATATGTTATTCTATAAAATGGTCTTTTAACATTTTCAAGTTCTTTAATATCCCTTTCAAGAATTTTAAGTTCTTCCATTCTTCTTTCAAGGACTCTTTGAACAATATATTCAACAAATTCCTCTGCTAAATCAATAATATCTTCAAGCGTTGCATAAGCAACTTCTGGTTCAACCATCCAAAATTCCGTTAAATGTTTTCTTGTTTTAGATTTTTCTGCTCTAAATGTTGGTCCAAAACAATAAACTTTACCAAATGACATCATCGTAGCTTCAACATAAAGTTGTCCTGATTGTGATAAATAAGCAGGTTTTCCAAAATAATCAATTTCAAATAAGGTTGTTGTTCCTTCAACACTATTTGGTGTTAAAATTGGTGCATCTGTTCTAATAAATCCTTTATTATAAAAGAAATCATGAATTGCTTGTTCAATTTCACTTCTAATTCTTAAAATCGCCCATTGCTTTCTTCCTCTAATCCATAAATGTCTAATTGGCATTAAAACATCAACATTAGGAATATTTTCTTCTCTAACTTTTGGTATAGGATAATTTTCACATATTGAAACAATTTCTAAATCTTTTAATAAAATTTCATATCCACCAGGAGCTCTTTTATCCTCTCTAACAATTCCACGAACAATAATTGAAGATTCATAAGGAATGTCCATTTCAAAAATTTCATTTTTTATATCGTTTTTACTCATTACGCACTGAACAAATCCCGTTCCATCCCTAACTATTAAAAATTTTATTGAACCACTTGAACGCTTATTGTATAGCCACCCTTTTATTTCAACTTCCTCATTAACAAAATTTCTTAAATTTTCAATATAAGTTCTTTTCATTACCTTTGATAATTTTAAAGGTTAAAAAATGCTGTGTCCTGAAATCAAGCGGATGGCTTTTCTTCTTTATTTCTCCACTAACCTTGAAAAATCAATTAATTATCCTTTAAAATTTTCAATATGGTTTGGATATTGAGAATTTTAAATATCGTTTCAGTTCTTTTAGGAGTATGGGGGATTTTTTATAACATTGAAATTTCAAGGATTTCATTTATTCTTCTATGTTTTCTCTTTTTAATTTCATCTTTAAGAAAGGCTTTTATATTAGGATTTGATAATCTCAGAGGAAGATTTTGGATATTGCTTTCTTTAAACGGTTTATTTTTCCCAATATCTGAGTTATTTTATTCAAAAATTCTGCATTTAATATCAAGATTTTATTTGACCTTCACGCTTGCTTTTATGCTTGTAGGTCTTTTGAAGCAAGGTCTTGAATTGAAAGGAAAAAAAACAATTATTTGGTTATTTGGACTTATTGTTTCAATATCTTTAAGTTTTATATTTTCAATTTATCTAAAAACGACTATTGATTACTTATTTTTAATAGTTCTTAATTTAAATTTTGCTATTCTTCTTGCTAATGTTTTATTATATCTTGGTAGTGATTTAGGTAAAAGGTGGCTTTTGGGATTTTTAGCATTTTCTTTCTTTTTTGTTGGAGATCCTTTGTACCTTTTAAACAATCAGTATCACTACTTTTTCTGGTCATTGATTTTCTTCTTTATGAATATGATGAGTTATATTGAAGAATGAAACTTTCTGAAATAGCAAAAATTTTAAATTCAGAATTAATTGGAGATGACAGTGAAGTTATAGGATTTTCAACTGATAGTAGAACAATAAAGGAAGGAGATTTATTTATTGCATTAAAAGGTGAAAAATTCAACGGTGAAGATTTTGTAGAAGATGCTTTGAATAAAGGAGCAGTTGGATGTATTGTTTCTGAAAATTTCAGTAAGAATTTAAATCAAATTATAAAAGTTAAAGAACCTTTAAATGCTTTAATTGAAATAGCTAAATTTTATAGAGATAACTACTTGAATAAAACGAAAATAATAGCAGTTGGTGGGGCAGTTGGTAAAACTACAACAAAGGAAATGTTATTTAAAGTTTTTTCAAATTTCTATAAAACTTATAAAAGTCCAAAGAGTTATAACAATCATATTGGTGTTCCTTTAACAATTCTAAATACACCAAGAGAAGCAGAATTTCTTATTCTTGAAATTGGAACAAATCATATTGGTGAAGTTGAATTTTTAGTTAATATAGCAAAACCAAAATATTCAATTTTAACAAATATAGAAGTTGAACATATTGAATTTTTTAAATCTTTGGAAAATATTGCTATTGAAGAGAGTAATATATTTAAATTTGCAGATGTTGGTTTTATGCGAAAAGAAGATTATTTGAAATTTTACGAAATTATGAAAAAGCCTAAAAAAATTATAACATTTGATATTAATGATTATAAATATGAGTTTCTTGAAGTTGGAGTGAGACTTATTCTAAATAATGGAGATTATATTGATTTTCCAAACTATGGATGGCTTGAAAATGCCATATGTGTATTGAAAGTTTGCGAATTTTTCAATATAGAAGAACCATATAAATTTTTGAAAAATTTTAAGTCTGAAAGTATGCGAATGGAAGTTTTAAAAATTAATGGTTTTGAAATAATAAATGATGCCTACAATTCAAATCCTTATTCTTTGAGAGCATTGCTTTATTCTATAAAACCAAGTAAAAAGAATTTATTTATAATTGGTGATATGCTTGAACTTGGAGAGTTTTCAGAATTTTATCATAGACAAATTGGCAAATTGATTTTAGATTTAGGACATGATAATTTTATATTTGTAGGGAATTTCGTTAGATGGACCTATGAGGAGCTTAAAGGTAAAATAAATTGTTATTATTTTGATAATAAAGAAAAGGCTTTTGAATTTCTTAAAATTTATTCAAAAAAATTTAGAAGAATTATTTTAAAAGCTTCAAGAGGAATGAAATTTGAAGATTTTATTGGATGGTTTTAATGGAAGGGGGCAAAGCTCCCTATTTTCAGGGTGGGCGGGCAAAATAAGAAATAATCTATATTTCAGAATTACTAGACAAAACATGAAAATGCCGCTTTGTCCAATAATTATTGTTAAGTGATTGATAATCAATCACTTATAAAAAATTCATTGAAATACTTGAAATAATGGGGGGATTAAGGGGGGCTTTGCCCCCCATAGCCTAAATATGGGAATTTGTAAGCCGAAGGC
>CBFGJN010000059.1:0-11499 GCA_965649115.1 Caldifarciminota bacterium | reverse complement strand
AAGTTATTGGAAATAAGCAACTTAAATGAGATTAAAATGACAAATTAAAACTTCAAAAAATTGAATTTTTATTGAGAAAGCGATAGAGGTAAAGCTATTAAAATTTTAAATTATTGATAATGAATAATTTATTAAACTTAATTTGATAAATTGAATTTGATGAATTAAATGGAGTTTTGGCTTGGTGTTACTTACAATTTTCCCTACCCAATTTTAAAAAACTATTGGGGAGTTAATCAAATTAAAATCAAATTAAAGATATTAGAACACAAGACAAGGACCAATACCTAAATCCTCATCTGATAGTTTTATACTATCCGCTTTTAAAAAAGGTTTAAAAATAATTAAATAATTTGGACTATAAGAAAATCCATTTGTAGTAATGAAAAATTTATCCTCAAACGAACAAATAAAGTTTATACTATTTGAAATTTTTAAACTATCAAGCTTTTGTAAATTATGGTTTAGAACATAGATCCATCCGTCCCAACTACCAAGAATTAAATAATCACTATTTAAACCAAAAGAATATATATTTTTTGATATAGTTAAACTATCTAATTTTTGAAAGTTCTTGTTAATTTTGTAAATTCTTGAAGGCGTTTGATTGTAAATGCCCGTTGATATTACGAAAATTGTATCTTTATAAATACCGATATTTGATGCCCCTAAAAACAAGTTTAAACTATCCAATTTTTTAAGAGAATTTATAGAAATTTTGAAAATTTTTGAAATTGTGTCATAACTATAGTCAGACTTCATCCCGTTTGTAGAAACAACGAGAAAACTATCTACAATTTGAATATCAATTGGTCTGTTTGATGTCTTTACACTATCTATAATTTGACCATCTTTAAATACTAAAACATTTTCAGAATAGGACTTTCCAAAATCTGTAATGAACAATTTTCCGTTAAAATAAACTCCAAACATTGGATTATAATTATTGTTTAAGGGATATGTTATAACCTCACCATTTAAAAAATTAAATTTTTGAATTGATGGTGAGCCAGTAAAACCTCCCGAATTTATTAAATAAAACTCATTTTCATTTATTTTAATGAATGCATTAGGAACATCTCCACTATTAAATAGAAAGAACAATTTTTGACTATCAACCAAAAAATAATGAACTTTTTTTGAATTTTGAAATGCTAATAAAATTTTCCTTCCTTGAACAATTTCAGGAACTTGAATATCTTTCTTACAAGAAAGAATACTAAGAACCAAAATTAAATATCTCAATGTTTTCATCTTTTATTATTCTTTTTACAAGACCTGATAAAACTTTTGAAGGTCCAATTTCTACAAATTTTCTAACTCCATAATTATAAGCATTATTTACCATTTTTGTAAATAAAACTGAACTTCTTAATTGTTTTAATAATGCATTATAAATTTGGTCTAAATTATAAGCAATTTCTCCTGTTGAGTTCATTATAACAGGAATTTTGGGTTCTTTAAGCTCATCTTTTTTTAAGTACTTTGAGAATTCAATACTTGCTTCTTCCATAAGTGGGGAATGGAAAGCACCTGAAACATTTAATTCAATAACCCTCTTTGCTAATCCTCTTAATTCTTCAATAGCTTTTTTTATTTCTTCTATATCACCTGATATTACAAGTTGTTCTGGTGAATTATAATTAGCTATAACCAAAGTTTTATATTTTTTCAAAACTTCATTTAGTTTTTCTTCACTTAATCCAATAACTGCTGCCATAGAACCTTTACTTGCCTTTGACATTATTTCTCCTCTTATTCGCGTAATTTTAAGTCCATACTCAAAACTAAAAACACTGGCACAATATAAAGCAGTAAATTCCCCAAGACTATGACCAAAACAAATATCAGCACTATATAAATTTTTTTCTTTTATTACTTCTAATGATGCTACTGAAACTGAATAAATTGCAGGTTGAGCATTTTCTGTTTTCCTTAAATCTTCTTCACTTCCATAAAAAACTAATTCTAAAAAATCCTTTCCTAAAACGCTTTTAACTCTATTAAAAACTTCCTTTGCTATTTCGTAATTATCAAATAATTCTTTACCCATTCCTACATACTGTGAGCCTTGGCCGGGAAACATAAAGGCAGTTTTCATAAGTTGAAAATTTTAATGCTTTTACATAACATGATTGCAGAAGAAAATGCTGTATCCAATAATTCCAAAAACATATATTTTAATATATTTTTCCTACCCGCCCTGAAAATAAGCCTTGTTCAAAGCCCAATTTTGCCTAACTACCCTATAAATATGCCTTAAAATTTTCAAAGTATGGAATATCACATAAAAGATATTAGTTTGGCAGAAAAAGGTATTAAAAGAATAGAATGGGCTGGAAATTTTATGAAGGTTTTAAAACTCCTTTCTGATGAAAATAAAGATAAATTAAAAGGTGTTAGAATATCCGCTTGTCTTCATGTTACAACTGAAACAGCTAATTTATTAATTGCCCTTAAAAAAGCAGGAGCAAGTATTAGATTATGCGCAAGTAATCCTTTATCAACGCAAGACGATGTTGCAAGTGCTCTTGTAAAGTATTACGATATTGAAGTATTTGCCATTAGAGGAGAAAGTAGAGAAACATATTATGAGCATATTCATAAATGTTTAGAATTTAGACCTCATATTACACTTGATGATGGTGCAGATTTAACAACTTATGCTCATTCAAATAATATGATATATGAAATAATTGGAGGGACAGAGGAAACAACAACGGGTGTTATTAGGTTTAGAGCTATGGAAAGAGAAGGAAGTTTAAAATATCCTATAATAGCAGTTAATGATAGTAAAACAAAACATCTTTTTGACAATAGATATGGAACTGGTCAATCAACTATTGATGGCATTTTAAGAGCTACGAATATACTATTAGCAGGTAAAACTGTTGTTGTTTGTGGGTATGGATATTGTGGAAAAGGTGTTGCTATGAGAGCAAGAGGAATGGGAGCAAAAGTTATTATTACTGAAATAGACCCAATTAAAGCCCTTGAAGCATTTTATGATGGATTTGATGTTATGCCTATAAATTCAGCTATTAGTAAAGCAGATTTAGTAATAACATTAACAGGAAATAAGAATGTAATTGATAAAGAAGCAATTTTGAATGCAAAGGATGGTGTCATATTAGCAAATAGTGGTCATTTTGATGTTGAAATTAATAAAAATGCCTTATATGAGCTTTCTGAAAGTTATGAAAACATAAGAGAAAATGTTGTTCAATTTAATTTAAAAAATGGAAAAAAGGTTTTTCTTTTAGCAGAAGGTAGGCTTGTTAATTTAGCAAGTGCAGAAGGGCATCCAGCAGAAGTAATGGATATGAGTTTTTCAAATCAATTTTATTCAGTTTTATATTTATTAGAAAACAAAAATAAGTTAGAAAATAAAGTTTATACGCTTCCTTATGAAATAGATGAAAAAATTGCAAGAATGAAGCTTAAAGTTTTAGGTATAGAAATTGATAGCTTAACGAAAGAGCAAGAAGAATATCTAAAAAGTTGGAAAGAAGGAACATGATAGCAGTTGAAAAAAACTTAATAGTAAAAAATAAAAAGAAAATTGTAATGCTTATTGCAGATGGACTTGGAGGCATTCCTTATATTAACAATAAAACTGAACTTGAATTTGCTAAAAAAGAGAATTTAGATAATCTTGCTAAAAAAAGTTTGTTAGGTTTGATTGAACCTGTAAGTCCTGGAATAAGTCCAGGTAGTGGTCCTGCACACTTAAGTTTATTTGGTTATAATCCCATTGAATTTGAAATTAAAAGGGGAGTTCTTGAAGCCCTTGGAATAGGAATAGAACTACAAGAAAATGATATAGCAATAAGAGGAAATTTTGCTACAATTGAAAACAATAAAATAATTGACAGAAGAGCGGGAAGAATTAGTACAGAAGAAAGTCATAAACTTATTGATTTATTATCTCAAAACATTAAAAAAATTGAGGATGTTGAAGTCATATGGGGTAAAGGTATAGAACATAGATTTGTTATTATATTAAGAGGTGAAGGACTTGGAGATAACTTAAATGATACTGATCCACAAAAAGAAAACTTAGAACCACTAAAATTAGAAGCAATAGATGAACAATCAAAAAAAACTGCCAGGATTTTAAATAAAATTATTGATATTTCAAGAGAATTACTAAAAAATGAAAAAAAAGCAAATTATATATTATTAAGAGGAATATCAAAAAAACCTAAAATACCAAATTTTCAAGAAAGATACAAAATGAAAGCTCTTTCACTTGCAAATTATCCAATGTATAAGGGACTCTGTAAATTAATTGGTATGGAAACATTTGAACTTGGTATGGAATTTGAAAATTTAATAAAATTTTATGAAGAAAATTTTGAAAATTACGATTTTATTTATATACACTATAAATGGACTGATAAAAAAGGAGAAGATGGAGATTTTTATGGTAAAGTAAAAGAAATTGAAAAATTAGATAGCTATATTCCAAGAATTCTAAAAAAAGAGCCTGATATTTTCGTTTTTACAGGTGATCATTCAACACCCTCTGCCTTAAAAGGACATTCTTGGCATCCCGTTCCAATACTAATTTATTCAAAAGAAGGCTCATTTTATGACG
This sequence comes from Caldifarciminota bacterium, assembly GCA_965649115.1. Classification (GTDB taxonomy): domain Bacteria; phylum Hydrothermota; class Hydrothermia; order LBFQ01; family DSFT01; genus DSFT01. Next base: position 6,899 of record CBFGJN010000059.1, on the reverse strand, counting down.
AAAATGCTAAATTTACTGAAAGAGATTGTCTAAGAGGTTATCTTGGAATTAGAAAAAGTTATGAAGTATTCCAAATTATATTAGCTCTTGCTAACAAACTTGAAAAATATGGAGCGTAAAAATATCGTTTTCTTACATGCTTTTCCTTTAAATTCTAAAATGTGGAAATATCAAGCTGAAAATTTAAAAGAATTCAAAATTCATTTAATTGACTATCAGAATTTATCAAAAGAAAATTTAAAGGATTATGCAGATTTCGTTTATCAATTTTTAATTGAAAATAAAATCAATAAAGCGATTTTTGTTGGTTTAAGTATGGGTGGCTATATTATTTTCCAAATGCTTAGATATTATAAAAATTTTATTGAAGGAATAGTTTTGGCTAATACAAAAGCAACTGCTGATAGTTTGGAATTAAAAAATAAAAGACTTGAACTTATTAAAAGAATAGAAAATGAAGGAATTGAATTTTTGGTTGATGAATATCTTCCAAAATTTTTAAAAAATAGAACTAAGGAAAAAGAAGAATTAATAAAAGGCATGATAATGGAAGCAAAAAAAGAAAGCTTAATTGCCTTATTAAAAGCACTTGCTAATAGGGAAGATAGCAGTGAAATCCTAAAAGAAATTGAAGTCCCAACACTTATAATTTCTGGTGATAGTGATATTTTAAGCACAATAGAAGATGCAAAATTAATGAATAGATATATAAAAAATTCAAAACTCCTTATTTTTGAAAATTGCGCCCATTTAAGTAATTTAGAATATCCTGAAAATTTTAATAATGCTATTAGGAATTTCATATATGAAAATTTTAGTTAATTTCTTTTATCATATTGGGGCAATAAGCTTTATGATTTTTAGAATAACTTTATCAATTCGTGAAATAAATAAATCAATTCCACAAATTGTATATCAAATTATAAATGCAGGAATAAATTCAATTCCAATAGTTGCTTTAACCTCTGCATTTACAGGCATGGTTGCTGCTCTTCAAACCGCTTATCAATTAAAAGATTATGTTCCAGAAGACTTAATTGGTGCTGGAATATGGAAAGCAGTTTCAATTGAAATGGCTCCTGTATTTACAGCAATTGTTTTAGCAGGGAGAGTTGGAGCTGGTTTTGCTGCTGAACTTGGAACTATGAGGATTTCTGAACAAATTGATGCTCTTGAAGTTATGTCAATAAATCCTTATAGATTTCTATTACTTCCTAGAATTTTAGCAATAACAATTTCAACACCTATACTTGTTATTCTTTCAATGTTAATATCAATATCTTCTGCTATCCTTTTAAGCTATTTTTTATTTTCTATGAATGTTTCAGATTTAATAAATGGAATGAAAACATTTTATAATTTTAAAGATATTTTTGGAGGACTATTAAAAGCATTTTTCTTTGGTTTAAGTATTGGAATTATTAGTTGCTACTTTGGTTTTAATACAACTGGTGGTGCTATTGGTGTTGGTAAGGCGACTACAATAAGTGTAGTTGTATGTGCATTTATGATTTTATTTTTGGATTATATTATTGGTGTTATTGTTTTTGGTTAATCATATATTCGTTTTGGAATTGGAATTTGGTTTTTTATCTTATCACCATCATATAATCCAATTCCCAAAGTATCATTTTTAAATTTCACAATAACCTGTCCTTTTTGTAAGTTTTCAAAATTACCATAAATATCATTACCTTTTATATAACTTAATGCCAAATTTTCATCTTCAAGAACTAAAACATTTTTCTTTGCTAAATGACCAATAATTTGAGAACCAGATGTTGTTAGTTTAAGGTTATTTTTGAAAACTCTAATAAGCCTTATACCAATTCTATTAAATTTTAAATTTTCTTTAACTTTTAAAGCATCTTTATTCGTTATCCATATATCACCTCTATCAATAAGGACAAAATTTTCGTTTAAGTTTTCAATTCCAAATCTATTTTTTAAAAATTCAGTTGCTAATTCTATTTTCTTTGACATTTATTTAATTTTAACTCAATAGGATAATTATATTTGGGAATTTTTATAAAAACGGAAGGATATGTAATAACCATTAAAACAGCTTGGTCTTTTTTGGGACAAATTTCACTTGCATAAACCCAAATTTTTTTATTTTCCAAAATAACTTTATCAACATTTATTGAATATCCACTAGTTGGTCTTTGTCCCAAAAAAACTCCTATTAAAAGTTCATTTTCAAAATTTACATTTAATTTTGGAATACTATCGGAAATTAAGTTCGTTTGGGATTTATAAAACTTTTCAAATTCATTATAATTTTTAAAGATTTTTATCCCTTCATCTTGATAAACTAATTGAAAATTTTTTATAATTTCAAATTTTATTTCTTTTGGATTATTCCCAAGTGATAAAAGAAATAACATTTATGCGAGGGGTCCTTTGGACCCCAAATTTAGGTTACTTCTTCTCACCAGAGGTCTGGGTTTGCTCTGTCTTTTTAGTAGTATCAGTAGTAGTCTTTTGTGTAGTATCAGTAGTAGTTGTAGTTTGTTGTTGAGTTTGTTCAGCTGGTTTCTGTTCTTCTGCCTTTTGACCACCACCGCATGCTCCAAGAGCTAGCGCTATGCTTAGGGCAAGTAAAAGGTTTCTCATCTTCTTTCCCTCCTTTTCGGTAAGTTTGAAAATTTTAAAGGATAATTTTAAAATGTGTCTAATGTGTCCAAAAATTCTAAAAATATAATTATTTTTATATTTTTCCCACCCACCCTATAATTGAGCCTTCGGCTCTAATTGCCCATATTTCGGCAATGGAGGCGAAGCCCCCATTAATTCCCCCTATGATTTCAAGCATTTTAATGAATTTTTAATAAGTCTTTGATAATCAATTGTGTCCAAAAATATAATTATTTCTAGGTCTTATCTTAAAAAGTCTTTCAAAAAGTTCTTCTCAATTGTTGTATCTGAAATTTCTTTTGCAGAGGTATGGATAGGACAATATTCTTTCGGTTCTTTACCTTCTCTAAAAGGTTCATATATTCTTGGGCAGTTTTTTGTTGGAAGCTTACCTGAAATTCTACAAACTTCCACAAATTTAACTCCATAAGGAATATAAAAATTTTTTTTTGGTTTATCTTTGTAAATTTCTTTCATAATTAATGACCAAACAGGAACTGCTAATTGTGTTCCCGTAGCATTTGGAAAAATTGTTCTTGTACTATCATAACCAAACCACACACCTAATGTTATTTCAGGGGTAAATCCAATAAACCATGCATCTCTATAATCATCAGTAGTTCCTGTCTTACCAGCTGCGGGATGTTCAAATTTATAAACTAACCTTGCATCAATAGCAGTTCCAGCATCAACGACATGTCTTAGTAAATTAATTGTTAAATAAGCAGTTATTGAATCCATAACAATTGTTGATTGAGGTTTATTTTCCTCCAAAATAACACCGTTAACATCTTCAATTTTAATAATAAATATAGGTTTTTTTCTATTTCCATAACTTGCAATAGTGCTAAAAGCGTTTATGAGCTCTATTGGTCTAACATCAATTGCACCAAGTGCTACTGAATAATAGGGAGGAACACTGGTTTCAATACCAAGTCTTTTTGCCATTTCACTAGCAGAAGCTGGTCCTATTTCCAAAAGTAATCTAACAGTTGCTAAGTTCTTTGACAATGCAATTGCTTTCCATATTGGAATTGGTCCAAGATATTCCCTATCAAAGTTCTCAGGTTGCCAAATAGTATCAGGAAGTTTTATAGATATTGGTAAATCATAGACAATATCAGTGGCATTGAAACCTTTTTCCATAGCAGATGCGTAAGTGAAAACCTTAAATGCTGATCCCGCTTGCCTATAAGCTTGCGTTGCCCTATTAAATTGACTATGATAATAATTCCTTCCACCTATGAGAGCCAATACATATCCAGTATTATTATCAATAGCAACAAGTGCAACTTGTAGATATTTAGGAGGCTTTTTTGTTTTAGGATTATAATCCTTGTATTTAGGTTTTGTAGGGAATTTTTTGTCATAAACATCAAGCATACTATCAACAATTCTATTACATATTTCTTGAATTCTACTATCAAGTGTTGTCCAAATTTTTCCACCACCTCTAAACAAAAAATATTCTCCATATTTTGAAACCACGTACTTCCTTACTTCATCTATGAAGTAAGGTGCTATCCCTCCATAACTTAAAGGTGCTTTAAAATAAACAATTTCAGGCTTGTAATTTTTAAATTTTTCATATTCATCTTTGCTTATAATTTTATTATCATATAGTAATTTTAATATAAATTTTCCTCTTTGTAATGATAATTCGTAGTTTTTAGCAGGTGAATATCTGCTCGGATCTTTTGGAATTCCTGCTAAAATTGACGCTTCTAATGGATTTAAATCTTTCGCAGTTTTACCAAAGTAGTATTCAGCTGCACTTTGAATGCCATATAACCCACCTCCCATGTAAATTTGATTTAAATATCTTTCAAGAATTTCTTCTTTTGAAAATGTTCTTTCAATTTTAATAGCAAGTAAAATTTCTCTTATTTTTCTTGTGATTGTTCTTTCTTGCGTTAAAAACATATTTCTTGCCAATTGTTGGGTTATTGTACTTGCTCCCTCCTTTATACTTAAAGTGAGGATGTTTTTTATCGCTGATTTTATAATTCTATCTATATCAACACCCCAATGATTATAGAATTTTCTATCTTCAAGAAGAACAAAAGCCATAACAACATGTTTTGGAAGCTCCTTAATTTTTATAGGAACTCTTCTTTCTTCGTGAAATTCATAAATTAACTTACCATTTATATCATAAACTTTTGTTGAATTTGGTGCTTTGTACCTCTCAATTTCTTCTAATGATGGAAGTCCAATTGAAAGATAAATTATAATAGGAATTGAAATGATAATAATTACAAGATATGTTATAAATGCCCATTTAATACCCCATAAAAATTTTTTAACGTTGAACTTCATCTTATTTTAAATCTATAACCCAAATCTTCATTTTCAAAAATCCAAGCGACAATATCCCCACTATCAAAATTAAAATCATATAAACTCCTGTTTAGCTTTGATGAATAATCAGAAAATTCAAGTTCTTTTAATATCTTCTTAAATCTTTCTTTCCATTTTTGAATGTTTTCTTTTGAAATTTCAATCCATTCATTATTCAAAAAGAATTTTATGTTATTTTCATTTATTTCCCAAGTGCCTTCCCAATTCTTATCTCTTATTTCTCTTCTGGCAAAAATTAAATTATCAGGTTCAATAAAAATTGGAATACCAATTGACAATGCAGTTGTTCTAAAATTTTCATTCTCCATAATAAATTGTTTAAGTTTAATAAAAATTTCTTCTGTTTTTTCGTTTAAAAATGCTTCAATTGAAAAGTTATGTTTTATAAGTTCCACTTCCATTATTAATTTGCTCAATCTTGGAGGACCAAGAATTTCAAAGGCCCAACTCTTGGCATTGAATTTTTGTTTTAATTCTTCAAGAATTTTTAAAGCTCTATATCTTAAGAAACCTGCTCTATATGTTGGATGCATTATAGCAGATGATATAGCACTTAAAATGTCATATGATGAACTATCGCCAATTGTTTCTAAAAATACTACATTAGCTATTTCTTCTGGTGTTATTGCCTCCATTTGATTTAAACTTGTAATTGCTCTAAATTCTTCAATTGAAAATAAACCATTTTCCCCAGTATCAATATATAGATCTTCCATAATTCCTTTTTCAATTCCATAGTTTAGCTCATCTATTTTGAAAATTTTATTCTTTTCAAGCTTGTAAATTCTTTTTTCATCATATAGTTTTAAAAATTTTCCTTTCTTCTGAATTTTACCATAGGCTACATTTTTAAATGCTATTAAGGCAGCAGGTTTTATTTCTTTTATTATTGGTCTATTTTTTATTGGCTTTGAAAGAATTGAAAAATTTGGTGTTTTTGAAAGGAGAAATAATAATAAGGTATGTGCTCCTGCTAATGCAGTTTTTGATAATAGAACTCTTGAAGGTCTTTCTTCACCATGAGTATAAGGGATATTTAATCCCATTCCTCCTGTTCCCGTAGTTCCTACTTTTATATAAATTTTAACATCATTTTCCACAAGTGTTTCCCAAAGAATTTGAATATGTCTAATTAATAAGGGAAGTGATGAAGATGCTATTAAATTGTAAATTTTAAATTCCAAATTCTCTTTTGATTTTAAAATTTCTTTTGATGCGGTAAATATATCTTGATAAGCAAGAGCAGTAGCAGTATTTATTGTATCAATAATAATTTGAGGCTTGAATTTACTTACAACATTATATAAATGAGAATTCTTTAAAATTTCCTCATTAAATTCCTCCAAACAATCTTCAACAATTTCCTTTAATATAGCTTCTTTTGACTTGTCTTTTGAAACTTCCCTTGCAAATATATTTCCATAATCATATTCCAGGTTTGAATTGGGAAAATCACTTTTTAAGATATTTATGGCATTTAAAACTTCATCTTTTGTAAGACCAGATATAATAATGTTATTAAAACCTTCTTTTAAAAATTTCCTACAAACTGCTAATCCTACTTGACCTGCTCCACCTAAAACAAGAATTCTCATATAACGAGATAATTTTAAAGTAAAAATATAAAAAAATTAGATGTGTCCAAAGAAAATTCCCATTTTTTGCTTTGGGAAATTAAAGCGATTTACTTCTGCTTTGTCCAATAATTATTGTTAAGCGATTGATAATCAATAATTTATAAAATTTTTAAGGAAATTGTTGATTTATTGGGGGGATTATTAGGGGGGGCTTCGCCCCCCAAAGGCAAAAAACGGGTATTTATAAGCCGAAGGCTTAATTATAGGGTGGGTGGGAAAATATAGTAAAATAAATAATTTTAGAATTATTGGACAAGGCAAAAA
>CBFGJN010000058.1:0-11961 GCA_965649115.1 Caldifarciminota bacterium | reverse complement strand
AAAACTTTGCCACAAAAGATGACATTAGAGAACTAAAAGAAGCGCAAAAGAATTTTGCCACAAAGGATGATATTAAGAGACTTGAAGAGAGGATTGAGAAAATTGAAGCAAGTCAAGAAAACTTTGCCACAAAAGATGACATTAGAGAACTAAAAGAAGCGCAAAAGAATTTTGCCACAAAGGATGATATTAAGAGACTTGAAGAGAGGATTGAGAAAATTGAAGCAAGTCAAGAAAACTTTGCTACAAAAGATGACATTAGAGAACTAAAAGAAGCGCAAAAGAATTTTGCCACAAAGGACGATATTAACAGGCTTGAAAAGAGAACTGAAAGAATTGAAAGAATGATTTTAGGACTTTCAATAACTATTATTTCAAGCATCTTGTTATACTTCCTTTCAAGGATAATTTTACACTGAAATAAGAGATTTTGTTAAGGGTTTTTTCGGAGGTTTGATGGGGGATGAAGTTTTTAAGCCGAAGACTTGTATTTAGAGTAGGTGGGAAAAATATAATAAAACTTTGCTTTGTCCAAAAATAATGGGTGACTTATGGGGGGCGAAGTCCTCCACAGCCGAAAAATGGGTATTTATAAGCCAAAGGCTTATATTCAGGGTGGGTGGAGAAATTATAATAAAATAAGGACTTTCAGAATTACTAAACACAGCATAGTAAATTTAAATTTATATTTTAAAATTTTCAAACTATGAAAAAAGCTGATGAATTAAGAAGAACATTTTTGGAATTTTTTAAAGAAAAAGGTCATCTAATTTATCCTTCAAGTTCATTACTTCCAAGAGGAGATAATACACTTCTTTTTACAAATGCAGGTATGAATCAATTTAAAATATATTTTTTAGGTGAAGCAGAACCACCATCAAAAAGAATAACTACTTGTCAAAAATGCTTAAGAGCGGGAGGAAAACATAATGACTTAGATAATGTTGGATTTACAAGAAGACATCATACATTCTTTGAAATGCTTGGTAATTTCTCATTTGGAGATTATTTTAAAAGGGAGGCAATTTTATGGGCTTGGGAATTATTAACAAATGTTTTTAAAATTCCAAAAGAAAAGTTATATGTTAGTGTTTATTATAAAGATGATGAAGCATATTATATTTGGAAAGATGAAGTTGGAATTGATGAAAAAAGAATTTTTAAATTTGATGAAAAAGATAATTTTTGGGAAATGGGTGATGTTGGTCCTTGTGGACCTTCAACAGAGATTCATTATGATTTAGGTGATGAAATGCTTGAATTGTGGAATATCGTTTTTATGGAATTCAATAGAAAGAGTGATGGAAGTTTAGAACCACTTCCAAAAAAGAATGTAGATACAGGAATGGGGTTAGAAAGATTATTATCAGTTATTGAAGGTGTTAATAATAATTATCATACTTCATTGTTTATGCCAATTATTAAAGAAATAGAAAATTTAACAGGTGTTAAATATGATGAAAAAACGGGAGTTCCCCATAGGGTTATAGCAGATCATATTAGAGCATTAGTATTTGCAATTTCTGATGGAATTTATCCAAGTAATTATTCAAGAGGTTATGTTTTAAGAAGAATTTTAAGAAGGGCTTATAAATTTGCTCAGAAATTAAATGTTAATGAACCAATTTTATATAAACTTGTTGATGTAGTTTATGAAATTATGAAAAATGCTTATCCTGAAATTTCAAAAAACTTAAAAACAATTAAAGAAATTATCAAAAACGAAGAAGAAAAGTACATTCAAACAATTGGAAAGAACATCGTTTATCTAATTGAAATTGTCCAAAATTCAAATGATATAATAAAAGGTGAAGATATATTTAAGCTTTACGATACTTATGGAATACCTTTGGATTTAATTGAAGAATATGCAAAAGATAAAAATTTAAAACTTGATTTGGAAGGTTATGATAGATTATTAGATGAAAGGAAAAGACTGACTAAGGAGAAAAGGAATATAATGCTCATTGAAAATTGGGATTATATTGACGGTAACTATAAATCAACGAAATTTGTAGGCTATGATTTTATGGAATATAAAACAAAAATTGCTAAATATAAAATTGAAAATGATAAAATTTACATTGTTTTATTTGAAACTCCTTTTTATCCCGAAGGTGGGGGTCAAGTTGGAGATAAGGGAATTTTAGTTTTAGAAAATGATGAAATTGAAATTTTTGATACTAAAAAAATAGGCTCAGATATTGTTTTATTTGGAAAATTGAAAAACAATATAAAGTTAAATAATTTAGAAGTTTTGGCAAAAGTTGATGTAAATTTAAGAAAAGCAAATATGAGAGCTCACACAGCAACACATTTATTACATTCTTCATTACATAGAATTATTGGAGAACATGCACTTCAACAAGGTTCCTTAGTTGAGAATGACAGATTGAGATTTGACTTTTCACATCCAAAACCTTTAAGTGATAAGGAAATTAATGAAATAGAAAAACTTGTTAATGAAAAAATTAGAGAAAATTTGGAAGTTATTTGGGAATATAAAAACTATTTAAGTGCTATAAATGAAGGAGCAATTGCTATTTTTGAAGAAAAATATGGAGATATTGTTAGGGTTGTTAGTATTGGAGATTTTAGTAAAGAATTATGTGGAGGAACACATGTTAGGAGAACAGGGGAAATTGGATTTTTTAAAATTATAAAGGAAGAGGCTGTTAGTAGTGGAATTAGAAGAATAAATGCTTATGTTGGTATTAGAGCTTTTGAATACATTAAAGAAAACGAGGAAATTCTCAAAAAGGTATCAGTTTTATTAAAATCAGATATTAAAGACATTCCTGAAAAATTAGAAAAGACTATTCTTGAAAATAAAAATATGCAGGTTAAGTATAATGAATTACTTGATAGGTACATTAGCATTTATTCAAAAACGATAAGTTCAAAAGAAACTAATGGATATAGATATTATTTTGAAGTTTTAAAGGGTGCTGATATGGAATTTTTAAGAAAATTGGCAGATTACCTACAAAAAGATGATTTACTTATTTTTCTTTTTTCAAAATTAGAAGATAAAGTTATAGCACATTTTAGAATTGGGAAACTTCTAAAAGATAAATTTAATGCTAATAATCTAATGATAAAAATTTTGGGGAAGGGAGGTGGCTCTGACATTAAAGCAGAAGGAGGAACGGATAATTTAGAAATTTTAGAAAACTTAGAAGATAAAATAAAAAAGTTATTTATTTAAATTAGGGCAAAGCCCCCCAAGGCACAAATATGGGTATTTATAAGCCGAAGGCTTATTCATAGGGCGGTTGGGCAAAACATAGAAAAATAAATTATTTCAGAATTACTAGACAAAGCAATTTTTATCTGCTTTGTCCAGTAATTATTGCTAAATGCTTGATTATCAATGACTTACGAAAATTTCAATAAAACTATTGATTTTATGGGGGATCTAATGGGGGGCAAAGCCCCCCAAAGCCTAAAAATGGGCATTTTAAAGGCGAAGCCTTTATTTCAGGGCGGGTGGGCAAAATAAGAAAAATAAATAATTTCAGAATTCTTAGACACAGCACAACAAATCAATTTTTATCCTTTAAAATTTTAATATGAATTTGAAAAATGTATTTTGGGATTATAGTGATTTTCAAGATGAGCAAAATTTAATTAAATTCTTGAATAATAATAGAAATAATGAAAAAGTATATCTATGGATTTTATCAAGATTTCTTGAAAGGGCAAGTGTTGCTGATACTTTAAAAATTTTTACAATTTCTGAAATTGAAGAATTTATTGATAAAGTTAAAATATCTCCAAAGGCTAGAAAAAAATGGAAAAGAATTATCCAGTTAAAGAAATAAAAAGTGCTTACAAATCAGATAGTCAAAGAAATTTGTTAATAAGTTTACTTGAAAATGAAACTATAAAAAATGAATTTTTTCTAACTGGAGGAACCGCTCTTTCAGTTTTTTATTTAGGACATAGAATTTCAGAAGATTTAGATTTTTTTACAATTTCAGATGTTAATTTAAATGATTTAAGTTTTTGGATAAAGTTCAAATTTTCTTATAATGTAAGCATAAAATCAATATCAGAATTTTATTTATCTTATGAAATTCTTGGTATAAAAGTTGATTTTGTAATAGATAGACTTTCAATAGATTGTGAAAGGAAGGTTTTTAAATTTGAGAATGATAGAACACTAAAAGTTGATTGTCTTGAAAATATAGCAAGCAATAAACTTTGTGCTATTGTTTCAAGATTTGAAATTAGAGATTTGATTGATTTTTATTTTATTTTTAAAAACTTCAATTTTAACTTTGATGAAATTTATGAACTTTCAAGAAGGAAGGAAAAATTATTTGATGACCCTCCAAGCGTTGCATTTGAAATAGAGGAAAGAATTGAAATTTTAGAAAAATTAAATTTTATCCCTCTAAATATGATAAAACCTATTGAAATAAATGAAGTTATAGAATTTTTTAAAAATTTGGCATTAAAAATTTATAATTTTTAAAGTCAGGTGGGAGTGGGTCTGAAATTAAAGCTTCCAACACCGAAAAATTTGATTATGCTTTGTTCAATTAATGGGAGAATTATAGGGGGACGGAGCCCCCGCAGCCGAAAAATTGGCATTTTAAAGCAAAAGGCTTGAATTTAGGGTAGGTGAGGGAAATATAGAAATAATTATATTTTTAGAATTTCTGGACACAGCAATTTGATTATGCTTTGTCCAGTAAATAGTGTTAGGTTATTGATTATCAATAACTTATAAAGATTTTATTGGAATTATTTATTAAAGGGGGGTTTTAATGGGGGGCAAAGCCCCCCATAGCCGAAATATGGGTACTTTAAAGGCGAAGCCTTATTTTCAGGGTGGGTGGGAAAATATAGAAATAATCTATATTTCAGAATTACTAGACACAGCAATTTGATTAAATAGTTATGCTTTAAAATTTTCGGATATGAGCAGATGGAAGCAGTATCAAATTAAAAAACAACAAAAATTAAAGTTAAAAAAGAAAAGTTATAAAGTAGAATCTAAAATTGCTGAACTTCTGCTAGCAGGTGAAACTGAAAAAGCTCTTGAAATTGCTAAAACATTCTTAATAAAACATCCAACGAACATAAGAGGTTGGGCATATAAAAGAGGTGTTGAATTGTGGAAAAAACATATTGAACCAATTATTAGCAATTATCCAATTGAAGTTCGTTTAAATGTTTTAAAAATTTTGAGAGAAGAATGGAAAAAAGATCCAAGATTAAAGCCTGAAATTGTTTTACCGAAGATAAATGCTATCTTACCTTCGTAATTATTTAACTGAAAATAATTTAGATGGGCTTTTTATTACAAATTTATCAAATATAAAGTACCTTTCAAGCTTTTCTGGTTCATTTGCCCAAATTTTAATAACCAAAGAGAAAAATTATTTTATTACTGATTTTAGGTATAAAATTTACGCTAATGAAAAAATTGACAAAACCAAATATGAAATTATTATTTATAATGATTATTTCAAAACCATGGAAGAACTTTTAAAACCAATAAAAAAATTAGCTATTGAAGGAAAATATTTTACAATAAGCACACTTAATAGTTTTAAAGAAAAATTTAGGGATATTGAATTTATTCCCACTAACAATATAATTGAGAATTTAAGAGCTATTAAGAGCTATGAAGAAATTAATAAAATTAAGAAGGCTTGTGATATTGCTAAAAATATCTTTGAAGAAATTTTAAACATTATAGAACCTGAAAAAATGACTGAAAGAGATTTAGCAATAGAGATGGAATATATAGCAAAAAAGAAATATAATGTTGAGAAAATGGCATTTGAAACAATTGTTTTAACATCTCATAGAAGTGCTATGCCACATGGAAGACCATCAAATCAAAAAATTTTAAATAATAAACCACTTCTAATAGATTTTGGTTTAGTTTATGATGGATATTGTTGTGATATTACAAGAACGATTTGGATAGGTTCAAGTATAAATGAAGAATTTTTAAAAGTTTATGAAATTGTTAAAAAAGCAGTAGATTTAGTAGAAGAAAAAACAAAAATTGGAATAAAAAATAAAGAGGTTGATTCAATAGCAAGGGATTATTTAAAGTCCTTTGGTTATGATGATAATTATTTTGGTCATGCACTTGGTCATTCTATTGGAATTGATGTTCATGAATTACCTGCTTTTAGTCAAAAAGCAGATGAATGGATATTAAAAGGAAATGAAGTTTTTACAATTGAACCTGGTGTTTATATTGAAAGCGAATTTGGAATAAGAATAGAGGACACTGTTTATCTTGATAAGGAGAAAAATGAAGTTGTAAATTTAACGAGTATAACAAAAGATATAATAAAAATATAGGAGGTTGAAAATGTTTGGGAACTTAAAGCAGATTATGGAAGCGAAGGCTAAAATAGACAAAATGCAAAAGGAACTTAAAAATATAAGGATAGAGGAGAGTGGAATGGATGGTAAAATAAAGGTTATTGTAAATGGTGCTGGTGAGGTAATTGATATAAAATTAAGTGAGGATATATTTAAATCACAAGATATTAAAAAAATTGAAAAAACTATTGTTAATTTAATAAATAATGCTCAAAAGAAAGCTCAACAACAATCATTACAAAAGATGCAGGAATTATTAAAAGATTTACCACCAGAAGTTAGAAAACAACTTGGTATATGAAATTTCCAAAGTCTTTTTTAAAACTTATTGAAAATTTAAAAAAACTTCCAGGTATTGGTGAAAAAACTGCTGAAAAAAGTGCTTTTACAATTGTAAAAAACAAAAAAATTCTAGAAGATTTAATGAATTCTTTGAATGAAGTAAAAGAATTAAAACTATGCTCAAAATGTCATACAATATCCGAGAAAGAAATTTGTGATATATGTTCAGATATTCAAAGAGATAAAGTTATTATGGTTGTTGAAAGTCCATATGATATGTTTCATATTGAAAGACTTGGGGTTTATAATGGGAAATATCATGTTATTGGAGGTTTAATTTCTCCGCTTGAGGGAATTGAACCAAATAACTTATTTATTGATGATTTAAAAAGTAGAATTTTGGAAGAGGATATTTCAGAAGTGATAATTGGTTTGAGTCCAAGTGTTGAAGGAGATGCAACAAGCTATTATATTTATGAAAAAATAAAAGACTTAAAAGTAAATATAACGCAAATAGCAAGAGGTATTCCAACAGGTTATGAAATTATTTATGCTGATAGTATCACTTTACAAAAAGCAATTTTATCAAGACAACCATTTAGTCCATAAGAAAAAAAATTTAAAATTATTGCTTTGTCTTTTTTCCACCCACCCTAAATATAAGCCTTTGGCTTATAAATGCCCATTTTTATGCTTTTAATCCCCCAATAAAATCCCCACATTAAATCAAGCAACTATTCTGACAAAGGAAGAGATTTATCTAAAACATCTCAAAAATTGTAAAAATTCTACTTTTTTCATTTCTTCTATGTGAATAAAGAATAGGGTTTTCAAAAGAACAAGATGGTGGATAAATAATTTCATTAATGCCAAATCTTTTGAGAATATCTATATTGAAAGTTAAAATATCAAAAAAAATTTTTTCATCTTTGAAATAAAAGTACTCTTTTGGAAAGTAATTAAATAAATTTTCCTTTACTTCATAACACTTTGAGCAAATACCAGGACCAAAAATTGCCATTATATCTTTTGAATTAAAATAATCATGGAAAATTCTTATGCATTTTTCTAAAATCCTTAAATATGAACCCCTCCAACCAATATGTAAAATGGCACCAATTTGATTTTTTTTATCAATTAATATAGTAGGATAACAATCAGCAGTTCTTATTCTTGACTTTACATTTTTCAATTTTAAAATTATTCCATCACCATCTAAGTTGCCTTTTGGTAAATTTTTAATATCATCAATAATGTAGATTTTATCCGAATGAATTTGATTTAACCATACATCACAAGTTATTGTTTCTTCATCTATTAATTTTGTAGAAACCTTGATTATAAAGAATTCTCCTTCAAAAACATAAAATCCATCTTTAAATATCCATCCATTCATTGTTTTTTTCTTTCCATTATAATTTTTATTGGACTTCCATAAAAACCGAATTTTTTTCTTAAAGCACTTTCAATATATTTAACATAATGGCTTTTGAATTCTTTATCAAGAACAAATTTAAATGTTGGAGGTTTATGTCCAACTTGTTTAATTTCATAAATTCTTGAGGGAGGTTTATTTAACTCAAAAGCTTCTGATAATGTATCAAGCAATTCATCTTTTCTCAATTGTTTATTATATTGTTTATAAACTTCTTTTATCGTTTGTTTTAGAATATCTAAATTTTCGCCAGTTTTGGCTGAAACGAATAGAAAAGGAGCCCAATCAGCAAATTCAAGTTCCTTTTTGAAATAATCAAAAACTTTTTTTCTATCTTTTTTCTTTATTAAGTCGCATTTATTTAAAACAACTATAAGTGCTTTATATTCCTTTTGAGCAATTCCTACAACTTTCTTATCCATTCTTGTAATTTTTTGAGATGCATCTAATACAGCTAATAAAACTTCTGAATAATGAATACTTCTTGAAGTCCTAACATAAGCATAATATTCAATATCATCTTTAAATTCTCTTTTAAGTCCAGCAGTATCAACAAATATGAATTCTTTTGTTTCAACATCTATTGAATCTCTTGTTGTTCCAGGAATATCAGATACAATAGCAATTTCATCTCCAACAAGAGCATTTAATAATGATGATTTTCCAACATTTACTTTGCCTATAATTCCTACTCTTGGTTTATCTTTTAATTTCTTGTATCTTTTTATAGGTTCAAAACCTTCAATTTTAAGATAATCAAAGATATCCTCAAATAATTCATTTAATCCAATTTTATGTTCTGCTGATATTGGATAAACTTTATCAAATCCAAGTTTATAGTACTCTAAATATGAAAAATCACTTCTATCGCATTTATTAACTGCTAAAAAAACCTTTTTATTATAATTTCTTAAAACATTAGCGATTTCATAATCCATAGGCATTGGTTCAGTAGTTCCATCAGTAAGAAATATGATAACATCAGCTTTTTCAATAGCTTTTTTAATACTTTCTAAAACTTTATCATATAGAATTTCCATTTCTTTTTTGTCTAATAATCCTCCTGTATCTGTTAAATAGAAACTCCAATCAAGCCAATATCCAATTTTTGTAATTCTATCTCTTGTGATAGCTGGCTCGTTTTTTACAATAGAAAATGGTTTCTCAATGAGTTTATTAAATAATGTTGATTTTCCAACATTTGCTCTTCCGACAATTACAATTCTTGGCAGTCTTTTTTTTACTTCCATTTTTCACTTACCCCTTCAATTAAATCATAACAAATAACTTTTTTAACTTTACTTTCAGAAAATTCAACATTTACCAAATTTGATTTTACTGATATTATATCTTCGTTATTCTTTGTTTGGACATAAGCATTATTTATAAATTGGGCATTTTCAATTCTTGAATTTTTATAATAAATAATAATTGTATCAGAGTTTCCATTACCATTTTCCCAAGATATAAAAGCATTATTGTAAATTGTAATTTTTTCAGTTGAATCTTCTAATGTTTCATATATTAAGCTATCACCTTTTGCAAATTCTTTCCTCGTTTTAAGGCTTATTAATGGTTTGAGTTTTAAATTTTCTTTAAAAACAAAAACAATTTTGGTTCTAATGTCAACTGTATCACTATCCCTAATTATGTTTATGTACTTCACATTAAAAATAACACCTTCCTTTTTATTCAAATCGTAATTCCCACTATCTCCCTCACAAATAATTTTTTTATCTTTTAAGTAAATATGAACATTATTTTTTGCCCTTGAAAAATTATTTTTTACATGAATTTCATTTGCTTTTATAATTCTCAAACTATCTTCAAGATAAACATTTCCTTTTAAATAAATTTCATCATTTTTTTGAATATGTTTTAAATAATGAGATGTTGTAATGTAATTTTTACCTTTTACTAAAACATTACCTTCAAGCTCTGAAATACCATCACCTTCATAATATACCCCTTTATTTGAGTAAATTTCATAATTGTCTGTTTTCAAAAAAACATTCCCTTTTAGCTTGTAAATATAACCCTTATCAGAATATTCTATTTCCATATTATCCGCCCTAAATTCAAAGTAAGTAAGGAAAAATATAATAGTTATTAAATTTTAAAGGTTGTTTAATGTGGGCAAATTTCCCCAAAGCTTATGAATGGGTATTTTAAAGTCAAAGACTTAATTTCAGAGTGGGTTGGCAAATTATGAAAAATTGCTGAAATTACTGATTTAAGCTTCCAATTGCCTTGTCCAATAAATAGTGTTAAATTATTGATTATCAACAACTTACAAAAATTTAAGAAAATTATAGTTTTTATGGGGGGTTTATTGCCCCCTTGCCGAAATATGGGAATTTTAAAGGCGTAGCCTTTATTATTGGACAAAGTAATTTTAAATCGCTTTATCCAATAATTATTGTTAAGTTGTTGATTATCAAAGACTTATAGAAGTTTTAAGAAAATTTTTGATTCCACAAGGCAAAAGATGGTTTTATTTTCAGGGCGGGTGGGCAGAACATAATGAAACAAATAAAAATAATTTAACCTTTAAACTTTTAAAACTATGGAAAAAGAATACATTATAAAAGAATTTGAAGATTTGCTAAATTTATTAAGAGAAAGACCAGACTATCTTGAAAAGTTGAGAATGTTAATTTTAACAAAAGAGTTATTAGAATTACCTATTAAGTTTGAAGAATTTAGAAGTGAAGTAAATAGAAGATTTGATGAAATAGATAAAAGATTTGATGAATCAGATAGAAGGTTTGAGGAATTTAGAAGTGAAGTAAATAGAAGATTTGAAGAGGCAGATAGAAGGTTTGAAGAATTCAAAAATGAAGTAAATAAAAGATTTGAATTATTGGAGAAGGGGCAAGATGAGATAAAACAGAGACAAGATAGGATGGAAGAAATACTAAAAAGCCATGAAAAGAGCATACAAGAATTGAAAGGTTGGCAATTAGAACATAAAGTTTTCTTAAACATATGCTCATATTTAGGAAGGCATATTGGACTTAGAAAATGTAAGATAAAAGAAAAAAGTGAATTATTTGATGAATTAGACAAATATGTTGAAGAAAAAGTAATTAGTGAAGAAGAGGAGGAGGATGTTAGTGAATTAGATTTAATTATTAGTGGTATGTTAAAAAGCACGAGAGAGGAAGTATATGTTGCTATTGAGATTTCATATAAAATTGGAGATTATGATATTGAAAGAGTTATGAGAAGGAGAGAAATTTTACAGAAAGTTTATAAGAGAAAGGTTATACCAATTTTAATTGGAAAGGAGATTTCAAATAAAATAAAGAACAAATTGAAAAATTTAGGTATTGGTTTTATTTTGGTTAGTGATTAGATAAATTGTTAAACAATTGCTTTGGTCTAGTAAATTGGGGGGATTTTATGGAGGGAAAAATTATTAGATACAAATTCCCCCATAGCAAAAGATGGAGTATTTATAAGACGAAGGCTTGATTTTAGAGCAGGTGAGCAAATAAAGAAAAATAATTATTTTCAGAATTACTATACACACCAATAAACCATTGCTTTGTCCAGTAAATAATGTTAAGTAATTGATTATCAATGACTTGTAAAATCTTTAATGAAACTATTGATTTAATGGGGAGATTTTAGGGGCAAAGTTTTTAAGGCGAAGCCTTATTTTCAGGGTGAGAGGGAAAAATATAATAAAATATATATTTTTTTCAAAATTACTAGACACAGCACACGACAATTTTAAATTGCTTTGTCTAGTAAATAGTGTTAAGTCCTTGATTATCAATAACTTACAAAAATTTTAAGGAAATTAAAAATTTTATGGGGGACAAAGCCCCCCTAGACCGAAAAATGGGCATTTATAAGCCGAAGGCTTATTATTAGGGTGG
>CBFGJN010000057.1:0-12251 GCA_965649115.1 Caldifarciminota bacterium | reverse complement strand
TATGCTTTGTCCAATAAATCATGTTAAGTTGCTCAAATTATAGATTTTACGGGGGATTTAAGGGGGGCGAAGTTTAAAGCCGAAGGCTTATTCATAGGGTGGGTGGGAAAAATATAGTAAAATAAATGATTTTAGAATTACTAGACAAGGCAAATAACTTAAATTTTTGAACTTTAAAATTTTCTTTCTTTATGATTAAACCACTCCTAAAATTTGAATTGGTGGGAGATAAAGAAAAGTTTTTTGATATTTTAAATGTAATAAAGGAACTTGGAATTGTTCATATTGATGAATATCCTCAAAAGTATAAAAGTCCCGAAATGACCATAGAAAACGAAGATATATATAAAAAAGCAAGAAATTTAATTTCAGATATTGAACATTTGATTGGTCCTTTTCCTGTTGGTAATAATTTTGTTGATGTTAATGAAAAAACAATAGATTGGCTTGAAGGAATTTTAAAAAATGTAAAAAACTTAATTTATAAGAAAGAAGAAAAAATATCAAAATTAAACTTGTTAAATGATTACTATTTAACAATTTCAAAAATTTATAATTTCCCTACACCCAATTTAATTATTATTGCTATAAAGAAGGATTTAGAAACATTTAAAAAACTTAACTTAAAAAAATTTCAAATTGTTAAAATAAGGGAAGATAGATTTGCAATTTTGATTTATGAAGAAGTTAGAGATTTAATATATAAAGAGGGTTTTAATGAATTTATTTTACCAAACGAATATAAAAATTTAACACTAAGCCAAGCATTTGAAAAAATTTCAATTGACATATCAATTTTAAAAAATGAGATTAGCAATATTGATAATGAAATTAAATCATCTAAAGAAAAAATTTTAAATGAATTTTCAAATGTAAAACTTTCGGTTCTTGAAAAGTTTGAAAATTTAAATATATTAAGAAAATATGCTTCATTTTCAAATTATGTTTTCTTTATTAAAGGGTGGGTTGAGAAATCACAAAAAGAAAAATTATTAAGTGCCCTAAAAAATTTTGAAGGTTATTACTTCATTAAGTTTGAAGAACCAAGCATTTTTGAGTACGACAAGGTGCCAACACTTATCAAAACGATGAATTTCTCAAAGCCATTTAGAAGAGTTTTAGATTTTTATGGTTATCCAAAATATGGAACAATTGACCCAACATTTTTCTTATGGTTATTTTTCCCACCTTATTTTGGAATGATGCTTGGTGATATTGGTTATGCCTTAATAATGTTAATAATTGTTTTATTTTTTAGAGCTAAATTTTCAAAAAATGAAATTATTAAAGATTTAACAACAATTTATTTGTGGGCATTAACTTGGGCTATATTTTTTGGATTTTTATATGGAGAAGCTTTTGGTGAGTTATTTTATAAACTTGGTATATTAAAGCCTATTATTCATAGACTTCATTCAGCAAGTTTAATAATTGGTATTTCAATAATCCTTGGAATTATTCAAGTTATTCTTGGTATTTTATTTGGTATCTTTAATAATTTAAAATTAAAAGATAAACATTTAGCATTTTATGAAATATTCAGACTAATTGGGGTAATTGGCTTTATTATTTTAGGTCTTTATTTCTTAAAAGTTATTCAAATTAGCATTTTTCTTTATATCTCAATTTCTCTAATTGTTATATCAATTATTGGTGTTATATTAACACATGGATTTATTGCACCAATTGAGCTAATTTCAACAACAGGACAAATTTTAAGTTTTGCAAGATTAGCAGCAGTAGCATTAGCATCAGCGGTTTTAGCAGAAATGGGTAATATGTTCTTTTCAATGATACCAAGTTTGATTTTTGCTATTATAACTGCTTTAATTTTCCATCTTTTGGCATTTTTACTTGGATTTTTAGATCCAACAATTCAAGGTATGCGTCTTCAAATTGTTGAGTTCTTCATTCAATTTTACAAAACCGGAGAAAGGGTATTTAAACCTTTGAAAAAAGGAGGGCTAAACTATGTTTCGTAAAATTTTGGGATTTGCGCTTGCTATAATTGGCATTTTGATGTTTGTAAGTTTAGCTTTTGCTGCTGAACCTTCAACATCTTCTGACATAGCAAAAGCTGGGAAATATATAGGTATGGGTCTTGCTATTGGTTTGACAGGTATAGGAACTGGTATAGCACAAAGCAGAATTGGAGCTGCTGGTGTAGGTGCAATATCAGAAGACAGAAGCATGCTTGGTACTGTTCTTACACTTTTCGTAATTCCTGAAACTATTATTATATTTGGTTTCGTTGTAATGTTCTTGATAATGACGCAATGATAGAACACATTGAAAGTATTGTACTAAACAAGGCAAAAAAAGAAGCAGAAGAAATTATATCTGGTGCCCTTTTGGGTGCCTCTGAAATCATTGAAAAAGCAAAAGAAAAAATCCCTACAATTATTGAAGAATATATTAAAAAAGCAAAAAATTACATTCATTCTCAAAGACAGAAAATTATAGGTAGTGTTCAACTTGAAATTAATTCGCATTTAATAGATATTCAAAATGAAATTTTAAATAAAGTCTTTGAAAATTTAGAAGATGAAATTATAAAATTGTTTAAAGATAAAAGCATTTATGAAAATTATTTAAAAAGAATTGTTGATGAAGTTTTCAAAAATAATAGTTTTCAAAACCCAGTTGTTTATGTTAATCCAGAAGATTTTGAAATAATAAAAAAATTTTTAAATCAATTTCAAATTATAAAAGATGAAAATGTTAAGTTTGGTATTGTTGTTGAAGATAAAGAAAGAGGATTTATTGTAAGAAATACATTAAAAACGAGAATTGAAAAAGTTAGACAAATTGTTATGGAAAAATTTTCACAATATATCCAATCATACTTCCAACAACAAGATTAACTTTAATTTTAATAGGAATTTTTTTAGAACTTGAAATAATAATTTCACCGCCTCTATCACCAAAAACCTCTTTTTTCTTTCCTTCATCCATAGGTAAAATTGGTGATATAGCATAGCAATCTTCTTCAACTCCAAGCCATTTACATTTTTCTTTTCTTTTAATAAAAATTTTAGCATATCCTGAAAAACCATCCATGTGATAAGGTAATAAAATCGTGTCTTTTAAATCAAGAAATCTAACAATATAAATTAATGCAACTGGATCAAGAGCATTTTTGGGTATTTGAAAAGTCTTTTTATCCTTCTTTCCATCTTTAATTTCATCATATTCAGCATAATTTTCATAGTAATTTATTGTCACTTCATAATTCCAACCTGGTTCAATTTGTCTTTTATAAAATTTAACTGTTCTAAAATTTTGCGTATCTACCCAAGATATAAAATCCTCATATAAATTTATACCAAGTGCACCACCTTTTGCAAACAATCTCAATTTATAACAAGGAATACCTCTAATGACTTCTATTCCTTCAACTTTTAGAAACATTTCTCCTATATTTATTGGTCCATATTTTGCTTTATATTCTAATTTCTCGTTTAAATTTAATGTATAGCTAAATAGCAAAGGCATCATATCCTCTCCTTGATATATCAATTTTTAAATCACCATCAATAATATAAATACCTGGTTTATCTTCAATAACTTCTCCAATTATTGTAATTGGTAAATTTAATTTTTTTATTTTTTCTTCTTCTTCCCTTGGTATTGATAACAATAACTCATATTCTTCACCACTTTCTACTGCTATAAACCAATCTTTAATTTCAAGTTTTTTAGCAAGAAACTTTACAGAATCTTTAATTGGAAGCTTATTTGCATATATCACAATTTGAACTTCACTCAAATTAGCCATTCTATAACCATCTATTCCAAGACCATCCGAAATATCTATACAAGCATTTACATTTATATTGCTTAAAATTTTATTTATTTCTTCAAACCTTACAATTGGACGAGCAAACTTTTCTCGCATTTCATTTATCCACCATTTAACACCACTTATTAAATGCTTTTCATAAGCAATGAAATAACCTCTTGACCTTCCTATATCTCCTGTTATTGCTATTAAATCACCAATTTTTGCATTACTTCTTAATAATGCTTTATCTTTTTTTACTTCACCAATTGCAGTTAAATGTAATTCTAATCTATCGTACTTTTCTATATTTCCACCAACTATTGAAATGCAAAACTTATCACAAACATCAGAAATTCCTTTATATATTTCTTCAATTTTATTTATTGATTTTTGATTTATATTTAAACTAACAAGAACAGCAATAGGAGTGCCTCCCATAGCACATATATCACTTAAAACAGCAGTAGCACTTTTATAACCTATTTCATAAAACGATAGCAAATCATATTTAAAATGGATATTCTCAATAAAGGCATCATTAGTTATTAGTAAGTTCTTATTAACCATTTCTGAAATAATGGCACAATCGTCACCAGGACCTAATATAATCCTTGGATTTGACTTATAGAATTTAAATATATTTTTCAAAATTTCATCTTCCCTCATATTCAAAAATCAGTTTTACTTATAAAATTAAAATTTGAAACTTTAATATCAGGCATTAAAGAACCTCTTGGATAAAATTCGTAAAAATTAGAATTAATAATAAGCTTTTCATCTCTTGAAATTTCAATTACACTGTTAAAAACTTCTATAAAACTTTGGGTAAATCTCATATTCTTAATAGCAGATTTAATTTTTCCATTTTCTATTAAAAACAAACCATCTCTTGTCATTCCTGTTAATGTAAAACTCATTGGTTCAACTAAGTTTAAATACCAAATTCTATTTACAAAAATTCCTCTTTCCGTTTCTTTTATTATATCTTCTAAACTCTTATTACCCCCTTTAAGATGAAGATGAAGGAAGAAAGGATAATCTTGAAAAGGGACATTAGAAGATGCATTGTTTTCTAAATTGAGAAGTTTGGAGTACTTGTTATTAAGAGCTATGTTTTTTAAAACTCCATTTTCTATTATTGGAATTTCTTTCTTAATATTCCCTTCAAAATCAAATCCTCTTGGAAATAACAATAAATTATAAGGTTCTTCATATAAATTCATTTTTTCAGAAAAAATTTTTTCATTTAATTTACCACTAAAAGGACTTGTGCCTTCATAATAATTTTTTGAAGAAAGAGCAAAATAATTAAGATAATCAATAATTTCACTTAAAGCTAAACTTGAAAGAATAACATCATATTTTCCTTCCTTTATTTCAATTGGATTTTCATTTAAAATTGCCATATTTAAACAATTTTTGGCAATTTTCTCGTAGTTTTCAAGAATATCATTAAATTTATAACTACTATATTGAGACCAGAAGCTATTTGAATTGATGTAATTTATTGTTAAATGATTTATTGAGCATTTATTATATGCCTCAAAACCATCTGAACTTAACATAGCAATATGTTGAAAACCTCTATAAAAATTACCAAATGCCTTATAATCTCCGCCAATTCTTATAATATCTTTAATAATCCTTGAACTTTCATCAGGATTTATTTCAAAATTATCAAAAGCAAATTCATATTTTGGAATTTCTTTCTTTTCTAATGGAAACAAAAATTCACTTTCAATCATTGAATTTTCAGATGTTTTTAAAAGCAATTTTATTTTCTCAATATCAAAATTATTTATATAAAAAATTGCGTACCTGTTTTCAGATTTTATTCTAACTGAAATTATTAAATTTTCTTCAAAAGTACTTTGATGGATAAATGAGTTTGCAAATCTTTGAAAAAGATATTCATTATAGAAAATGATAACATCTGTTGAAAATTTAGAAATTCTTATGATTTGTTCTGCTATATCAAAAAGTTCAGTACTCTTCATAACTTTCCTCTTCCACGATTTCTCTTTGATTTTTTAAATAAGAAACGAGTTTTGAAAGAACATCACTTGGATTCATATCTTTTTTATTATATACAATTTTTAATTCTTTTACAAGAGCGCTTTCTAATTTCTCATCACCCTTTATGTAAAACTCATAAACCTCAACAAAAATTCTTTGTAAAATTTTTGAAGTTCTAACATTATTTTCATCTTCAAATATCATTTCTGCAATTTTATCATATATGTTTCTTACTTTATCTTTTAGATATTTTATTAAAAATTCTTTAAAAGCTTTTCTTTCTCTTTTTGCATGTGCTCCTACAAAAATTTTTCTTCTCATAACAACCCCCTACTTTTAAATGAGCTATGAACTTTATAAATACATTTATTCATTACAACATCTATTCCATTTTCAGATAACAATTTTGCTGCTTCTTCATTTATAATTCCTTCTTGCATCCAAACAAGTTTCGGTTTATGTTTCATTCTTAATATCTCCTTCGCATGCTCTAATACAGCTTCTGATCTTCTGAATATATCTACAATATCCACTTCTTCCTCAACTTCATCTATGCTTTTATATACTTTTCTACCAAGCCACTTTTCCAATTTTGGATTTATCGGAATAACATCATAACCATTAGCTAATAAGTATCTAGGAATTCTCCCAGCAGGCTCATCGTGATTGTCTTTTATACCTATAACTGCTATCCTTTTAGCACTTTTTAGATAATTTAAAAGTTTTTCCTCATCTTGAATAATCATAACTTTGAAATTTTAAAGCCAATTGTCTTGCCTTTTCTAGATCTTCAATTGTATCAATTGATATTCCATCATAATCCACAATAATACATTTAATTTTAAGACCATTTTCAATTGCCCTTAATTGTTCAAGTCCTTCAACTTCTTCTAATTTTGATTTTTTAAGGTTTATGAAGCTAAACAATGAATCTCTTTTATATCCATAAACTCCAATATGTTTATAATAAATAGCATTCCCACTTCTATTATAAGGTATAGGACTTCTTGAAAAATAAATTGCAAAAAAATGATTATCAAAAACAACTTTTACAATATTTGGATTGTTAATTTCTTCTAAATTATTTATTTGAGTTATGGGAGTTATAATATGAGCTGTTCTATCGTTATGAAGTTCATAAAAAATTTTATCTATAATTTCAGATTTTATAAATGGTTCATCAGCTTGAACATTAACGATAAAATAATAATTTGGAAAATTCATAATAACTTCTCCAATTCTATCCGTTCCACTTTGATGCTTATCAGAAGTTATAAAGCATTTATATCCAAGTTTAATTACAAAATTATAAACATTCTCATCTTCGGTTGCTACTACAATTTCATCCGCAATTTTTGATTTTGAAACATTTTCAAGAACCCACTCTATTAATGTTTTTTTTCCAATTTTTAAAAGAACCTTACCTCTTAAACGAGAAGAATTATAACGTGCAGGAATTGCAATTATATTTTTCAATTAAATAATTTTAAGAACCCTCAAATTATCCACAAAAACCTCTATATCTTCTTTAATAGTTTTTGGATCTTTTTTAGTAATTTGAGAAATTTCATTAGCTATTTGACTTATAGAAGCACCTTCCTTTAATCTTCCAAGAACATAAAGACCAGTTTCATTTACATTCATTACAGAACCATCTGAAAATATAACATTATATCCATCTGTAGTTTCCTCAATATAGTTTATGGACTTTGAGTTTGAAGCTTGAGCAAGAGCATTCCCTCTTAGCGCTATACCCATCAACCCCACAACCCCAACTACCTTTAAGAATGTTCTTCTTGTCATACCGAAAATTATAAAGCATAAGATTTAAAATTTCAAATCTATGAGAAAAAGCTTAACTTATGCTATCATTTCAATTTTATTTTGGTCAACAAGTGCTAGTGCATTTAAAATTACATTAAAATTTATTGACTTTTTTAGCTTACTCTTTTATTCAAGCTTTTTTTCAGTTTTAATTTTGTTTCTTTTAAATTTAAAGCTTGGAAATTTAAAGAAAATTCTTAATTTTAGCAGTAATAGAAATTCTATTTATTTAGGTTTTCTTGTCCCTTTTCTATATTATATGCTATTGTTTTTAGGATATTCAATAATGAAAGGGCAAGAAATGCTAATTTTAAATAATACATGGCAAATTTTTTTCTTTATTTTTTCAGTAATTTTCTTTTTCAAAACAATCAAACTTTTTCAAGTTTTAGGAATTTTGATAAGTTTTATTGGTATTTTGATTTTAGCAACGAAGGGCAATGTTATAAATTTTAAATTTTCTAATCCTTTTGGGTTTTTGTTAGGCATTTCCTGTGCTATCATTTGGGCTATCTATTGGATTTTAAATGCTAACGATGAAAGAAAAATTGAAATTAAACTTTTTTATAACTTTTTATTTGGCTTTTTTTATATTAGCTTTTTTATGATATTTTTTGGTAGTTTAAAGTTCAACATTTATGGAATAATCGGAAGTTTTTATATTAGCATTTTTGAAATGAGTATAACATTTTTAATTTATGCAAAAGCTATTGAGGAAAAAATATATATTCCGATAGTTGCCAATTTAATGTACTTAACCCCAATTATATCAATTTTTTTGTTGAGCATCATTGTTGGTGAAAAAATTGAAATTTGGGCTATAATTTCAATAATAATTATAATTTTCGGTATTATATTAACGAAACTTCAATAATGCTTTTGTTAATTGCTTTTTGAAATTATTGTTTTAATGTGGGAATTTAAGGGGGTTTAAGCCAAAGGCTTATTTTTAGGGCGGGAAAAATAGATACTTTTAGAATTACTAGACAAATCAATTATTTGAACTTCTTATCCTTTAAAATTTAAATATGGCAGGACATAGTAAATGGGCTCAAATAAAACACAAAAAAGCTTTAAAAGATGCTAGAAAAGGTAAATTATTCTCTAAAATTATAAGAGAAATTACAATAGCAGTTAAAATTGGTGGTTCTGATCCTGAAAGTAATCCTAGATTGAGGCTTATCTTGGAAAAGGCAAAAGAAGTTAATCTTCCAAAGGAAAACATAGAAAGAGCAATAAAAAGAGCGCTAGGTAATGAAGAAGGG
This sequence comes from Caldifarciminota bacterium, assembly GCA_965649115.1. Classification (GTDB taxonomy): domain Bacteria; phylum Hydrothermota; class Hydrothermia; order LBFQ01; family DSFT01; genus DSFT01. Next base: position 3,362 of record CBFGJN010000057.1, on the reverse strand, counting down.
ACAAATTATGAAGAGGTAATATATGAAGGTTATGGTCCAGAAGGAATTGCTTTTGTTGTAAAAGCTTTAACTGATAATAAAAATAGAACAGTAAATGAGATAAGACACATTTTTTCAAAATATGGAGGAAATTTGGCAACGAGTGGTTCCGTTCTCTGGCAATTCTCTGAAAAAGGCATTATATATATAAATAAAAATAAAGTTAATGAAGAAAAGATATTTGAATTAGCTTTAAGTTTAAATGTTGAAGATATAAAAGAAGAAGACTGTTTTGTAATTTATACAAATCCAAAAGATTTTCATAATGTAAAGGATGCCCTTATTAAAGAAGGAATAGAAATTGATTCATCAATAATCACATTAATTCCAAACAATACAATTAAAGTTGAGGGAGAAAAAGCTCAAAAAGTTTTAAAATTGTACAATGCACTTGATGAACATGATGATGTTCAAGAAGTTTACGCAAATTTTGATATTGAAAAAGATATTTTAGAAAGTTTTAATGAATGAAAAGTTTGAAGATTTAAAATTTGAATTATCTTCAAGAATTTTATACCTTAATGATTTGCCTAAGATAAATGAATTTTGTGATTTATTAAATAAAATGATTGTTGATTTTGATTATAAATTAGACGAAATAGATTATTTCATTCTTGCTACAAAGTATTATTACACCATGGAATGGACAACAGCCCTTATATGCGTTAATAAGGTTCTTGAAATAAATCCAAAATTCATAAGAGGTTATAATTTAAAGGCTCTTATTTATTTACAACTAAAACACTACCAAGAAGCTCTAAATTGTATAGAGCAAGGTTTAGATATAGAAAGTGATGCTAAAAGAATTTTATTACCAAATAAAGCTGCCATTTTATCTGAAATGGGTTTTTATAACGAAGCAATTGAAATCTATAATAGTATATTAGATGAAAATCCAAACGATTTTTATAGCTTAACGGGAAAATCAATCCTTTTATATAAACTTGGAAAAATAAACGAAGCAAAAGAATTAGTAGATAAAGCATTAAAAATAAATCCAAATTATATTTCAGGTTTATTACACAAAGCAAAGTTAATGCTAGAAATAGATCCCAAAGCATCAATTGAAATATGTGAGGAAATCATTAAGAAAAATGTCAATAGAGGAGAAGCTTATTACATTAAATCTTGTGCATATGCATTATTAAAAGATAAAAAAAATGCTATAATAAATCTTAAAAAAGCTATTGAAACAAATATAGAATATAAGTTTTTGGCTATGGATGACAAAGATTTTGAATTTATCAAACACGATGAGGAATTCTACTCAACCATCCATTCTTAAAATTAATTTTACTTATATCAAAATTTAGGGTTCTAAAACCTTTTGAAATAATTTCTAGAAGTGGAATTACAAAAAAACTTCTATTATAGATTTCGGGATGAGGAATAATTAAATTTTCCGTTTTAATTTCAAATTCGTTAAAAAGAAGAATATCAATATCAATAATTCTTGGAGAATATCTAAATAAATTTTTTCTTCCCATTAAATTTTCTATTTTTTTAAATTCCATTAATAAGTCAAACGGGTTTAGCGATGTTGAAATAAGAATACTAATGTTTAAAAAAGTATTTTGAAATTCATATCCATATGGTTCGCTTTCATAAATACTTGAAGTTTGAATAATTTTAGAAAAATCATTAATTTTTTTAATAGCATACTTCAAATTTTTAACTTTATCAAACAAATTTGTTCCAAGTGAAATATAAACGTAGTTCATCAAGGTTTAAATTTTATAGAAGAGTAATTATATGAAAAACTTTCTGAAATTATAAATTTATTTGGGAGTTTTAAAGGGAGGCAAAGCCTCCCAAAGATGAGGATTTTTTAAGCCAATGGCTTAATTTTTGGGCGGGTGGGTAAAATAAAGAATTATTCTATAATTGTAATTTTTCTTTCACTTTCTGACAAAATCTCAAATTTTATATCAATTGTTTTTTCAAGATTTAAACTAACATTTTCAGGCCATTCAATAATAATTATTGCTTTTCTCATTAAAATTTCATCAATTCCTAAATTTTCAAATTCAAAACCTTTTATCCTATAAAAATCAATATGATAAATTTTCAAATTATTGGCATTATATTCATTTATAATTGTAAAACTTGGACTTCTGGCATTTTCAATATTGAAAAACTTTAAAAAACCTCTTGTAAATGTAGTTTTACCACTTCCGACTTCACCTATTAATTTTATTATGACAGGTAATTGATTTAAGTCTAAGCTTTTGGCAAAATCATAACCGAATTTTTGTGTTTCTTCCTCTGACTTTGTTATTACAGATAGCAAAATACGAAAATTTTAATGCTTTGTATAGTACTAAACATATATTTTTCTATATTTTTCCTCCTTTTACTGGACAAAGCAATTCTTTTGCCTTGGGGGCTTGTCATAAATCCATAATTAAAGAATAGAAATAATTGAACACGGCATCACCAAACTGATTTATCCTTAATATCCGCACACTTAATACCCGTTTAGAATTTGTTAAGAAATAAAATTATAATTTAAAATATGATGAAGATTGTTAATGGAAATTTAGAAGAAATTTTACAGATCTTCGCCTTATCAAGAAAGCCAATTTTGTTCAACTTATATAAAAATAAAAGACTTATAGGCTATATTTATCTTGACGCAAACGGATACTTAATTGCAGAATACGAAAACTATAAAGATTATGATGCAATTGATAATATAATTTTAGAACAGAATCTTCTGGAAATTGAAATTTTGATTGAACCAATAATAAAAGACGAACTTAATAATCGTTTAAAAATCAATATATATGAATTAATGTTTCAAGGAATTTTCTCCTAAAGTTTTGTCTAATAAATAATGTTAAGTCCTTTATAAAGCGAAGCTTTATTTTCAGAGTGGGTGGGAGAAAATATGATAAAATAAGGACTTTCAAAATTGTCAGACACAGTAATGAGCCATTTATGACCCCTCTTGACAGTGAAAATGTTTAGCCTTAAAATTTGGAACTGAATGGAGGTGAAAAATAATATGACCAATTTAAAACTTGGTCTCTGGTATAGGGACCTATTAAAAAAATTAGAAAATGGTGAAAGAGAACCACTTTTTGCTCATGAAATCCTATACAATGCTATCCTATCAAAAGGAACTGAAAGAAGACCAGAGGGATATACAAAGTACAAAGCATTCTCAAACGAGATATTCGGAATTGATTATGTCCTTGATAAAATAATGCAATATTTTAGTGCTGCTGCTCAAGGACAAGATATAGCAAAAAGAATTCTATTGCTTATTGGCCCTCCTGGTTCAGCAAAATCCACAATTGTCAATATGTTTAAAGTTATAC
>CBFGJN010000056.1:0-12335 GCA_965649115.1 Caldifarciminota bacterium | reverse complement strand
GATTAGAATGGACTTTTACATTTATTATATGAGGCTTGTCTTTCTTTGTAATTTTTAAATCTATATTTAATATGTCATCTTCTATTGAATAACTTCTATCTGATAATGTTTTGCCTTTTTCGCAATCAATAACTTTTACTTCGGCAAAGTTAGGTGATAATGAGTATTTTGAAATATCAAATTCCATTTTTAGAGGAATTTTTAATTCACTCTTATTCATTTTTAAAACACTATCTGAAATTCTAACAAAACCTTCATATCTTTTTGAAATTTTTGGCGTATAATTTGACATTGATAAGTAATTTCCAACTATAATAGCACTTAAATTTTCTTTCAATTGATTTGAAACTTCATTTATAATTTTATCAATTAAACTTAAATTTTTTGAAAATATAAGTAAATAAAATGGTCTTTTTCCCTCATAATCAAATGCATAAGCACTTGGTGAAACATCATAAACCTTACCCTTGAAATCAGCATCAATACTAATGATACCCATAAATATATCTAAATTTGCCAATTCCTTTATTTTTGATATAAATTTATCTATGTCTCCTTCTTGCTGAAATAAATCTGTTAAAATTAAATAGTGTTTATTATCAAATGACCACTTAATGGCGCTATCAATTACAACATCTATGTAGGTAATTGGATCACTATAAAAACCAGAGTCTAATGAACTCTTTCTAAATTCATTTCTGTCTATTTTATAAACCTGCTTTCCAAAACGATAGTATTCAACATCCGATCGTTTATAAATTATAGAAACTATGTTTTCCAAATTTTCCAAAAAAAATTTATAATTATTATAATTCACCGCTACAAATCCTTTCATAGATGGTGTTCCATCTATAAAAAGATAAAATTTTTGTAAATTCTCACTATTATTCTCAAGTTTTGGAGCATTTAAGGCATATTTTTTACACATATTTATTTCAGAAAATTCGCTTTTGACACAGCCCATTAATATCATAAGTGAAATTAAAAAATAATTTTTCATTTGCCAAAATTTTAAAGTATAAAAAACAAAAACTTTCAATTTAAAAATGTTTAAAATGTGCCATCAAATTTTAATTAAATTATTGATTATCAATAACTTATAAAAATCAAATTTTTTTCAAGTATTTATCGTTGTTTTTTTAGAGCTTTATGCTTTAACTTGTCAAAAAAGATACTAAAATTATATATTTTACAGAGGGCTTTAAGAAGGGCTATGCCCCAAAAGCAAAAGTTGAAGTACTTTGAAGCGGAAAAACGGGTATTTATAAGCCAAAGACCTATTTTCAGTGTGGGTGGGCAAAATATAGAAAAATAAATATTTTCAGAATTACTATACACACCAAATAATAAATCCCTTTCAACTTTAAAATTTTCAAGATGAATCTTTTAGACTATCTTATTGAGCTTGAAAGCTATCAATTAGTTCATCCAATTATTCTTGAAATGGAAAACTATGGTAAAAAAATGAATTTTCCTATATTAAATAGATTGTCTGCAAGATTTTTATCATTAATATCAATAGCAAATAAATCAAAATATATTTTTGAAATAGGTTCAGGTTTTGGTTATTCTGCAATGTGGATAGCAATATATAATCAATATGTTGAAAAAATATATCTTACAGATTATAAATCTCAGAATCTTGAATTAGCAAGAGAATTTTTCAGAGTTGTCGGTCTTGAAAATAAAATTGAAACATATATTGGTGATGGATTGAATTTATTAAATGAAATAAAAATGGAGTTTGATTTAATTTTTAACGATGCTGATAAAAAACAATATCCCAAAATAATAAGTTTGGTAAAGAAGAAGCTAAAGGTTGGAGGTGTTTTTGTTTCAGATAATACATTATGGCATAATAAAGTTTTAGATAAAAACGACAATTCAGAAGAAACAATAGCTATTAGAGAATTTAATAAACTAATTTTTTCTGATAAGGATTTCATAAGCTCATTTATTCCTATTGGTGATGGTTTAATTATTAGTATAAAAACATTATGAAAGTTTTAGCATTTGAAACATCTTGTGATGAGACATCTGTTGCAATTGTTGATGATTTTGATGTTATTATTCAATTAACAAGACAGCAATTAGTTCATAGTGAATTTGGTGGCGTTGTTCCAGAAATTGCTGCAAGGGAGCATATTTTATATATTGATAAACTTACAAAAAAAGCTTTAAATAAAGTTAGTTTAAATGAGATTGAAGGAATTGCTTTTACTTATGGACCTGGTTTGGCAAGCTCACTTTTGATTGGTATAACATTTGGTAAAACATTGGCACAAGCTTTAAAAAAGCCATTTATTGGTATAAATCATCTTGAAGGTCATATATTTTCAATTTTTATAAATAATAGACAATTAAAACCTCCATTTTTATGTTTAATTGTATCAGGAGGTCATACCGAACTACTAATAGTTGAAGATTTCTTGAAATATAAACTTATTGGCCAAACATTAGATGATGCTGTTGGTGAAGCATTTGATAAAGGAGCAAAAATGTTAAACTTACCTTATCCTGGTGGTCCATATATTGATAAATTAGCAAAAGGAGGAGATAAAAACTTCATAAAGTTTAGTATTCCAAAAATTAAATATGGTAAGTATAACTTTTCATTTAGTGGTATTAAAACTGCATTAAAATTGTATTTAAGTGATAAAGATAAAGACTTTATAAACTATCACTTATCTGATATTTGTGCAAGCTATCAGGAGGCACTTATTGATATACTACTAAATACAACACTAAAAGCTATTGAGGATTTTAAAATTGAAAAGGTTGCTGTTGTAGCAGGTGTATCTTTAAACAGTAGATTAAGAGAAAAATTTAAAGAATACATAAAGGAAGTTTATTTCCCTCTTCCTGAATTTTGTACTGATAATGCAGGAATGATAGGAGTTGCAGGTGCTTATAGATTAAAGAAAGGATATAAAAGTAGCTTTGAAATAACTGCTGAGCCAAACTTATCAATATAAAAATAAATAATTTACAAAAATTTTAAGGAAATTATTTATTTTAGAGGAATTCTTGAAAGAGAGCGTAGCTATTTATAAAGCGAAGCTTTGAATATACAATAATTTTAGAATTATTAGACAGAGCAAAAAATAAGTCCTTTTTTCGGCTAAATCGTAGTTCTTATGAGGGATTATAGGGAGGCGAAGTTCCCAATAGCAAAAATTGGGGTTTTTAAAAGCTGTAAGCTTAAAAATAGGGTGAGTTGAGAAATATATAAGTAATTTAAATAAAAGAAATCGTTTATTTTATAGGGGGGTCTTAATAGGGGGCAAAGTTATAAGCCGAAGGCTTAAATACAGGGTGGGTGGGAATAAAGAAGAATTATATTATATATTTTTAGAATTATTTGGACAAAACAGGAAAAAATTGCTTTGTCTAACAAATAATTTAAATAATTGTTTATCAATAACTTATGAATTTTCAAAGTAATTGTTTATTTTATAGGGGGTTATTGAAAAGGGGGCGAAGCCCCCCTACCGAAAAATGGGGATTTTAAAGGCGTAGCCTTGAGTATAGGGTGGGTGGGAAAATAAGAAATAATTACAGTTTTAGAATTATTAGACAAAGCATCACCAACTTATAAATTTTCAAGTAAATTTAAGCTTGATTTTAGCCTGAGGTAGGTGTGGAAAATAAAAATTTATTTTTTCCTTGGCTATCCTTTAAAATTTTGGAAATTGGATGCTATCCTAATTAGGTCAGGAATAGTTGAGTATAAAAAAGCACTTGAAATACAAAGAATTATTCATAATTTAAGAAAAAATGATGAAATTCCAAATACCTTATGGCTATTAGAACATGAACCTGTAATAACATTTGGCAGAAGAGGTAAATTAGAAAATTTAATTGTTCCCGAGGACTATTTAAAAGAAATGGGAATTAGTGTTTATTATGTTGAAAGAGGAGGTGATATAACCTACCATGGACCTGGACAACTAATTGGTTATTTATTTTTTAGAATAAATGGTCTTAATGAAATTAGAAATTTTGTAAGAAATTTGGAAAAAGCAATTATTATTGCTTTAAAAGAATTAAATATAAATGCAAATCAAATTGAGAATTATACGGGTGTTTGGGTTGGTAATAATAAAATTTGTGCTATTGGAATAGCAGTTAAGGATTGGATAACATTCCATGGATTTGCTCTTTATATTGATCCAATATATGAACATTTTAATTTAATTATTCCTTGTGGTATAAAAGATAAGGGCATTACAAGTATTTATAAGGAAGTTGGAATAAATAATAGAAATTTAGTTGAAAATTCAATTATTAAAGGATTTGAACAAGTTTTTGGATTAAAATTTAGAGAGTTTGAACTTTTTGAAATTTTAAGAAAGGAGGTTGAGATACATGGAAATAAGAGAACTTGATATTTTTGGATGGGAAAAAGTTTATGTTAAAGAGATATATGGAGGGTTTGTAGCTATTATAGCAATTCATAGTACAAAAAGAGGTCCAGCACTTGGAGGATGTAGATTTTATCATTATGAGAATCATAGGGCAAAGTCCGCATTAGCTCTTGAAGATGTTTTAAGACTTTCAAGAGGTATGACTTACAAGGCAGTTGCTGGAAATTTACCACTTGGTGGAGGTAAAGCTGTAATCATATCAGAATTCTATGAATTACTACCTGATGTAAGAAGAAGTCTCTTTGAAAGTTTTGGAGATTTTGTTGAGCAATTGAAGGGAAATTATATAACAGCAGAAGATGTTGGAACTCGTGTTGAAGATATGAAAATTGTAAGTGAAAGGACAAAACATGTTGTAGGATTACCTGAATCTATGGGAGGACTTGGAGATCCTTCACCAGTAACAGCTATTGGTGTTTTTACAGCCATAAATTACATTACTGAAAAAATTTTAAATAAAGAGCCTTCAAAAACTACAATTTTACTTCAAGGCATAGGAAAAGTTGGAAGTTATCTTTTAGAGCATTTATATAATGAAGGTTATCAAATTTATATTTCTGATGTTAGTCCAAAGGCTATTGAAAATGCTCTAAACAAATATAAAAATTTGAAATATATTCCACCTGATGAGGTTTTTGATAAGGAATTTGATATTTTCTCTCCAAATGCACTTGGTAAAGTAATAAATAGTAAAAATGTTGAAAAAATTAAACATAAAGCTATTGTAGGTGCTGCTAATAATCAAATTGAAAATTACGATGTTGCTCAAAAATTACAAGATAGAGGAATAGTATATGCACCTGATTATGCTATAAATCTCGGAGGTCTAACACTTGTGTATTATGAGTACGAATTAAGAATAGGAAAGCAAACTAGTCAAGAAACTGCAAGAAAAATTGCAATTGAAAAAACAAAGGAAAATGTTATAAAGAATTTAAATGAAATTTTTGAAATTGTAAGAAGAACTAATAAAAGCCCTGCTATTGTAGCTGATGAGATTTTTGAGAACAGACTTAAATGAAGAAACTTGGTATCGTTTGTGCAGGAGGACCAGCTCCTGGGATAAATTCAGTAATTAGAGCAGTTGTAATAGAAGCAAAAAATAGAAATTTAGAAGTTATAGGTTTTTTAGATGGATTTCATCATCTAAGTAAAAATAAAATTGTTTATAAAAATTTGGAAATAGAGGATGTAAGCAGAATTCATTATTATGGTGGTTCAATAATAGGAACATCACGAGGTAATTCAAGTGATGAAGAAGTTTTTAATACATACATTAGTTTAGTAAATTCAGGTATCAGTTATCTTGTTTCAATAGGAGGTGATGGGACTGCAAGTATGATATACAAAATATCAAAGCTTGATAAAGATAAAAAAATAAAGTTTGCCCACATTCCAAAAACAATTGATAATGATTTTCCTCTTCCTCCAAGTAGTAGGACATTTGGCTTTGAAACTGCAAGAAATCTTGGTATGGAACTTGTTCTTAATCTAATGGAAGATGCAAAAACTTTGAAAAGGTGGTTTTTTGTTCAAGTTATGGGTAGAAGTTCAGGACATTTAGCAATCGGTATTGGTAAAAGTTCAGGAGCAACTTTAACAATTATTCCAGAAGAATTTCAAAATTATGAAAAAATTCCTTTAAAACTTTTAGTAGATATTTTGGAAGGTTCAATTATTAAGCGTTTAGCATATAATAAACCTTATGGTGTTGCTATTTTGGCAGAAGGATTATCCTTGAAATTAGAAAATTTCAGTTTGGAGCATTATCATTCAATTTCTGAATTTCCTCTTGCTGAATTACTTGCAAATGAAGTTGAAAATAGGCTTAAAAAAAGAAATATAAATATAAGAATTATTCCGCAAAATATTGGATATGTTTTGAGAAATGCTAAACCAATTGCTTTTGATATCGCATATACAATAACCCTTGGATATGGGGCAGTAAAATTTTTGTTATCTAATAATAGCATCCATTGTGCTGTGATTACATTAAGAGGAGAAAAGATAGAGCCAGTTGATATAAATGAATTTGTAGAAAATGACAAAATTAAAATAAGATATGTTGATTTGAAAGGTGAGGTATATGAAGCTGCTTATCATTATATGATTAGACTTAGAAAGGAAGATTTTGAAAATGAAGAATTTCTTTTAAAGCTTTGTGAAGTTGCAAAAATGGAAAAAGAAGAATTTATAAAAAACTTTAAATGGACAACATGATAATTTTATTTATATCTTGTTCTGATAGTTTGATGGAGAGATTGTGGAAAACAGCAAGTTTATGGAGAGCAGGTGAAAATGTAAAAAAAGTTGATATTGCAAGAGATAGTTTAAAAAAATGCCCGCAAGTTGTTTCTTGGCTATTTAATAATAAAATTGGTAAAAGAGATAGATTTTCTCTTAGAGCTATTAGAGATATGTTTATGGACAATTATCAAAGAACAATTCCTTATTTGAAATTTGTTTTACTCTCAAATGATACCTTAAAAGTTAAAGATGCTTTGTACTTGATAAATGAATGGAAAGTTAAAGAAATTACAGATGTCTTGTGGCAGTTATTAAGTAGATATGATGATAGACCTCATATTTTAGCTTCTATTATAAGAGCAATAGGAAACTCAAATGATAGTAATTATGGGAAGTACTTACTTGAATATGTTGATAATGAAGATGAAATTGTACGATTTAGAGCAATACAATCACTTGGAAAATTAAAGTACTATCCTTCAATTCCTTACATTATTCCACACCTTAAAGATAGCTTATTTTCAATAAGGTACATTTCTTGTTATGCCTTAAATGAAATGAGAGATAGTTCATTAAAAGAAATTGAAAAATTTTTGAAGGTTTCAAATGATGAAATTTTTAATTATTTTGCTTATTTAACAATAAATGGAAATTGCTTTTTCAAATAAAATGAACCCCCAAGGTATAAAAATAAAGTCTATTAGAACTATCGCTTTTATAGGGGGATTTATAGTCAATTTATTTTTTGGAGGTTTAAAAATGGGCATTATAAAGACGAAGGCTTATTTCGTAGGGTGGATGGGAGAAAATAAGAAATAATCTATATTTCAGAATTACTAGACAAACCACTTCACTTTGCTTTGTCCAATAATTATTGTTAAATCCTTGATTATCAATAACTTATAAAAGCTTTGAGGAAATTATAGATTTAAACGGGTATTTATAAGCCGAAGACTTAAATATAGAAATAATCATATTTTTAGAATTACTAGACAAAGCACTTCACTTTGAACTTTAAACTTTTGGGTATGATTAATGTAAAAATTTTAAAAGAGAAGGAAGATATTGAATATAATGCTATTTTTGAGCCTTCGGATATTGAAAATGATTTCTTGTTCGTTGAACCAAAAACATTTCTTATAAAATGGACGAATGTTCGTGATTATATAAGAAAAGTTTCAAAAATTGTTAAAGATTTTAAGTTTAAGAATGTTCTCTTAAGTCTCAAAGATGATGAGAATTTAACATTTGCTATTGAAGAACTTTATTATCAACACTATTCATTTGATAAGTATAAGTCAAAAATTAACACTTTTGATGTTAATTATTTCATAATTTCAAAGATTGATGATAATAATTTAGCAAAAATCATTTCAGAAGGTGTTAATTATACTAGGGACCTTGTTAATGAACCTCCAAATAAAATATATCCCGAAACATTAAAGTTAGAAGCTGAAAAAATTGCCAAAAATTACAATTTTGAAATTGAGGTTTTTGACAGAAAAGAGCTTGAAAAGATGGGTTTTAATGCCTTTCTAGCGGTTGCAAGTGGTTCTGATAAAGAACCATATTTCGTTCATCTTAGTTATAAAAGTGGTAATCCAAAATTAAAAATTGCTATTGTTGGTAAAGCATTAACATTTGATAGTGGAGGATTGAATATAAAAACTTATGAAGGGATGTTAGATATGAAAATTGACATGGCAGGTGCAGGAACTGTTCTTGGAGTATTTGATATAATTGGAAAATTAAAGCTAAAAGATATTGAAATTCATGGATTCTTTGCTACATGCGAGAATATGCCTTCTGGTAAAGCTATGAAACCAGGTGATGTTGTAAAAGCATATAATGGTAAAACAATAGAAATTCTTAACACTGATGCAGAAGGAAGATTAACACTTGCTGATGTTTTATCATATATCTCAAAGCATTATAAACACTTAGATTATATTATAGATTTTGCAACATTAACGGGTGCTATTGTTGTTGCTCTTGGAGAATACAGAGCAGGTGTTTTTACACCAAATTTTGATTTATATAAAAAAATTGAATACTATGGAAGTTTAGCAGATGAAAATTATTGGTTAATGCCCTTAGATGAAAAAATTGCCCAAAAACTAAAAAGTAAAGTTGCTGATATAAAGAATACAGGAGACAGGTGGGGTGGAGCAATTTTTGCAGCATTATTTTTAAGGGAATTTGTAGAAGAACCTAATAAGTGGGCTCATATTGATATTGCTGGTGTAGCTTATAATAATGAAATTGGAGCAACAGGTTTTGGTGTTAGAACAATAATTTATTGGATTCTTGATACTTTAAAATTTTCAAAAATAGGAGGATAAAAAATGGAAAGTTTAAGAGAAACTGTTGTAGTTATAAAAAGAACAGCAAAAATGAGGGCTGGTGGAAGAACATTTAGAATGCATGTTTGGGTTGTTGTAGGTGATGGTCAAGGAAAAGTAGGAATAGGACACGGTAGAGCTGCTGAAACACCAGAAGCTTATGCAAAAGCGGTAAGGAGGGCAAGAAAGAATTTGAGAAATGTAGTAATAAAAAATGGGACACTTCCCCACCCTGTTTATATTAAATTTGGTGCTATAAAATTACTTATGAAACCAGCCGCACCAGGAACAGGAATTATAGCAAGCCAACCCGTTAGAGCAATTCTTGAAATGGCAGGCTATAAGAATGTTTTAACAAAAGTTCTTGGAAAATCAACAAATCCAGTCAATTTATTAAAAGCAACTATGCTTGCCCTTGAATCTCTTAAAGATCCAGAATATGTTTTGAAATTTAGATATTCTAAATGATTTTATTAGATGAAAAAATTGACCATAATTTAGTTTATGAGGTTGCTCATTCTAATAAAGAAATTTCAATATCTGAAAAATTAAAACAAAGAATTTTACATTCAAGAACAGTTCTTGAAGAAAAAATAAAAAACAATGAAATTATATATGGTGTAAATACGGGTTTTGGAAAATTAGCTTATAAAATTGTTGATGAAATTGAAAAATTACAATTAAATTTAATAAGATCCCATGCGGTTGGAGTTGGGGAAGAATTAGAGAGAGAAATTTCAAGGGCAATTTTGTTTTTAAAGTTATATAATTTAAGTCTTGGTTATAGTGGTGTTAGGTACGAAGTTATAGATAGATTACTATTTTTCTTAAATAATCAAGTTTATCCTGTAATTCCAAAATATGGCTCGGTTGGGGCAAGTGGGGATTTAATTCCTTTATCCCATATGGCACTAACATTAATTGGTGAAGGTTATGTATATTTAGATAAATCATTTTATCCTTCGCTTATTGCTCATAAAATTTTAAATATAGAACCTTTAAATTTAAAGGAAAAAGAAGGACTTTCACTAATAAATGGACTTGAATTTAGTAAAGCGCTTTTATCAATAAGTTTAAATGAATTTATTAGAATTTTTAGGCAATCTATCACAATTTTTCTTTTTTCAGCATATGCATTTAATGCTAATAAAAAACATTATAATTTAAAGCTATCAAAGTTAAATAAAAGTGAAGGTCTTTATGAAATTTTAGGAATTTTAAATAAATATACTGAAAGTCTTGAAGGTAATAGAATTCAAGACCCTTATTCATTTAGAACATTTCCACAAATATATGCTAGCATATATGATAATTTAAAATTTATTGAACGAAAAACAAATGAAGAATTAAATAGTGTTTCAGATAATCCAGTAATTGTTGATAATGAAATTATTTCTTCTGGCTTATTTCAAGGTCAAGAAATTGCATTTCTTTCAGATTTTTTAAATATGAATTTAATTAAGATGTGTCATCTTTCGGAGAGAAGAACATTCCAATTATTGAAGGAATATGAATTTCTAACAAAAGCTCCTGGTTTAAATAGTGGTCTTATGATGTTTCAAGTAAGTCAAGCAAGCTTGTTAAACAGTATGAATTTTTATCCATACTCAATTGATAATATAACTACAAGCGAATTTCAAGAAGATGTCGTTTCATTTAGTTCAAATTCAAGTTTATCTCTTTTTGAAAATGTTAAAAAATGTTATTATATTTTTGCTTATGAACTAATTGCCTCACTACAAGCTTTATACCTAACAGAAAATTATAAAAAACTTCCAAAAGAATTAAGGGAAATTTATGAAGAATTAAGAAATCATAAAACCCATCAAATAAAACCTATTGATGAAGATAGAAATTTAAATAAAGATATTGAAAGTGCCATTTATCATTTAAAAAATAATAAATTGTTGATAGATTAATTTAATTCTACAAGGACTTAACATAATTTATAGGGGGAGGGGATATTGATTAGGGGGCTTCGCCACCTTATTTCGTCAAATAGAGGCTCTACCTCCCATTATTTATTGAACAAAGCTATTCAATTCTAATGAAATATCTACCCATCTTGAAGAATGAGTTAATGCTCCGATTGATATATAATCAACACCCAATTTAGCGATTTCTCTAACATTTTCTAATTTTATACCACCTGAAACTTCAATTTTACATTTTCCATTTACCAATTTTACTGCTTCTCTAATATCCTCAATCTTAAAATTATCAAGTAAAACAATATCAATAGGATAATTTAGTACAATTTTTAATTCCTCTAAATTTGAAACTTCAATTTCAATTTCCTTACCAAAAGGTTTATTTTTAACAGCAATATCTAATAATTTTTCTATTGAACCAAAAGCTTTTATATGATTATCTTTAATTAGAATTCCATCAAATAAACTAAATCTATGATTGTTTCCTCCTCCAATTCTAACAGCATATTTTTCAAGTTTTCTATATAATGGAGTTGTTTTTCTTGTATCAAGAATTTTACAATCAGTTCCTTCTATTTCTTTTACAAAATAGTAAGTTGTTGTTGATATTCCTGAAAGTTTTTGAATAAAATTTAAAGCAACTCTTTCTCCTTTTAAAATATCTTTAATACTTCCTTTAACAATTGCTATAATCTCATTTTTATTTATAAAATCTCCATCTTTGTAAAGTTTCTTAATTGAAATTGAATTATTTAAAAACTTAAAGACTTTCTCAAATATATCAATTCCGCAAAGGACAAAATTTTCTTTTGATATTAGTAAAAATTCACCATTTCCATTTATATTTAAAATTTCCGTTGTTAAATCTCCATAAAAGCTATCTTCTAATAAAGCATATTTTATAATATCTTCAATTTCAAGCATAAATAGTTTAAAATTTTAAAGGGGAAATTTATTAGCGCGTCCAGTAATTTTGAGTGTTTTAAAGCCGTACGCTTGTTGATAGGGCAGGGGGAGAGACATAGAAATAATGCTTTGTCCAATAATTATTGTTAAGTGATTGATAATCAATTACTTATAAAAAATTCATTGAAATACTTGAAATAATGGGGGCATTAAGGGGGGCTTTGCCCCCCATAGCCGAAAAATGGGTATTTATAAGGCGAAGCCTTATTTTCAGGGTGGGCGGGCAAAATAAGAAATAATCTATATTTCAGAATTCTTAGACACAGCATAGAAATAATCATAATTTTTTTAGTTCTGCTTTATCCAATAATTATTGTTAAATCCTTGATTATCAATAACTTATAAAAGCTTTGAGGAAATTATAGATTTAAACGGGTATTTATAAGCCGAAGACTTAAATATAGGGTGGGTGGGAAAAATAT
>CBFGJN010000055.1:0-12897 GCA_965649115.1 Caldifarciminota bacterium | reverse complement strand
TGACTTTTATAATGTATATCAAAATTTAGCATTCGTTCTAATAGAAAATGGGATAAAAGATAATGAATATATTAAAAGCAGAATAATAGAAGTTTTAAAAATGGTTGATTTAGATGAAAGAGTTTTAAAATTGTATCCATCTGAATTATCAGGAGGAATGAGAAAAAGAGTATCAATAGCAAGAGCAATCATTAACAATCCAAAATATATTATTTACGATGAGCCAACAACAGGACTTGATCCTATTACATCTGACCTAATAAACGAACTAATTATTAAGCTTAATAGCGAGCTTAAAACTACTACAATATCAATAACACACGATTTAAGAAGTGCTATAAAAATCTCAAATAGAATCATTTTACTAAAAGATGGTTATAAAATTTTTGATGGAGACATTCAATCAGCCTTAAATAGTGATAATGAAGAAATGAAAAAATTTAGAGAATACTATGGAGCTTACATTTAAATGCTGTGTCCAGTAATTCCGAAAGTATTTATTTTCCACACCCCCTAAGAATAAAGCAGAGCTTTATAAATACCCATTTTTCGGCTTATAAATGCCCTTATTTCAGTAGGGGGCAATTAAATCAATAAGATTTCCACCCAACTACATTATACCTCAATAGTTCTAAATGAATTTTTATAAGTTAAAGCAACATTTAAATAACACCTTTCCAAACATCTTCAAGCGTAATAATACCACTCTCCGTAAAAATAACACTTACTCTTTTATTCTTCATTTCTTTAATAACATCTTCAAGTTTTGAATTATCACTCATAAAGACAGGTTTATTAATCAAATCGTAAATTTCTATTTCATCAATTTTCAAAAGTTGTTTCTTATATATGTACCCCAAAATTTTTTCTCCATCCTTAACAATAATAATATCACTTTTAAAATTTCTTATGTTTTCAAGCTCATTTAAAGAAACAATATCAAAATCTTCAAACTTTCTTACAAAGTTCTTAACTTCCATTTTCAAGTAATCAAAAATTCTTTTTATAACTTCTTTTTCAAATTTATCTACAATTTGTTTTCTTTCAAGTTCATCCAAGTACAATTTAATAATCTCTTCAGGATTCTTTGGAGAGAAAAATTTAAGAATTAAGTTTATGGGTAAAATTAAATAATATGTAAGCAAAATTTGCCATTTAAAAATTCTCAAAATAATTGAAGGATTTAACCTTGATATAATTCTTGGAGCAAATTCAGAAAATAAAACGAATGTAATTGTAGAAAAAATTCCTCCAAATACAATTGACAAATCTTCATTAAAGAACTCTTTGAAAAATCTAAAACTTATTATTGCATAAACGATAGACAAAACATTTACACCAAATAAAATTGTAAATAAAATACCAACAGGATTTTCTATAAATTCTTTTCTATTTGTTGATTTAAAAATTATTGGATATGAAACTGAAAGATAAGCAATCTCAAAAGCTATAAAACCAAAACCCAAAAATAAAATTATGATTGAAAGAATTATAAAAATCATCTTTTAATTAAAATTCTTAATTTAGCACTTCTTGCCCTTGGATTTTGTTGAATTTCCTCACTTGAAGGTCTTAAAGGCTTTTTTAAAAGTGGAAAAAAGAGAGGGGATTTATAAAAACCTTTTATAACTCTATCTTCAATTGAATGATAAGATAGAACCGCTACTTTACCACCAACTTTTAAACATTTATGAGCATTCAAAATACCCCTTCTTATATTTTCAATCTCATTATTTACATAGATTCTAAATGCTTGAAAAACTTTTTTTAGTGTTTTGTCAAGTTTATTTCTTGGTGTAATTTTTTCTATAATACTTACAAGTTCTTTTGTTGTTTTAATAGGTTTGCTATTTACAATAACTTTTGAAATTTTATAAGGATTTTTAATATCTCCATAATTTTTAAGAATTTTTTCAATTTCATTTTGAGTTAGATTTTCAAGTAATTGGTATAAAGGCTTACCTTCTTTTTGACTAAATCGCATATCAAGAATTTCATTTCTTTTATAACTAAAACCTAATCCCGACCTTTCAATAAGAAACGAAGATAGTCCCAAATCAAAAACAACAATATCAACTTTATTTAATAACCCAAGTTCTCCAATAATTTCACTCATATTCTCATAACCAACATTATAAATCAAAATTCTTGAATAATCTTTAAAAATTTCTTTTACAATTTCATAAGTCTTTTCATTTTTTTCAAATCCAATAATCAATCCATTTTTTACTATTTCATAAAATGCTTTTGAATGACCTCCAAAACCAAATGTTGCATCTACAATTATACTATTATCCGTAGGCTCAGTTAGTTTTATAATTTCACTAACCATAACAGGTTTATGCATAATTAAATTAATTTCTCTACTTTATATCCTAAATGTTCATAAGCAAGTTTTGTTACTAATCTTCCTCTACTTGTTCTTTCAAGAAAACCTATTCTAATAAGATAAGGTTCATATATTTCTTCAATTGTTCCAACATCTTCATTTATTGCCAAACTAATTGTTTTTATCCCAACAGGACCCCCCCTGAACTTTTCTATAATAACTTTTAAAATTTTCTTATCAATTTCATCAAGTCCAAATTTATCAACACCAATAGATTCAAGAGCATAGACTGTTATATCTAAATTTATAATACCATTATTTTTAACATCAGCAAAATCTCTAACTCTTCTTAACAGCCTATTTGCTATTCTTGGTGTTCCTCTACTCCTTCTTGCTATTTCAAAAGCACTATCATCATCAATTTGTAAATTTAAAATTTTAGCAGACCTTTTAACAATTTTAAAAATTTCTTCAATTGAATAATAATCAAGATGTAAAAGTATTCCAAACCTACCAATTAAAGGTTGAGAAATTAAACCCATCCTTGTAGTAGCACCTATTAGTGTAAATTTAGGCAAGTTTATCCGAAATGTTCTTGCAGAGGGTCCTTTATCTAAAATTACATCTATGGTAAAATCTTCCATTGCAGAATAAAGATATTCTTCTACAATTCGTGGTATTCTATGAATTTCATCAATAAACAATATATCTCCTTCATTTAATGATGTTAAAATTCCAACTAAATCAGCAGGTCTTTCAAGAACTGGACCTGATGTTGTTTTTATATTTACATCAAGTTCATTAGCTATCAAATGAGCAAGTGTAGTCTTACCAAGTCCAGGAGGTCCTGATAATAGAACATGCTCTAAAACATCTTTTCTTTTTTTAACAGCCTTTATAAAAATTTCAAGATTTTCTTTAACTTTTTCCTGCCCAATGAACTCTGATAGTCTTTTAGGTCTTAACGAATTCTCAAATTCTAATTCGGAGGGAGATAAATTCTCATCTAAAATTTGGGACATAGTTATAGTTCAAGGGAAAACTTCCAATAATATGAATGTAAAAAGAGCCTTTATTGTATTTAAAATCAAAATTCATGTAATTTTTAGAAAAACTATTACTATTTATCGTTCCAAAACCAACATTTAAAGTGTAGTTTGGTTTATTTATTAAATTGAAACTCGTAGAGTATCCATATATTCCATAGTTTGTCCCAAAAGCACTAAATCCATTCAATGTTAAATTTAAAAGCAAGTTAAGCATATTAAAATTTTAAAGGATAAATTTTATGTTGTGTCCACACTACCTCAAAATAAGGTTCTCTAATATCTGAATAGCATTTAATGCGGCACCTTTTCTTAAATTATCAAATACTGACCAAAATAAAAATGTTTTTTCTAAAAACGGATGTTTTCTTAATCTACTTATATAAACTTCATCTTTATTTACAACCTCAATTGGTGTGAAATAATTTTCATTATCATAAACTATACCTTTAAATTCTTTTAAACTATTTTCAATTTCTTCAAAATTTCCTTTTTCTAAATCAATTTCCACACTTTGGGAATGACAAAATTCAATAGGAACTCTAACAGTTGTTGCTGATATTATTAAATTTTCAAAGTGTAAAATTTTTCTACTTTCATTTATGATTTTCCATTCTTCTGTGCAATAACCATTCATAAATGAACCTATTTGTGGAATTAAATTATTAAAAATTTTTTTATCAAAAGGTGTTTTTTCATAAATTTTATTCTCTTTTTCATAATAGTAAGCATTTAGTCCATCTCTACCAGCACCTGAAACACTTTGATAAGTACTTACAAAAACACGTTTTATATTGAATTTCATTAAAGCTTTTAATGGTATTACTAATTGAATCGTTGAACAATTAGGATTTGCTATTATTCCTTTGTGAAATTTTAGATCTTCTAAATTTACTTCTGGAACTACAAGTGGAACATCTTTTTCTAATCTGAAAGCAGAAGAATTGTCAATAATAATTGCACCTTTATTTCTGAAAGTATCTTTCCATCTAATAGCTAATTCATTATCAACAGCAAATAATGCAAAATCAAGCTTTGGAATTTCATTCTCTGAAATTGGCTTAACTTCTATTTCTTTACCTTTATATTTAATAAATCTTCCACTTTCTTTTGCAAAAGGATAAATTTCAATATTTTCTTTTATTCTTTCTTCTAATAACTTTATCATTAGTGAGCCAACAAGACCTGTTGCTCCAAAAACTGCTATCCTCATTTTTTAATAGGTGAAAGAGATTTAAAGAATTCTAAATAATAATCAGGGGATAGATTTAATGCAGTTAGTCTATCTATTGATTTTCCCACTAAGTCTTCTCTTAAAGGACATTCAATTTCAATTGGATTAAATAGGGGTTCAATATCATCAGTATTTAGTTCTTTTAATTGAGAAAAGTAATTTATCATATTTTCAAAATGTTTGTTAAATTTTTCTCTTTCATTCTGAATTTTTATTTTCGCAAGTTCTTCAAATCTTTCAAGATTCATTCTTTTATCTCAAAGTCTTTGTAGCTTTCTATATTTTTTATGTCTTTGTTTTCTTCATATTCAACTTTTTCAACAACAGCTAAGGGTGGTCCTTCCTTTAGTACCTCTAAAAACTTCTTTAAGTTTTCTTCCTCACCAATAGCTAACATATAAACACTTCCATCAGGCATATTTTCTGCATATCCTTTTATTTCAAGTCTTCTAGCATGTCTTTGAGCAAAATATCTATAACCTACACCCTGAACCTTACCATAAACTCTAATTATTAAGCTTTTCATATCTTGAAGGGCACTTTGTTAGGATGTTTTTAGCATAAAGAACTTTATTATTTTTATCAAAAAATCCTTCAACTATTACTTCATTGTTTTCTGAAAAAGCATCAGGTAAAATACCATTATAAACAACTTTTATTTCTTTATCATTTTCAAAAATTACAAATTCAACTTTGCTCATATTTTTCAAAATTGAACCTTTTTTAACAGTTCCACTCAACTTTATATTTTCTGATTTAATTGGTTTTTCATATATTTCTGAAACTCTATAGTAATAAACAGCGGATTTACTTATACCTGCATAAACACTATATGCTATTGCTAAAATAAGAGCAATTATTATAAAAATATATTTTAGTTTTATCAAGTTTGAAAATTTTAAAGGACAAAAAATAATGCTCTTTGCCTTGTCCAATAATTTTAAAACTATAAATTACGCCTTCCGCTTTAAAATGCCCGTTTCTCGGCATTGGGGGGCTTTGCCCCCAATAAAATCACTATTTTACAATAATTTTTACCTTTTCTTTTCCAACCTTAATAATATAAATCCCATTCTTTACCTTAACTTTCCTTTCACCTTCAAAAAATTCACTATAAACAACATTTCCAATTATGTCATAAATAATAACACTATTTCTTTCTTTAAGTTTTATATCAATATAACCTCTATTAGCTCTAATTTCAAAAGAACAAGATTTATAAAATTCATAGTTGGAAATTGGGGTTATTTGACAACTTGAAGTTTGATTTATTGAAGGATTATAAGGTGTAAGTGATAAATCATATAAAGTATAGTTTGCATTTGTAATTGTTGGAGTTTCATTAACCACTGTTGGTGTAAACGAATTAACAGTTAAATTTATTGTCTCAGTACAATGGCCTACCAAGTTTGGATTTGTATCTTCTCTAATAATTGCAAATCCTCCACTAGCATCAATTCCACTTCCAATAAATGTTAATAAATAGAATTTTCCTTGTCCAATGGATATTATGCCTTTTGCTTCATTTGAAGATGTATTCGGTGGTGGTGTTGTCCAAGCCCTTGCCCATATTAAATTTCCATTATTTCTATTTATTTTTAAAACAATTGGATAAGATGAACTTGAACTTGCCCTTATAAAACCACTAACAAGATAATTCCCATCATAATCAAATGCTATGTTATAAGCTCTATCCTCACTAGCCCATCCAGCAACATTTGAAGAATATAACTTTGACCATAAGATATTTCCATTAAAATCAGTCTTAAAAACAAGAATATCATCATTATATCCGTCAATGTCTTTTAGTAGTTTATAAGCAAGGTCATAAGCTCCAAAATCGTAATTTTTAGCCCATATTAAATTCCCAATTACTTCCATCAAAAACTACATCCATTACATTATAGCCTGTTCCTCATATATCTATAATTTTTTGCCATAGGACATTGCCACTTAAATCTACTTTAATTAGCCATGAACCTCCATTATTTATCGCACTTTGTGCTCCAATTATTAAATTATTTCCATCAAAATCAATAGCAGTTGCAGAGAGGAACCCACCAGATTGCCTATATTTTGCCCAAACAAAATTTTGACTTTTTATATTAAAAATTCCAAAAAATGTACAGTTTGTATTTGGACATTGACCATTAGCATAAGTATGTCCTCCACTTATAGCAATTAAGCTATCGTTAATTTTTACCATTTTATCAATTGCCAAATTATCCAAATTATGACTAAAAGCCTTATACCATTTGATATTTAATAAACTATCAACAGCAATAAGGAAAGGATTTAATTTATTATTATAATGAAATGTTCCAAAGATATATAGAGTATCGTTCATTTTAACAGATGCTATCTTATGACAGGTTATACATCCTGTTGCACTATAATTCATCCAAACAATTTTACTTATCTGAGCATATGCTATGCTTATAAAAAAGGTTATTGTTGTTAATAACCTTAACATACTCTCACCCCCCCTGAAATTTTAAAGTTTAAACAAAATAAGGACTATTAAAAAATTTGTTGATTTTATTATAGGCAAAATTTAGAAAAATAGATATTTTCAGAATTATGGAACACAACATTAAAAAATTGCCTTAAAATTTTAAATAGTATGAATATATCACTTTTGACAGATTTATACGAATTGACGATGGCATATAGTTATTTTAAATCAAATAGAAATGAAATTTCAACATTTGAATTATTTATTAGGAATTTACCAAATAATAGAAATTTCCTTGTTAGTGCTGGAATTGATGATATAATAAAAATTATTTCTGAGTTTCATTTTAGCGAAGACGATATAAAGTATTTAAAGAGCTTGAAATTATTTTCCGATGATTTTCTTGACTATTTGAAAAATTTTAAATTTAAAGGGGATGTTTGGGCAATTCCTTCAGGTCAAATTTACTTTCCTAATGAACCTGTCATAAGAATAACTGCTGATAGAATATCAGCTCAATTACTAGAAACCATCATTTTAAATCAATTTAACTTCCAATCTATGATAGCAAGTAAATGTGCAAGAATTATAATTTCAAGTAGAGGAATTCCTTGTATTGATTTTTCACCAAGAAGAGACCATGGAATTGATAGTGCTTTAAAAGTAGCAAAAGTTAGTTATATTTGTAATTTTATTGGAACATCAAATGTATTAGCAGGGAAAATTTATAATATCCCTGTTTATGGAACTATGGCTCATTCATATATAATGAGCTTTGGCGATGAAGAAACTGCTTTTAAAGAATTTTTAAAGTGTTTTAAGGAACCAGTTTTACTAATTGATACTTATGATACTATTGAAGGAGCAAAGAAAGTTATAAAATTACTTAAAGAAGGTTATAAAATTAAAGGTGTTAGAATAGATAGTGGAGATTTAGTTGAATTAAGTAAAAAAGTCAAACAAATGTTTAAAAATGAAGGCTTTGATATAAAAATTTTTTTATCAGGAGATTTAGACGAATATGTAATTGATGAAATTTTGAAGAAGGGGGCAGTAGCAGATGCTTTTGGTATTGGAACAAAAATGGGAACAAGTTCAGATGCCCCATATTTAAACGGAGTTTATAAACTTGTTGAGGATGAATATGGTTTTAAAATAAAAACTTCACCAAATAAGATAACCCTACCTGGTAAAAAACAAGTTTATAGAATTTATAAAAATGGAATAATGGTAAAAGATATTATTGCACTTGAAGATGAGAAATGCGAAGGTGTTCCACTTCTAAAAAAATATATAGAAAATGGTAAAGTTTTAGAGCATGAAGAAATTGAAAATTCAAGGAAATTCTTTAAAGAGAATTTATCAACACTTCCAGATTATTTAAAGACTATAAATAAATCACA
This sequence comes from Caldifarciminota bacterium, assembly GCA_965649115.1. Lineage (GTDB taxonomy): Bacteria > Hydrothermota > Hydrothermia > LBFQ01 > DSFT01 > DSFT01. The sequence continues at coordinate 4,430 of CBFGJN010000055.1, read as the reverse complement.
AATAGAATATCCAATTGAAATAAGCAATAAACTCCTAAAAATTAGGCAAGAATTAATTTTGCATAACCATTTATAAAATCTTTTGCTTTCATAATTTTTGAATTTTCAGGTTGAATTTCTAAAATTTTCACAGAACCATCTAATGCACCAATAATAAATTCTTCTTTATTTATATAAATTTCGTAGGGTTTTAATTTCATTTCACAAGGAATGGCTCTATAAAATTTTAAATATAAATTTTTTATAATTGCTCTTGCTGTTGGCTTTGGAGATAAAGCATTTATCTTTCTTACAATTTTTAAATAATTTTCATTAAAATCTAAAAATAGCTCTTCTTTCTTTATTTTTTTAGCATAAGTTGGTTGTCCAATCTGCTCCACCAAGCTAACATTATTGTTTATAAAATCTTCAATAGATAATTTAAGCAATTTTGCACTTAATTGCGCCAATATAGGATATAAATCACCCTTTGTCATTTCAATAGAATAATTTACTCTTTCTTGTCTAATAATTTTTCCTTCATCAATTCTTTCATTCATTAAAATAATACTTACACCAATTTCATCACCTTCCATCATTGCTCTCTCAATAGGAGCAGCACCTCTATATTTTGGAAGTAAAGAAGGATGAATATTTAATGGAGCAATTTTTGGAAGTTTTAATGTTTTTTCTTTTAGAATTTTACCATAATCACAAACTACTATAAAGTCAGGTCTTTCATCAAATACCAAATCTTCTGGATTTTCAACTTGTATAACTTCAACATCATTTTCTAATGCTAATCGCTTTATTAAAGGTTCTTGAAATTTTAAACCTCTACCCTTTGGTCTATTAGGGATTGTTATAACTTTTCTTATTTCTATTAGTTTTAAAATCTCTAAAAAAACTAAACTCCCAAATTCACCACTTGAAAAATAATATATCATTCATTACAGCAACAATTTCCACCACAAGAGCATTTATGATTTATAGAAGAAAGCATAATTTCTATGTAATAATTGGGTTCTTCATTAAACTTATTATAGCAATTCTCAGAGCAGAATGTAAATATATATTCATTGAAGTTATATGTTATTGTGTCATCATTTAAATCAACTTCATTCCAACATACAGGGCAAGTTAAAATCGCATATCTTGGTGTCATAATGAAAATTTTAAAGCACAATAAAATACCCTCACTAAAATCAAGAAGTACATTAAAAGTTCATAAATTATTGTTGATACCATAATTTTATTATATTTCCCCACCCAAAAAATTGACATCCCCTTTAATGAAATAATAAAAAAGACAAAATTTAATCGTTTGGATCAAGTGGAGGACAGGTGCAATCGTAATAACAAGCTCCACTTGTGCAACCTACAAGTGGACAGGTTATCCAATGAAAACAGGGGTCTTTGGAATAACTACAACATGACCAAATATAAGGATAACACTGGGAACAATCCTTTCCATCACCTTCTTTGTAAATAATAATATTATAAGAATTATCCCCCTTTTTTAAAATTCTGAAATTATTTATCTCTTTAACTTTACAAGATACATTATTCAAAAATGTTGAAAACTGATAATTGTAAATTTTGTTTTTTGAGATAAAAGCAAGCGTATAAGACTCGTTATTTTTAGCAATAGTAAATAGGTCCTTATTTTCATGTTTTAAAATTTCTTTTTCAATTGATATTAAACCTTCATAGATTAGTGCTGTTTCCGAGTCAACTTCAACATTTCCCTTATTATTCAAAGTGGGTTCAGTAGTTTTATTAGTACATGAAAACAATATCAGAAGCAAAAAAATTATATTGAATGAAATAATTTGACCTTTTGCAAGAGCATCCTTTATTGCTGAAAATACGGCACCAACAGCAGCTTTTGCATCTTTCTTGGTTATCCCTGATCTTTTTGCTACCTCGTTTATAAGTTGTGCCTTGTTCATAGATCAAACTTCCTTTTTAGGTTTTTTTTCCTTTTCCCTTCCACTGCCCTGACATCCAGTGTGAAAATTTTAAAACAAAGAAAGTCTTAAAAAGTTTTTAAATATCGTATCCCCACCCACCCTATAATTAAGGCTACACCTTATAAATAGCGTAGTCCCCTTTCAATAAACCCCCAATAAAATCAATAGGTTTAATCAGGACAAAGTGCTCTTTCCACCCACCCTACAAAACAAGCCTACAGCTTTTAAAAACCCCATACTACCCTGAATATAAGCCTTTTCTTATTTCTTCCACTCACCTTAAAAATAAGGCTTTTATTTTCCTATATTTAAGTTTTCTCTTGAAACTACAAAAAAAATTATAGATGTTAAAAAAATTCTTAAAATTAATATAGGAAAAGGTGTTTTAAAATCAAGAAAAAACTTAAAAGCTTCATAACCAACAAGCCATATAATAAAACCTAAAAAAATCAAAACAAATTCTCCTTTGAAAAAACTTATCAAGTAGGATAAAATAATGTAAAATATAGGCGAAATCCAAACTTTATTTGGATAAATTAAATCTGAAAGAATACCAAAAATTAAAGAAAATATCAAAACTACATTAAGACGATATTTTTTAAGCGAATATAAAATAAAAATGGAATTTAAATTTATTGGTATCACATAGTAAAAAACACTATAAAAATAGCTAAAAAAAATACCAAGTATTAAAGCCATAAAATTGAAAATAATAAAACAACAATCAAAATAAATCCACCCAAAAAGTAAGGTAAATTTGGATTAATCTGATATAGTAATGAACATAAAATTGGACCTAAAAATCTACCAAGTGACCCAGATGATTGAAATAAACCCATAAATTGACCCTGATATTCATTTGGAATTTTTTTGCTTGTTCTTGCAGTTATATTAGGTTGAGAAATTCCAAATCCCAAACCGTAAAGCATCATTATAATGAATAGCAAACTTGGATTATTTATAAATGGAACAAAAAGCATACTTATTGATAAAAGAAATATACTCATTACAATTAAAAATTTTTCAGAAAATAAATTTAAAAGAAACTTTAAAGACAATTGAGAAATAGCACCAAAAATTCCTCCAATCCCAATAATTAAACCAATTTTAAGAACATCTAAATGGAATTTATAGTTTAATAGAATTCCCAAAACAATCTGCATATTCGTTGCACAGAATAAAATAACAAAATTGACAAAAAGTGCAAAAATTATATATCTATTAATTAGTTTAACTTTGTTATTAGATTCTTGAATTTTTTGAACTCTTATATCCTTCAAAAGCATCAAAACAAGCAATGAATTTATTAAGAAAATAAAAAATGAAGTAAGGAAGACAAGTCTTATATTAAAAATTCCTAAAATTCCTCCAATAAACGGACCAATAATAAGCCCCAGTCCAAAACCACCACCTACTATCCCAAGATAGATATTCCTATTTTCATTTGTTGAAATATAAGAGGAATAAGAAAAAATTGTTGGTATAGCAGCAGATGATAAAATTCCTCCAAAAATTCTTGCAAAATATAAAAATTGTATATTATTTGCTATTGCTGTTAAATAGAATGAAATAGCATATCCAAGCATACCTATAAAAATAAATTTTTTTGGTCCAAATCTATCTGATAATGTTCCCCAAAATGGTGAAAATAAAAATTGCATAAGTGGCTGAATTGAAACAAGAGCACCCACATCAGTAGGACTTCCATTTAGTTGTTTTACAAAGGAAGGGAAAATTGGAAATATCAAACTAAACCCAAGAAATAAATTAAATGCAGTTAAAAATAATATGAATATCATTTAAATTAATTCAATAATTGGCTTTTGTGGAGCAAATTTTTGTGGATCTTTTATAACTTCCTTAATATTTTCTGGGTTTAAGTTAGTTAATCTATAACGATTTATAAATCCTGCAACAGGTTTATCACATAAACCTATACATTCAATTTCTTCCCAAGAAAACAAACCATCAGGTGTAATTTCATTTTCATCAACACCCAATTCTTTCCTTAACGTTTCAACAACTTCATATGCTGAATTCAACATACAAGATATATTGGTACAGATGTGAATATGGTATTTTCCAGTAGGTTTTGTATGAAAAAAGTGATAAAATGTAGCAACTTGAAGAAGTTTTTCTTTTGTACTATTTATTTCATTTGCTATAATTTCAAGAGCCTCATCTGATAAGTAACCATATATCTCCTGAGCTCTCCAAAGAGCGGGAATAATGATTGAATTTCCTTTATTATAAATCTGTTTTAAATTTTTTATTTCCTCTATAAGTTTTTCTTTTTCCATAAGTTTCAAAATTTTAAAGTTGATTGATTATTTTTTAATGCTGTGTCCAAAAATTCTGGAATTATTTATTTTTCTTTATTTTCCCACCCGCCCTAAATAAAAGCCTTCGGCTTTAAAATACCCATTTTTTGCTTTGGGGGGCAGAGCCCCCCTAATAATCCCCCCAATAAATCAACAA